>JAJDUG010000048.1 GCA_022826755.1 Acidobacteriota bacterium
CACGTCCGGTTCGGAGAGCGGGGACTGGAAACGTGATAGGGGAGCCGGACTGAGGCCCGAAGCGAAAGCGACGGAAGTGCCACCGGACCCTACAGTCAACGCGCCAGTTCTCGACTCTACCGAAGGACCACGAAGACACACCAAGAAAGACACTGTTCTTGACCCACTCAAAGGGAACGCCCCGTGGGTTCGGGCGAGGGAAAACGCAGCGAGTCAGCTTTCCGTGCAGCAACATTCCTATCAATTCCAGTAGCGTTTACTCTCATCCATTGTAGTCTATAACTGTATAGTATATCAGCGTCTTAGACGATGTAGACATACCCTCAGCCGACTCGAAACATCCTTTGCAATCCACTGCCATCCCCCATATAATTAGGGGATGATTACTGTAACCCATACCGCCCGTCTGCTACGCAAGACGAAACCGAAAGGCCGCCATCCCCAAAAGGCCCTCTCGGCTGCCTTCATTCGCTCCGCTCCGCCCGGTAGACACGCCGATGGAAACGGATTGTACCTCTTCGTTCAGCCCAGCGGTACCCGAAGCTGGATTCAGCGCCTCCTCGTCCGCGGCCGCCGCCGTGAGCTCGGACTCGGCAGCGTTGCCCGCGTTCCCCTGGCCGAGGCGCGGGAGAAGGCGCTCGCCAACCGCAAGCTCGCCCGCCAGGGCGGTGACCCGCTCGCAGAGAAACGACGCGCCGAGGGCATCCCCACCTTCGCCGAAGCCGCCCTGCGTGTACTGGAACAGAAGCGGGACGGCTGGCGCACGCCGAGACACTCCCGCGAGTGGCTGTCCAGTCTGAGCCGTTTCGCCTTTTCCCGCATCGGCAAGGTTCCGGTCTCAGAGGTCACCAGCGCCGACGTGCTGGAGATCCTCACCCCCCTCTGGCACCGGAAGGTAGCCACGGCCAAGCGGGTGCGCCAGCGCCTGCGGGCCGTCCTGGAATGGGCCGTAGCCATGGAATACAGGATCGACAACCCCTGCGACCGGATCAGCCCGGTGCTGGGTTCCCAAAAGGATGTTACCGAGCACATGCAGGCCGTGCCCCATCGGGAGGCGGCTGCGGTGATCCGGAAGGTGCGGGCATCGACCGCCTTGCCGGCCGCCAGGTTGGCCCTTGAGTTCCTGGTGTTGACGGCCGCCAGATGGAGCGAGGTACGGTGGGCCGAATGGGAGGAGATCGATCGTAGCGGAAGGGTGTGGACCATTCCGGCCAGGCGGATGAAGACCAACCGCCGGCACCGGGTGCCGCTGTGCGGACGCGCCCTGGAGATTCTGGAGGCAGCACGGGCACTTGAGGAGGGAGACAGTCCCCTGGTGTTCACCAATGGGGGCGGGAAGCCTCTCCATGACAGCGCGGTGCGCCGCCTGCTGCGCCAGCTTGGATTTGCGGCGGTGCCGCACGGTTTCCGCTCGACCTTCCGGGATTGGGCAGGTGAGGAAACGGATCATCCCCGAGAAGTGATCGAGGCGGCCCTGGCGCACGTGGTCCGCAACCGGGTCGAGGCGGCCTATGCCCGCTCGGACCTGTTCGAGCGCCGACGCCTCCTGATGGACGACTGGGCGCGTTACCTGGCCCAAGGGTCGGGGAACACCGTGGACCCCGCGGAGTAAGGAGGCAGGGCCAAGGCGAGAGCCAAGCCTGGAGAACACGCCGGGTGCGGAGGAGACGTGGATAGGAAGCGCAACACGGTGCAACATCCAGATACATAGCAACACATCAAGCAACAAAGAGGTTACAAAGCTACACGGGGTAACACTCATCCACCGTGAGCGCGACTGGACGTCCGGAGACCTTCCCGCCAGGGATCTCTGTGGTGAGAGCGACCTCCCGCAAGGGGGGCAAAGGGGTGCCGTCCGGGTTTCCACCCGGGCTTCCACCCGTGCCCTCCTCCGTGGCGCACCAGCGGCAAAATCTGGGGGGTCGCTCTCACCACCAGCACCCCTCTCGTGCGGCGCGCCGTTACGCCGGGCGAGGGCGAGACACGCGAGGCGCAGCCTCGCTTCCCTTGTCCGCAGCGGAGGCGGAAAATCCGTGTTGTCCCGCGTCCGATGCGGCGTTTCGTGAACGTCTCCAACCACAACGGCGAGGGCTCCGCCCTCTGAGAGAAAGGCGTTGTGCGTAGCAGGATCGCTTCCATGCCAGATTTCCTCCCCCTCGTCGAACGGGTGGAAGGCCATCTGACGCCACGTCCTTGACCCCCAGAGGCGGAAATCGTCGATCATTTCGCGGCCGTGGCGCACGGGTTCCGCTCGGCCTTCCGCGACTGGGCGAGTGAGGAGATAGATCATCCCCAGGAGGTGATCGAGGCGGCGTTGGCGCATGTGGTCGGGAACCAGGTTGAGGTAGCCTACGCCCGTTCGGACTTGTTCAAGCGCCGCAGACAATGGCACTCTATTCGATCGACAATCACGGTGAACAACGCGATGACCGAATGGGACATTAGCATTTTGCTGTTAGTGAACCTGCCGATTGCCTGTTGGCTATTCTTTCAATGGCGCGGCCGAAAAATAGACCTCCAAAACAGATGTCCATCGAAGAAAGTGCATGGGAAGGAGTTGATTTTCTGGTTAGTTGGTATTTGGTCGGTCGGTATCTGGTCTTTGTTCTTCATCGACTACACAAGGTACGTCAGCGGGCCTCTGGTTGGATTTCGGTTACTAATGATCGGGTGTGTTTGCTATCTGGCAATAAACCTGTGGCACAGGCGGGAGATGAAAAGGATTTCGGGCAAAAGCAAATCTGAAGTACCTTCCCGCGACCGCCGGCCTGATGGGTCAAGCAGAGTTGGCAGTCACTCCACAAGGTAAACCTCCTTTCCTGGCGCTTGGCGGTTTCCTGGATAGCACGCTGGCCGACTTTGGCCAGTGGGTTCGGCAGGCTCCTCAGAGGCGCAGGACGCAAACTTAGGGATTGAGGCACGTCAGGGGCTGGGAAAACGCAGTCTGCCCAGCAAAACTCGGGAAATTCGGGACTTCACAATGAAACTGAAGAGCAGTGAGATTGTCCTCTTGCTTGGCACAGATCCAGTCATCGCCACTGCCACAGTCATGAGTGTTGAGGAAATCCCAGATGGAATGCGTTTCACTTTGCGAACGGGTGTAAGAGTTACGCACTACTCGAAGCTACATGGCAGCCGAGGGAAATTCGAGATCTCCAGGGTAGAGCAGGAACGGGATCGTTGGATAGTTGAGGGTAAGCGACTTGGCAGCGAACACTGAGCCGCATCCGGACAGCGCCGGATCTAGTAAAATTCCCGGATACCAGGGTATGCCCGATCTTGAAAAACTGCAGCAACGGGCAGGTGTGGGCCTCTCTTTGGAGCGGGTTCCGCCAAGAATTCCGGTTTCCCCATAAGCGGCGGGACCTACGGTCTCTGAGAGGGAAATCGGTGCAGGACGCGTTCCGGGGTGCTCTGCCATGCCAGGGCTGGAAATCGCAGCCTGCCCCCAGCAGAGCTCGCGGATTCACAGGGCAGGACACCGTCGAACGCAACGGCGGCCTTGATGTCGTCATGGAGAAGATCGTCCAACGGGAGCCGGAAAACCCGGCCTCCAACGGCCGCGCAATGATCGACGATTTCCGCCTCCGGGGGTCAAGGACGTGGCGTCGTAGAGGTGGACCACTTATTGACGGAGGGGGGTCCACCCAAGTGGTCCACTTCGTGAGCAACCACGGCGCCTTTTTCTCAGAGGGCGGAGCCCTCGCCGTCGTGGTCCAGGTTGTGCCCCGGAATCCGCATTGGACAAGGGTTGGCACGGATTTCCCGAGTCTTCCGGGATAAAGCCCCGTGCGGCGCCGGCATCGCGTGTCCCCGCCTCGCACACCGCGTCGTGGCGCCGCACGGGAGGGGGAGGAAGTGGTGAGAGCGACCCCCCGATTTTTGGTGCTGATGCGCCATCGGAGCAGGTTAAGTGGTCCACCCTTCGGTCCACCACTTAACCCTCCTCGGGGAGGGTCGCTCTCACCACAGTGATCCCTGCGGGAAGGCCATATGACCACAAAACCGCTCTGGACTCTCCGACTTATCCAATTGAATTATTGGTTAGCTCGCAGCCTCCCATAGTGCCACTGGAACGAGACGGATTGAATTCGTCAGACTGGCGGATATCTCATCCTCACCAGGATAATTCACTACAAAACACTGTATCTATCTGGTTGCACATGTTAGTTTTACGCGCATGCGGTTGAACCCATAACGCTGCCATTTCCGCGATTTCAACTGGAATTGCTTGCGAAAGAAACCATGACCCAATCCAGTCGCGTGATTCTGTCCATGGTCGTCGCGGTTCTCGTATTGTCCCAGTCGCCCGCACTGGTCAGGGCAGACGAAGGTTGCGCGGAACTGTATGCCGTCTTGCGTAGCGCGACCGACGACGCTCTGGTGCAAGCGGTGCGCGGAGGCGATCTCGGATGCCTCCGATTCCTTGAACGGGTTTCGGACCGGCCGTTGCAAATTGCGGTGTCCCTTGAGTCGAACGTGCTCACCGTGGCCAACAGCATCCCCGAAGCGATGACAGACTACGACGCATCGCAAAACACAGGGGTTGAACAACTATTTCTCTACTTGCGGATGGCTAGGGATATTCACTTGTATTGTCTCACAAGACGTAGTTGCGATGGTGACGAATGGATCAACGCGGAGGGCTATTCCATCGATGTTGGATCCCCTGTACATACGGCCGTCAAGGCCGCTATCGACTCGTTCGTCCACCACTCCTTGTTCCGGTATGCCGGCAGCGAGCATGCTGACAACTTGTATGAAGTCGGACGCACCATCATCGAATATGGAATGAGCGGGTTGTACTTGAGCATGGTCGAGGGTTGGCTCAATGCTTGGGATGACAACTATGCCGCCATTCCCGCCTTCCCCCGGGCGATGCTTACGGTGATGGATGTTGTCCGCTTGGGGCACGTGCAATCCGGCTTCGGTGCTGTCGTTGGAGAGAACCGCGGCCTTGTCCACGCATTTCGGGATTTCGCCTTGGCCGAACGGTGGTTGGGAACGTCCTCGCAATGGATCATGGAACGATCGGTCAATGAATTGGGGCGTTATTTCAAGTACAAAAACACGACCAACTACGACTACGTGCTGCCCGTCGCTCAGTCCGTCCTCACCACATACCGAAACCGGCCCGAGACCAAGACTCTTTTTCTGCGCATGGTCGCCGAGATCGACTACAACGACTACCGGAACTGCAGGCGATACGGACTATGCGATTGGTACGCCGGTGAGGGCTTCAATGCCAACTTTCGGGCCGCGCTCTTCACCGACACAATGGTGTGTCCTGTCAACGCCTGTTCCGGAGACAGCATGACCATCCATGCGCAGGACCTGGAGCTGGACATAATGGCGACGGGTTGTCGGCGATTGTATGAGGAGGGACAAGCCTTTCAATCCTTGTTCGATACCCAGTGCACCCCGGTACCCGGCGATCTCAACAGCCATCTGGACATATATGTGTTCGATGACAAGGCCGATTGCCGGGACATGGAATCGGGCGCATTCGGCATATCCGCCGATACCTGCAGCGGCATCTATTACGAAAATGATCCGAGCGATCCGAACACATCGGCCGAGATGGTCGCGGTCGAATACGAGGACGCCAAATACGCCCCTGATCCCGAATTGCCCATCCGAAACTTCGAGCATGAGTACGCTCACCATCTGGACGGTCGCTTCAACACCCGCGGCCTCTATCGCTGGGACGACGATAGCATCCATTGGTGGATAGAAGGCCTCGCTGAATATCTGGCCGCCGAAGTGTCCCCCTATATTGGCTTGCCCAGATGCGAATCGCCCTACTCCTTGACGGAGACACTCCTCCATTCTGATTCCATCCCCACCCGATACCGCCATCGGCATCTTGCCGTCCGCTTCCTGATGGAGCACCATCGGGATTTCGTCGACACACTGCTCGAGTACATGCGTCGAGGAGAATATATGGCCTACACCGCTCACATGGCTGCTGAAGCGCCTAAGCTCGAAGAGGATTGGCAAGTATGGAAATCCTCCTGTCAAGCAGCGGATGATTTCCCTATCTACCCCTATTGTAGTAGCGGGCCAAGGTACGACGAATTTGGTTACATCGCTAGAGTCGTCCTGGGCTCCCTAGACCATGCCGACGACGTTAATCATGGCCATAGGTTCAATGACGACACGGTCACTGTGAAAGCGGGCTCCACGGTCGAGCTGTGTGTCACCACCAGCACAGAAGTGCCCGTCATGGATGACATCAACCGTGTGGAAGCGTGGATCGACTGGGGTGGAGATGGAGGTTTCGATGAAAGTACCGAACAGGTCATGAACTCGGAAGTTCGACTGACCAATCGAGACAACCCGGTCACGGTCTGCGCAAACGTGACCGTTCCGACAGATGCCTACATTGGCAGGGTTCGCCTGCGCGTCCGTACACAGTACAAGATGCTAAGCGGTGAAGGCCAAGGGGTCTGCGAGAACTACCAGAGCGGTGAGACCCAAGACTACGACATCGTGGTGACAGGCGATCCGAATCCCGGCGATGGGAACGGCGGCAACGGGGACCTTCAACCGCCGCCGTGGGGGGATGTTTTCATCCCGGTGATCCTGAACTCGACCGGGCGCAGCAACTCCTTATTCACATCGGCGTTGACCCTGACCAACCGGGGTGACGAGGACATAACGCTGGACTATACCTACACGGCCCACAGGGGAGGGGGAAGCGGTGTGGTTTCAGAGGTGCTTGAGGCGGGCAGGCAGAGAATCGAGCCCGACGCCCTGGGATATCTGAGGAAGTTGGGGATGCCGGTCCCGGGGAGGGGGGACCGCCTGGGGACGCTGCGGGTGGAGGTGCCGATCACAGCCGAGGTGGGCGTTCTCGTGCGGACGACCACGGCGGTACCTGAGGGGAGAGCAGGACTGGCCTACGTGGGAGTTCCTGTGGAGGCAGGGTTTGAGGAAGCCGTTTATCTGTGTGGGCTGCGTCAGAACAGCCGGGACCGCTCCAACGTGGCTATCCAGAACCTGGGGACGGATGGAGCGATTACCGTAAGGACGACGGTGTATTCGGGAGAAGCAGCAGGATCTCCTCCCCAGGTACTGAAGGAGGAGGAACTGGAGCCGGGATCGTTCCATCAGTATTCAGGGGTATTGGGGGGTGTGCCCAACGGCTATGTGAAGGTGGAACGGGTGAGTGGGACGGCGCCGTTCTACGCCTATGGGGTGATCAATGATCAGACCAACTCCGACGGCTCCTTCGTCTTTCCGGTCACGGTCAGCTCGCTGGCGGGAGCCGCGGGCCAGACCCTTCCGGTGATCGTGGAGACCAGTGAGTTCACCAGCGAACTGACAGTGACGAACTTCTCCCAAGAAACCAAGACGATTCATCTCAACTTTGTGGCCGACGGGCTCGCCACGCCCGATCGGACCGCCCGCTTCAGCCTGAAGCTGGAAGCCGGCCAGCAGCGGATCATCCCTGATGTCATTGACACTGAATTGCGGCGGAAGGGTGTGGACGGCCTGCGCTCGTCAAGAGGTGGGCTGGCGGGAGCCTTGTTCGCCAGGGTGGACAGCGGCGACATGAGCGGGATCATGATCGGCGCCCGTACCAGCACGCCCGACGGCCGTGGGGGTCAATACGGCGTCTTCTATCCTGCAGTGCCGGACGGGGCGGCCTTCGCCACCAGCGCCTGGGTCGACGGCCTGCAGCAGGATGCGGAAAACCGCAGCAACCTGGCCTTGGTCAATACCGGAGAAGTCGACTCAAGCGATAGCGTCTTCGAGCTCGACATCTACGATGGAGACACCGGGATGCTGGCCAAGACAGTCACGACCCAGCCGCTCCCCACACGGCGCTGGCGCCAGATCAACGGAATCCTGGCCAATCATGTACGGGGGATCACCCATGGCTACGTCCGGGTCCGGAAGACTTCTGGCAACAATCCCTTCTTGGCCTACGGGGTCGTTAATGACGGAGGAGCTCCAAGGCAACGGAGCGGCGATGGGGCCTATGTGTCGGCCCGGTAGTAAACCTGTGATTTTATGGGAAGGCTTACCGGCTGAGTCCAGCTTCACACTCAAACCCTCTCCACAATATTCCGCGTAACGCGACGTCGGCGCCGGTCATAGATCTGGGTGGTCCTGGGGTTGGCGTGGCCAGCCAAGTATTGCACGTCCTTGAACGGCACGTCCTGGCAGACGAGGTCTGTGACCACCAGGACACGGAAGCTGTGAGGGCTGATAATCGGAGGCAGTCCGGCAACCTTGAGCCGGCGCTTGAGCATGAGGCCCATGGAGTTGGCCGACAGTGCCCTGGGGGAGAGTTGCTCTTGCTTGCCCAGGGTCGATCGGGACAGGGGGCCTCTTTAAAGGAGTCCGCGATCCCAGTTGTCGCCAAGTATTCCCCGATCCAGCTGTCGAGGCCGTGCCGAACGGGGACCTCCCGCTACTTGCCTCCCTTTTTCTTGAATCTGAGGACACGCTGGGTGCCGTGGTTTTCGAGGTCCCCTTGCCGCAGTCGGGCAGCGTACCACTCCAATTGACGGCCTCGGACTCAGGGTTGATGGTCGGCTGACCTGTCCGCCAACGTAACCGTTCGGTCGTCCCGGTATGGACATGCGGCCGGGCCAACCGGACGCTGGCGTTGTCGACGGCCGGCACCAGTCGATGTCCCCTGTGCACGGAGGGCGCCCGGACCGGATCGGCTCGCTGTTCGACAATGCTTG
>JAJDUG010000072.1 GCA_022826755.1 Acidobacteriota bacterium
ACAAGACAAACTCATCCGGACGCAGCGGCTGACCTTCCCAAAGGCCTTGGTAGAGATCGAGCAGGCGGCTGGCCTTGGCGAAGAAGTCCCGGTCGCGGGGAAACAGCCAGCAGCGATACTGCCAGGGACGGATGGCATCCTGGTGGAGCCAGCGCCAGACGGTGGTACCGCTGATGGAGGCCACCAGGCCGGATTGACAGACCTGTCGGGCCAGACCGCGGTGGCTCCAGCGCGAAAGGGGAACCCCCTGACGGGCTGGCAACTCGCAGGCGAGGGCCTTAACCTGAACCACGATCTCTGGGGGGAAAAGCTCGGGGACGACCCGAGCGATTAAGGTCCTCCAGAGCGGCCAAACGCTTTTGAAAGAAGCGCTTACGCCATTTACTGACGATATCCCGGCCGACATGCAGGTGCTGAGCGATCTGGTGATTGGACAGTCCTTGGTCAGCGAGCAAGATCATCTGAGCGCGTCGAACCTGAAAATACGGCAACGTATACTTTTGGGCTCGTTTGCGAAGCTCACTGGCCTCGGACGGGGTCAATCGGATCTGATAGGGGCTTCTTCGGGGCACTCTGGACTACTCCCGGCTGTCCATTGTACCTCAAGTAGCCCCTTACAGACTAGCTATAATACGTATTAGTATTTAAGTTCACGTGTACTAAGCTGCATCGAGCCACTGACTGCAGTGCCGCCGGAGTCCGGTAGCGCGGCGGCCAGCAGTCGCTCAAGACGGAGATGGTCCCTCCCCCCAGCGGCACGCAGCAAGCCGTCCCGGTCCGACAACCCATCGCCGCGTCGGAGGATGCTGCGGGCACGGTCATTGACCGCCAGGATCCGCCCACGCTTGTCCAGGTGGAGAATGCCTATCCGAGAGTTGTCGAGCAGGGCGGTCACGGTCGTGGCGCGCCCCTCAGCTCGGACCAGGGTCTGCCGAACGCGGACAAATTGCCGGATGTGGGGTACCAAGCGTGTGACCATGTTTACCTGCGAAGAGCCCCAGCCCGACGAGGCCACGGGATCGCCGAAACCCAAAGAAAGATGGGAGCCATCCGGCTCATTCAGGCGCACATTCAGTCCATTCCGGTACTTGCCCCGAGAAAATATCTCGTTGAAGGTACGTGAGGTCTTCAGTTCCCTGGCCGTGTAGAGGCTCTTGACCAGCACCAAACTGCTGTCCGGCAGTCGCCGAAAGCGCGGTATGCTTTCGTCGATGGGAAAGTAGACCTGAAGGTACTCACGCTCCAGATCCGGGCGGCGATGCCCCCGGTGGCAGAGACCGACAAAGTGGGCCCGGAAATCGTCCTGTGGGCCTTCGCAGATGAGGAGGGTATTGCCCGTCAGGCCGCAGGACTCGTCAATCAGGGCTGAGGTGGCCGGCCAGAGGGTATCGTCGAGCATGGCGTCGTACAATGACGCCACGACGCGCTCGAACGCGTCTCGCTCGCTCATCACGACTCCTTCTTAGACATCGCTAGCATAAACAGCGCGGAGGACTCGCCATGTGCATGCCAGACGGTGCAACTTGGAGGGTAGCCCCCGGCACCCTGGTAGTCCACAGTCGATGATGCACGCCCCGAGCAATAGTGCTAGGTTGGGGTAAAAAGCCGGAGAGGTGCCCACAACTGGGATTATCTTAACTCGGTGATCGACAACACCAGCCTCACAGGTTCACCTGCTGGGAGATGTGATGTTAATGGTAGATATGCTGCAGGTGTCAAGAGATGATACTTTTTGTGTGTCCTCTGGCCTCGGTGCAGTCCAGCATAATTGGGACCGATCCAAGGGCTCGGTGCGCGGTGGGCAAGGATGATTTGGGCGGGACATCAACTCATGGTGATTCAGTGAATGAGAACATACTTTATCGAGCACTCCATAACAAACAACCCTACGATGAGAGTTACCTGCGAGGAAACAGTACCCCGCCGCGCCATTCGAGAGGATCTCCAGTATCAACGTCACGAAGGCCGCCTAGCTTGGGTGGCATAAAGAGGCGCTCTGCTTGATCGAGTTGGGATCGAGTAAGACCTCTGGCGTGAGAGAAATTCGTGAGGGCTAGCCCGCATTTCTCACCAGAGTTCAAAAAAGAGCGGTAAAAGGGGCCATCGAGTCGTTTGAGGCCGAGTTTTTCAAGGTTGGTGGCTAGATCGGTAGCTAGAAGCCAACAGCGTAGGCTTCTGAGCCGCTCCGAGGACCCTCAGGCGACATTTCCCCCCGAAATCAGCGACACCTCTACCATGGGGCTTGGTGGCCGCACCTTCAAGGACCAGGAGTGACGGTCAAGTCAGAGGCGTATCAGGGAGGCAGGTGAGCCCAGGCGATGTGGTGACCTGAGCTCCGATCTTGAGCAGTTTGAGTCGGATGGAACCGACAGTTGCCCGGGCCAGAGAGGTCGATTGCAGCTCCCCTCGTCGCAAGCCCTCCACCAGCACATAGGCGAAGGAAGTTATCAAGAGCCGGAGCTGATTGGCGTGGAAGGAGCGGGTGGAGGTGCGACCGGCGAACAGATCGAGTTGCTGTTCCTTGATGCGGTTTTCCATCTCCCCGCGGGCACAGTAGATCTGCTCATAGAGGGGTTGAGCGGGATAGTCACGAGCCGACAGGGAGGTGACGACGAAACGGGGGTTGGCGCCACGGGGCAGGACCTCGGCTTTGGCCACCACGCGCCGGCGGCCGTGGGGTTCAAACTCCAGGGGTTTGGTGTTACACTGTGTCGGCATCGGTTTTCCTCATGGAATCTGGTTAACTCCTGGGCTAAGAGTATTTTACCAGATTCCGAGAACCGATGTCTCCTACCTCTGGTGAAAAATGCGGGCTAAAGAGCCTTGGGGGGCCCGCCGGGGTTCCGGCTTGGCCGGCGGCACGGCGTTTCTCCATCGAATCCGGGAACACTATCGATGTCCCGATTGCAGAACACCCTGAAGCAGAAGGTGAGGGAGGGCGAGCTCTGGGAGCGGCTGGATGGGAAGCGCATCCGCTGCACCGCCTGCGGCCACTGCTGTCCCATTCCCGAGGGCCGCCCGGGCGTCTGCCGGGTTCGCTTCAACCGGGGCGGCAAGCTGATGGTTCCCTGGGGATACACCGGAGGGGTGCAGTGCGACCCCATCGAAAAGAAGCCCTTCTTTCACGCCTACCCGGGGGCGCTGGCCTACAGCTTCGGGATGCTGGGCTGCGACCTGCACTGCGCCTACTGCCAGAACTGGGTGACCTCCCAGGCCTTGCGAGACCCGGCCGCAGTGGCGCCCGCTCGCAGGACCACGCCCCAGGCCCTGGCCCGGGCGGCGGTGAGGCAGCGGGCCCGGGTGATGGTGAGCACCTACAACGAGCCGCTGATCACCAGCGAGTGGGCGGTGGCGGTGTTCCGGGAGGCCCGCAGGGAAGGGCTGGCCACCGGGTTCGTCTCCAACGGCAACGGCACTCCGCAGGTGCTGGAGTACCTGAAACCCTGGGTGGACCTCTACAAGGTGGATCTGAAGAGTTTCCGCGATCGCCAGTACCGCAGATTGGGGGGGCGGCTGCAGCCGATCCTGGAGACCATTCGCAGCCTGTTCCGACAAGGGTTCTGGCTCGAGATCGTGACGCTGCTGATCCCGGGATTCAACGATTCAGAGGATGAAGTCCGGCGGCTGGCGGCATTCCTGGCGGGCGTGTCTCCCGACATTCCCTGGCATGTGACCGCCTTTCACCAGGACTACAAGATGACCGATCCGGACAATACCAGCGCCGAGATGCTGATGGCGGCGGCCGAGATCGGCCGGCAGGAGGGATTGCGCTACGTCTATGCCGGCAACCTGCCGGGCCGGGTGGGGGACCTGGAGAACACCCGCTGCCCGGATTGCCAAACCCTGCTGATCGAGCGCTTCGGCTACCTGATCCTGGGATACCACCTGACGCCGCAGGGGGACTGTCCGAGCTGCGGTCTGGCCATTCCCGGGCGCTGGTCCCAATCCTTCCAGGGCCAGGTGGCCGCCCATCCCTTCCTGCCCCGACAGGGAATCAACCCGCCAAGGGTTTCTTCCTGAAGCCCCCTTCCGACCCGGATTGCTACTCGAGTTCCAGCGGAACAAATCCCGCCTCGCGGGCCAGTTGGTTGAAGGCAGCCGCCTCGCCTCGGCACAGCTCCCGCAGCCGGGCGATCTCAACGTCGATCTGGGCGCAGATCTCGTCGAAGACCTCGTAGGCCTGCCTGGGCGGGGCGGCGTCGGCAATGCCGACCACGGCTACCAGGCCCCCCAGCTTGGCGTTCAGGCGGTTGGGGTGGCGCAGCCGGTCGAAGGGGGTCTTGTCCTTGGTCTGGATCAAGGCCTTTTCGATGGAATCCAGTTGCTCCCGCAGGGCCTTGGCCTTTTCGGAGACGGGACTCGATCCCTCCGCGTCGCACTGATTCACCTTTTCGGCGCGCCGCGACCACTCGGACAGTTGCTCTTGCAGGCGGCGGGTCAGGTTGATGGCCCGGTTGGTCTGCGACAGCTTGTCCCGAATTCTGGTCCACAACTCGAACTGTGCCTGAAAGTCCTCGGGCGTTGCCTCCACCCGGGGGTCCTTGAGAATCTCGAAGCTTTCGGTGCAGGTCCGACCAGCCGCGCTCAGACGCACCTCATAGGCGCCGGGAGGGGCCAGCGGGCCGTTCCCGCTCTTCTCCCGAGTGCCGAAGAGGGTGGATTGGTCCTTGTCCCGTTCCTCCACTTTCTCGGCGTCGGGGTAGTGCATATCCCAGACGAAGCGATTCAGCCCGGGACGAGCCGTGACGTAACGGTCCGCCTTGGCGGAGGCGTCCGCGCCTTCCGCTTCCTCCGACTCCTCAGGCTTGCTGGTGAAGGTCTTGATCTCCCGGCCGCCGGCGTCGAGAAAGGTCAGTGAGATGGGCTCTCCGGGCGCCTCGGCCAGCACGTAGTAGACGATGACTCCCGGGGGCGGGTTCTGGCCGGCGTCCAGGAAGCGGCGGACCGGTTCGCCCTCGGGGGTCTCGTCCTGGTAGTAGCAGGCGTTGCCCCCCAGGCCCAACATGTAGTTCTTGCCCTTGTTGTCGGCGAACATGTTGACGCTCCAGTTCAGCCGGGTGCGGTAGGTGGGACGGGGAGGGAAGAGGCCGGCGGCGGCCCCGGCGGACTCGGGGTCCAGCCGGCGCAAGGGTGTCAGGTCGTCCAGAATCCAGAAGGAACGCCCATGGGTGCCGGCCACCAGGTCGGAATCCTTGATCTTGAGGTCGTAGACCGGCACCACCGGGAGATTGTTCCGCAGCGGCTGCCAGTGTTCTCCGTCGTCGAAGGTGACGAAGACACCGGTCTCGGTGCCGACGAAAAGCAGGCCCGGACGGACCGGGTCGGCTCTCACCACCCGGGTGATCTGATCCCGGGGAAAGTCTCCGGTGATGCCGCGCCAGCTCCGGCCGTAGTCCTCGGTCTTGTAGAGGTAGGGACGGTAGTCGTCCAGCTTGTAGCGGGTGGCGGAGACATAGGCCGTTGCCGGATCGTGGGGGGACACCTCCAGGCAACCCACGTAGGACCACTCCGGTAGCTCGGGCGGGGTGATGTTGTCCCAGTGGGCGCCGCCGTCTCGGGAGAGATGGACCAGCCCGTCGTCGGTGCCCGCCCAGAAAACGCCGGGCCGGTGCTTCGATTCCACGAAGGTGGAGAGGGTGGCGTACCCTTCGGCGCCGCTGGCGTCCTTGGTGACGGGCCCGCCGGAAGCCTCCAGCTTGCCGGGGTCGTTCCGGGAGAGGTCCGGACTGATGGCTTCCCAACTGCCGCCGCCGTCGAGGCTGCGGAAGAGGATGTTTCCGCCGGCGTAGAGCACCTTGGGGTCATGGGGCGAAATGGCGATGGGATAGGTCCAGGCGAAGCGGTACTTGAGGTCCTTGGGCGCCCAGCCCGTCGACTCCTCGGGCCACACGTTGACCAGGCGGATCTGCCCGGTCTTGCGATCGTAACGCTGCAACACGCCGTTGCCCCCCGGCGAGCTCCCAATCGCTCCCAGGTAGACGATGTCCGGGTTCTCGGGCTGGACGGCGATGAATCCGCTCTCTCCCGTGCCGGGGGAGTAGCAGTGGCTCCAGGCGATGGCGCCGTACTCGGTGGCGCTGGGAACGCAAATGGAGGCGTTGTCCTGCTGGGTGGCGTAGACCCGGTAGGGGTATTGGTTGTCGATATCGATGCGGTAGAGCTGCGAGGTGAGCTGGTTGTAGATGGTCGACCAGCTCCGGCCGCCGTTGAAGGAGATGCAGGCGCCGCCGTCGTTCCCCTGAACCAGGTGGCGGGGATCGCGCGGGTCGATCCACAGGTCGTGGTTGTCTCCGTGGGGTGTGGTCACCTGCTCGAAGCGGCGGCCTCCGTCGGTGGACTTCCACATCTTGAGGTTGGTGACGTAGACGGTGTCGGCGTGGCAGGGGTCGGCGAAGACGTGGCAGTAGTACCAGGGCCGGTGCATCAGGTCGCGGTTGTCGCTGACCCGCTGCCACTGCTGCCCGCCGTCATCCGACCGGTAGAGGCCCTCCTGCTCCGACTCCACGATGGCCCAGACCCGGTCCGCCTGGGCCGGCGAGACGGCCACGCCGATCTTGCCCTTGATTCCCTTGGGTAGTCCCTGGTTGTTGCTGATTTCGGTCCAGGTGTCGCCGCCGTCGGTGGACTTGAAAAGGCCGCTGTCGGGCCCGCCGCTGGAGAGGGACCAGAAGTTGCGGTAGGTCTCCCAGATGGAGGCGTAGAGCAGACGGGGGTTGTTGGGGTCCATGGCCAGATCCACCGCGCCGGCCTTGGGGCTGCAGTAGAGCACCTGTTCCCAGGTGCGGCCGCCGTCGGTGGAGCGGTAGACGCCCCGCTCCGGGTTGGGGCCGAAGGCGTGGCCCAGGGCCGCCACGTAGACCAGGTCGGGATCGTTCGGATGAACGCGGATCTCGCCGATATGGCGGGTCTCCTCCAGTCCCAGGTGGGTCCAGGTCTTGCCGGCGTCGGTGGACTTGTAGACCCCGTCCCCGTAGGAAACGTCCAGGCGAATGGTGGTTTCGCCGGTGCCGGCGTAGATGACGTTGGGGTCCGATGGAGCTACCGCCAGGGCGCCGATGGAGGAGGTGTTCAAGAAGCCGTCGGAGACGTTTTCCCAGTAGGTGCCCCCGTCGGTGGTCTTCCACACGCCACCGGCCACCGCTCCGAAATAGGCGGTCATGGGGTCCACCGGGTCGCCCGCCACGGCCACCACCCGGCCGCCGCGGGGGGGGCCGATGCAGCGCCACTGGAGGTCCTGCAAGAAGCTGGGATCGTAGGGGGGGGTGCTCATGAGCGGGGCTCCCTTCTGAGGAGGGGCGACCCGCATGACCGCGGGGCCGCCGGAAATATGACGGGCACCATTATATATCGGCTAGAGGCCGGAGTTACCAGTACCAGCGGACCTTGGCGGATAAGGTGCGGGGTTGCACCACTCGGGTTCCTACGAAGACGGATTGGAAGTTGTAGAGCGCCGTCCGATTGGTCAGGTTGGCCGCCTGGAAAACCAGGTCCCAGACGCGGCGGTCGCCCCGAATGTGCTTGTAGCCGACGGTGGCATCCAGGATGGTCCTGGCCTTTACCCGAGGAGGGTCCGAGGTCAGGTTCACCAGGGGCAGTTGGTCGAAGTAGTCCGGGTCGCGGGCCACCTCGGCCGGATCGGAAGGATTGGGCACCAGGCCGCTGTCGTAGCGAACCTGCCAACTCGTCCACCAGTTCCTGCGCGGATGGTAGGTCAGCAGGCCGCTGACCGCCAGCTTCTGGTCGTGATCGATCACGAAGGGCCCCTCGCTCAGGAGGTCCAGCGCGGCGCTCCCCAGGAAGAGCCCGCCGGTAAAGGGCGGGGTAACGACCACGTGGTAGTGGGTGGTGCTGACCGACCCGCTGAAACGGTGAATTTCCGGAAGGGTGAGGCGGGTTTCGAATCCGTTGACATTGGAGCGGGCCAGCGAGGTGGGGAAGATGATTCCCGTATTGAGAAAATTGTCGTTGTCCTGCAGATCGCGGGAATCCTTGTGGAAATACACGGCGTTCAGGCTGGCCCGGTCGGCCAGCCTCTGCTGCACCCCCACCTCGTAGACGTTCTGGCGCTGGGGACCGATAGGGATGACCCCGCCGCTGAGGTCGCGCCTCACGTCGGGCGGGGCCAGGCGTCCGGCCGCATCCGAGTTGGACAGCAGCAGATTCTCGTTGGGCGGAGTCTGGTAGTTCCGATTGTAGGAGGCCCGCAGCACCGTTCCGGTCTCTCTGAGGTGATAGGCCACGCCCAGACGAGGCTGGAGCTGAGATCCGACCGTCAGGAAACGGTAGCGATCGTAGCGCCCGCCCAGGTTGATCCGGAATCGCCCCAGCTTGATGCGATCCTGCAGGAAAACGGTCTGCAGGTGGCCGGCCCCCTTGTCGGAAAACCGGAACCGATGGCCGCCTCGAGTGAGGTCGAAGGGAACCAGGTTGGGGTTGAAGTCCCCCGATCCGGGAGGGTTGAAGCGGGGATCGGTAATTCCGAAGAAGAAGTTCTCGCTGACGGGAAAATACTGGTAGTCGAAGCCGATTTTCCATTGATGCCGGCCGCTCAGCAGGTTGAAGCGGTTGAAGGTGGAGAAGGTCGACAGATGCCGGGCCAGGGAGGCCGTCACCGGGGTGTCTCCCGCGCTGGGGAAGAGTTGGGCCACCGTGGTTCGGTAGGAAGTGGTGGAATCGAAGGTGGTCGAAGGCGAGATCAGCCGGACCCAGCCCAGCGAGACCGCCGCGTCGCGCAGGTGGCGCCTCTGTTGTTGGCTGTTCAGGTGCTGGGACCTCAAGTTGGCCAACTGGAAAGATGAGCGCCCGGCCAGCAGGCTCAGCCGAAGATTGTCCTTCGGGGTAGCGTGGTAGTCCAGCCGCAGGAAGCCGCGCTCGGCGTTGCCGCCGTTGTGGAGGTTGTCGAGGGAGGGGCTGTCGAGGAAGCGGTTGCTCTTCACCGCGGACACCGAGCCGTAGTAACCCAGCTTTTCCCCGGCCCCGCCCAGTTGCAGGATCGCCGAGCCGGTGTCGAACTGTGCGGCGCCGAGCTCGAGCATCCCGAAGAAATCGCCTCCTCCGTCAAAGCCCGAATGGGTGGTGATGTTGGCCACCCCCGAAACCTTGCTGCCGTAGTCCGGCGGAATATCCCCGGTGTAGAGCTCGAGGGATTGCACCATGGATGGATCGATGGAGGTCGCAAAAGACCCGGTAAACTGATCGCTGATGGGCATGCCGTCGATCACGTAGGTCATCTGGTTGTGGGCTCCCCGGGGATGAACGGCTCCATTGGCGTTGGCGGCAAAGCCGGGAAAGTTGAGCAGGATCCCTTCCAGTCCGCGGGCCCCGGCCTGGACGGGCATCTGCTCGATGGCCTTGCGGTTGAGCTCGGTGCGGGTCCCGGTGGCCTCGGTATCGATCAGAGTGATTCGCTCGACCAGGGAGACCTCAATGGCCTCCCGCCGAGTCGCCAGGGAGAGCTGGACAGGGATAAGGACGGGAACGTTTGAGCGAAGCTCGACGACCTGGATGTGGGTGGCGAAGCCGGAATGGCTTACCTGCAGCTCATAGGTCTGGAAGGGGACGTTGAGGACCTGGAAGGAACCATCGGACCGGCTGGCGGTCCGGCGCTCGAACCCGGTCAGCAGGTTGGTCAAGCGAACACTGGCCTCGGAGACGGCCGCTCCCAGCGGATCGATCACGGTTCCGCTCAGTTGGGCCGTTGTCTGAGCCCCGGCCTGCCGGGGGATGTTGAGAATCAACAGGATTCCCAGAAGGAATGAACAGACCATCGTCCGGTATCGCGGCAATGCCAGCGCGGGCGGCAGGAAACTTTCCCGGCAAGAGGATTGCCGGGAAGCACCGGTGCAACGTCTGCCTGGGACACTTCTCCACACCCCTTTGTCCTCCTGGAGCCACCGGGCCGAATCCCCTCCTCGGAAGCATGATTGCCCGCCTGTTTGTCCAAGCTTTTGCAAGCTTAAAATAAAGTTTAGACACGGCTAAATATCTTGTCAACGGTTATGTGCACGGGGGCTGCCCATGCCGCCGATAGTCACTCACGGGGCGCCGCGTCGGCCCCCCTCCGCATCAGCCTTCGCCATTCGGGTCGGCTTCTGCGACTCCCCCTCAAGGGGGGGAGTGATACTTGAGCCGCGAACCGACGGTTAGTTCGAAAGAAGGGACAGCAGCCAGCCCAGGACACCGCCCCCGACCACCACCCAGGCCAGGTTGACTTTCCAGCGGAGACCGATCAGGGTGGCGGCCACGGCGATGAGCCAGGCCGGCCAGGCGGTGAGAGTGGCCTGCCCCAGCTTGACGGTGACGGCCGCCATCAGCGCCACGGCGCTGACGTTGACCGCGTCCAGAAAAGCGGCCGTCCAGGGGGACTTTCGAAGGCGGCGGACCCAGGGATTGACCAGGGCGACAAAGAGGAAGGAGGGAGCGAAAATGGCGGTGGTCGCCACGGCCGCCCCCCCGGCTCCGGCGATCATGTAGCCGATGAAGGTGGCGGTGGACAGAACGGGACCGGGGGTAAACTGGCCGATGGCAATGGCGTCGAGCAGCTCCCGCTGAGTCAGCCAGCCATACTCGTGGACCAAGCCGCCCTGCAGAAACGCAACCAGCACGTAACCGCTTCCATAGAGGACGGCGCCCACCTTCAGGAAGAAGAGCCCCAGCTTCCACAAGGAGGCCGAGGCCGCTCCCACCCCGCCGGCACCCGCCACGGCCGCCAGCAGAACTCCGGTCTTCTTGGCAAGCCATTGGCTCAGCCAGGCTCCCGCAACCACCGGAACAATCTTTCCCCGTCGAGAACGAACCGCCTGAGGCAGCCGCAACCAGAGCATGCCAACGAGACCTCCCAGCAGGAGGGCGGCCACCTCGTTGACCTGCAGCAGGGAAGCTGCCAGCACGGCGGCACCGATGGCCCCCAGCGACCAGGTCTTGCAGGCCTTGTTCCCCAGCCGCCAGACGGAAACCGCGATGATGGCCACCACAGCCGGCTTGATCCCCAGCAGCCAGGGCGCGACCTGGGGAAGTTGTCCGAAATGGACGTAAATCCAGGCCAAGACGGCCGTCAAGCCCACGGCGGGCAGAATGAAGCAGGTCCCCGCAACCGCCAGGCCGCTCCAACCGGCTCTGACATAGCCGAGATGAATGGCCATCTCGGTTGAGTTGGGACCGGGAATCAGGTTGGTGGCTCCCAAAAGATCCAGGAAGCGCTGGCGTGTCAGCCAGCCGCGCCGCGCCACCACCTCCTCTTCCATCATGGCGATGTGAGCCGCCGGCCCCCCGAAGCCCAGGATTCCCAGCTTCAGGAAGACCAGGGCCAGTTCCTTGAGTCGGACCGGGATGCTCTGGTTCGAGGTCATGGTCACGAGGGTGTGTTTACGTTTGGATGAGGGAGGTTAACCCTTCGGATGGAACCCGAAAAAAGAGTTCGAGTTTGTAGTCTTGGTAGCTGACAGCAAAGTCGCCCTTCATAATGATATCCATCCCAATCAGAACCCGAGCGAATCGCGAGGGTGGCGGGTTTTTCTGTTGACGAATCTCCACATCTACGATCGCTACAGGAAACAGTAGATTGAACAAATATACATTCGCCAGATGAAAGTGTGCAGACCTTGGCCCGTGCGACGTGCTGATCGTGGCTGGACGTTGTGGGGCCAGGCCAAGTTCGGCAACCAGTTTATTGTCAAAAGCCGTGTTGGTAGCGCCAGTGTCCCAAACTGCAAAGGTGTCTATCTTGGGTGGTGGAGGCCGCATCCCGTTGTGTTGACGCCACGGCAGGCTGACGCTGACTGGGGTCTTGATCACGGCTCCATCGCGTAAGTCAAGAAACTTCCTAACCACAACAGGGGATTGGGTCATTCGACGTTGGAGTAGAACATCACGGGGCGTTCCTCGTGGAGGAAATAGCATGGGTGGATCAAGAAGTTGCCGGGCACAAGATTTTTTTCGTCTACAGCGTTCCAGTAGGCATCGCTATCCGAAGGAAAGGTCCCCAAAATACCGTCTGCGCTGATCAAGACATACTCTCCGTGGTGCTGCTTTGCAAGGTCTTCTTGGTGGCTGCGAAAGGTCTTCATAAGCTCGTCCATGGATCGCCTCCTGGGAATAGAAGGAAGGGAAGGGATAGGCCAGCCCTTGATCGAGCGCGGGACACACCTCTCCGAGCAAGGAGAAATGTGCTATTTGCGGGAAGGAGATTACCGGCATAGCCGGTCAGGGCTCGACCTCGAAAGCGCGGGGTTTTCGCGCTTGAGGGAGGACGCCTCGGCGCGATGTAGGCGACGGGCGTTGGCGCTGTTGAACAACCGCAATGCTGACAGGGTAACGGCCCCCCTGTCAAGCGCCTTTTTGCCGTGACGAGCCTGTGAATTATCCAAGAAGCAAGACCCATTTTGAAAAACAGCCTACCTCATTCTTCTTCGTAACTCTTCAGCAGTATAAGCCCCGCCACCGACGACCCAGATCTTGAGATAGCCCGGAACCAGTCTCGTGATAATGAGGAAGAATTGGTTTCGAAGGGTAGTCAAGTATAGGTCCCTTCATAAAAATATCGATTCCCCCGCACCCGGTCGGGCTCCCCAGCGTGGGCTCGTGCCTTTTTGCTTTGGGTCCGTCGCTCGGACTCGACTAAGATGCCGTCGGACCAGATGGTTCCGGGGGTCCGCAATTCCCGCGACAGAGACCGGAAACCGACAAGGACAGGAAAATGACGCTGGCCAATTGGAAAACTCAAGCTTACAGCGGGATTCAAAGCCTGCTTTTCAACAACCCCCATCGAGTGATCGAGTTCAGCGTCGCTCAGCGCGACGGCAGCCGGCGCAACCGGGCGGAAATCCCAGCCCCGGTAAGAAGGCTCTATGAAACCGAGGCACCGGAGGAACGGACTTGCCTGCAGACGACCCAGTTCGTCCACCACATGATGATCCCTCCCGGGGGGCGTCACGTGGCCGAACTCCACATCCACCCCGATGCCGAAGAGATCCTGGTGGTGACCAGGGGGAGTGGCCAGGCTTGCATTGCCGGCCGCAGCCAACCGGTGGCAAGGGAAGACGTGCTCTACGTCCCTCCCGGAGCCGAACACGAAATTCGTAACACCGGCGAGGAAATTTTAGGTATACTGTTCATCAACGTGCCGACGGGAGAAGGTCTGAAGAAGCTGTTGTCGGCCCAGGAGAAGACCAAGAGCCCTTGATCCCCTCGCACCGCCGGCTCAAATTCGGACCGGGGCGGTGCATCGCCGAAGTGATGTGGCGATCGACCCGGTTTTGCCGTAATTCGGTACTCCCACCGACGACGAGCATAAGCTTTTAGAGAGACCCTCCCGGACAGGATCCTCAGCGCTTCCCCAACAGGCAGCCGTTCCTCCCATCAGGATTCATCCTGAGACGATGCAACTTTCCGCACGGGAAAGACATCTGGTTAGGAGGCACGTCGCTGTCTCCGGTTGAAACGGGACAAGCGCCGGCGCCTGCCGACATGATTTGATCAATTGAAGGAGTGTATTGAATGTTTGTGACCTGCCCCGAATGCAACCGGGGACTTACCGTCAGGGACTTGGTGACCGATTCTCGCCAGTGCTGCACGGAGAAGCCCTCCAACCAGGCCAAGCGGCCGACCAGGATCCCCCGCAATCCGAAGTACATCAAGGACAACTTCGATTCCCTGGTTGCAGCTGCCCTGAAGAACTCCTGAAAGTTCTCCTCCCCCAAACCCCGGCGGCCGTCGGTCGTCAATGTTCCGATGCGGACTCGATGGCCACCGCCGGGGTCTCGCCTTCGGGCTCGCGCACCGAATCCACCAGGTTCTTGACTTCGTCGCTGGGTTCCCGGCAGAAGGGCGTCAGTCCGAGCGTCACCAGGAAATTGAGCGCCATGCCGATGGCGCCGATGCCCTGAGGGCTGATTCCCCGCTCGAAGACGCCGAAGGTCCAGGGGGACATTCCTCCGTACACGCTGGCCACAATGTAGAAGCTGGTGAAGGCCAGGCCCACGATCATCCCCGCCACGGCCGGCACCGTTCCCACCCGCTTGTGAAAGATCCCCAGCACGATGGCGGGAAAGAAGGAGGCGGCCGCCAGGCCGAAGGCGAAGGCCACCACCTGGCTGACGAAGCCTGGAGGGAAGATGCCGAAGAGTCCGGCCACCACCACCGCCACCCCGATGACGCTGCGCCCCACCAGCAGCCGCTGCTTCTCGCTGGCGGCGGGGTTGATCACCCGGGCGTAGAGGTCGTGAGCCACGGCCGAGGAAATGACCAGCAGCAGCCCCGAGGCGGTGGAGAGGGCTGCCGCCAATCCTCCGGCGGCCACCAGCGCCACGATCCAGGCAAAGAGCTCCGCCATCTCGGGAGTTGCCAGCACGATGATGTCGCGGTCCGGGCCGGAGAGCCTGGCCTCCCGAAGCAGGGGACGCCAGTCGCGCCCTTCGGTGCCGCCGGAGGCGATCCACTCCCGATGGCTCCCGGTGATCTGAGCCAGGGACATGGACTCACCCTCGACCACCACCTTGCCGGCCTTGAAGCTGAAGATCTCGTTGTCGGCGCCCCCGGAGTAGCGAAGCCGCCGGTCACCGTCGTCCAGCCACAGGATCAGGCCGGTCTTCTCCCAGCTTCGGAACCAGTCCGGCAATTGCGCGGCCGTCCTTCCCTGAAGCGAGTCGATCATGTAGTAGCGGGCGAAGGCTCCGGTGGCCGGCGCCGTCAGATAGAGCAGGGCGATGAAGAACAGGGCCCAGAAGGCCGACGTGCGGGCCGCCCGGACGGTCTTCACCGTGTAGAAGCGCACGATGACATGAGGAAGTCCGGCGGTTCCGGCCATCAGGGCCAGGGTCACCAGGAAGACATTGGCCTTGTCCCAGGGCCCGTCGAAGGCCGACGTGTAGCTGGAGAAGCCGAGGTCGGCATGGATCTTGTCCAGCTTGTCCAGCAGGTAACCGCCCTCGATCAGCTCCGCTCCCAGTCCGATCTGCGGAAAGGCGTGCCCGGTCAGGCGGATGCTGATGGCGATGGCGGGAATGAGGAAGGCCGTGATCAATACCCAGTACTGGGCCACCTGGGTCCAGGTGATCCCCTTCATGCCTCCCAGGGTGGCATAAACGAAGACGATGGCCATGCCGATGGCAACACCCACGTTGATGTCCACTTCCAGGAAGCGGGAGAAGACCACCCCCACCCCGCGCATCTGTCCGGCCACGTAGGTGAAGCTGACGAAGAGCGCCGAGATCACCGCCACCAGGCGCGCCGTGTTGGAGGCGTAGCGGTCGCCGATGAAGTCGGGGACGGTGAAGTGGCCGAACTTGCGGAGATAGGGCGCCAGCAGGAGCGCCAGCAGCACGTAGCCGCCGGTCCAGCCCATCAGATACATCCCGCCGGCGTAGCCCATGAAGCTGATCAGCCCGGCCATGGAGATGAAGGAAGCCGCGCTCATCCAGTCAGCCGCGGTGGCCATGCCGTTGGCCGCCGCCGGAACGCCCCGTCCGGCCACGTAGAAACCCTGCGTGTCGCGCACCCGGCTGAGCCAGGCGATGAGCAGGTAGAGGCCGAAGCTCAACCCGACAAACACGAAGGTCCAGGCGCTGACGGTCATGGATGCTCCTTCCGACCGCTTTGCTTCAGGCTTTGAATCTCGGCGTGGTGCCTGGCGTCAAGCCGGTTGAGCAGCAGCGAATAGATCAGGATCAGGATCACGAAGACGATGATGGACCCCTGCTGGGCAAACCAGAACCCCAAGGGATAGCCCCCCAGGCTGTAGGCATTGAGAGAATCGGCGAAGAGAACCCCGCAACCCAAGCCGGCGACCGCCCAGACGGCCAGCAGCACCATCATGATCTTCAGGTTGGAGCGCCAGTAGCGCTTCAGCGAATCCCGAAGAGCCGGGTTCAGGCGCGCGGGCGGGGTCGGGCCGGGTGCGTCTTCCGACGGTACCTGGTGAGGCATGTCTTTCCTCTGGCTGAGCTGAAGAATCGACGCAAAGGCGCCCATGTTACCAGCATTTGTCGGGTTTCGGAACGCCGCATTGCCCCCCTCCGGCTCGAGGACCGGCTTCGCCAACGTGACGCCGCGTTGGCCCCCCTCCGGCTCGAGCAGCCGATGCAAGCCCCTCAATCACTCCCCCCTCGAAGGGGGAGTCGCAGAGGCCGAGCCGAATGGCGATGGCTGATGCAATCTGGGGCAATTACTCCTTGCGTTGGGACGGGGCAGACGGCAGTATGGGGGCTCCCACATACGGCGGTCGGCCGGAGACTTTCCGGCCGGGAGAACCCGGCAGGCTCGAATGCCGCCTGAAGTCCAGACTTGTGCCAATCAAAGGAGTTGAACCGACCATGAAACGCCGAACTTTCTTAAGGACCGTTGGAGCCGCGGCTCCCGGAGCTCTGGCTGCACCTCTCGTCTCGGCATCGGCTGCCGGTCCCTCACCCTCCAAGGACTCCCGGCGTTCCGGGGATCCCCGAGTCTTCTTTTTCGACGACGGGCGCCACGCCGCCGACCTCTACTGCTTCGAACCCCCGGTAACCCCGGCCGATCATGCCTTCATCGTAGACCAGCTCGCCAGCAGCGGCGTGGACGCCTTTGTCTATTTCGCCGGAGTTGAAGGGGGCACCGTGCTCTACGACAGCAAGGTGGCTCAGCTCTGGGGAGCGGAGGTCAAGCAGTGGACCCACTATGTCTGGTATCGGGCGGGCCGGATATTGAAGCAGCTCATCGAGGACGGCCACGACCCCCTCAAGATCCTGGTGGACCGCTGTCACCAGACGGGGATCCTGATGATCGCCAGCAACTGGGTGAGCCTGCAGGGAGGGACCCGGGAGAAAAACGAAGGCCTGGGCCGATGGTCGGCCTTCGCCATGGACAACCCGCAGTTCCACGTGGGAGACGACCCCGATCCCCGGGCCAAGGATATCAACAAGACGCGCTTCAATTTCATGCACGAGCCGGTGCGGGAGGAACGGTTTCAGGTTTTCGAGGAGATGCTTTCCCGCTACGAAACCGACGGCATCGAGCTGAATCTGACCTCGTCCATGCCCTTCTGCCGCTTCGACCAGGCCGGCGAGCTGGCGCCGGTGATGACCCAGTGGATCCGGGAACTGCGCAAGGTGGCCGACAAGGCCCAGCAGGCCCAGGGGCGGCGAAAGCGCATCTATGCCCGCATCCCCGCTCACCCGGACGCCTGGAAGCTGGTGGGCTACCAGGTCCCGACCTGGATTTCCGAAAAACTGCTGGACGGTGTCTTCTGCGAGGGGGCCTATACCGAGGATGAAGGCGTGGTGCAGGACGTGGATTGCACTTCGGTGGTGAAGCTCACCCGGGGGACCGGGACTCGCGCCTTCTTTTCCATTCACAACGGGCTGGGCCGGCAATTCGCCCGATGGACCACGCCCGAAATGATCTGGGCCGGCGCCGCCACCGCCTACGCGCAGGGAGTGGACGGCGTTGCCATGGCCGACCACCTCTGGACCCCCCAGGGATGGCCCTGGACGGCCCAGGAATACGACACCCTGCGCCTGCTGCCCCACCCGAAACTGCTGGCCACTGCCGACAAGCTCTACATGGTTCGCACCCGCAGGGAACGGGACACTTCCATGGACTGGCTGCCCGGCAGGACCAAGGGTCTCCCCCAGGAACTTGCAGAAGGGGCCTCGACCGAGGTTTCCTTCCCCGTGGCCGACGATATCGGCCACTGGCGCAAGCTGGGACGGGTCCGGTCGGTGGTCCTGAGGGTGCGCTTCGGGGGCATCGTCCCCGACATCGACCGGGTCCGGGTCGAGTTCAATGGACAGGTGCTCCCCGATTCCATCCTGCAGAAGGTGGACATGACCTATCGGCTGGTGGGCCAGAATTCCCTCTCCCATTCCATCGGACCCTACGGATACGCCTACGACTACCACCTGGGTCCGGAGTTCACACTCAAGAAGGGACGCAACAGGCTGAAGGTCACCGTCCTGAAGCGGGACCGCGACATCCGGGGGGACCTCTCCCTGGTCCGCGTCGACTGCAGAGTGGCCTATCGACGCCACCGCCACTTCGAAGAGCGGCCTATCGAGTATTGAGGAATGACGAGTTTTGCGGGTTGGGGGCGGCCTCAGTGGGCCAGGGTGTGGTAGACCGGTTGGAGTTTCTGCTGGATTTCCCGGTAGCGCTGAAAGAGCGTGGTGTAGGCTCTGGCCCGATCCGGTTGGGGTGAAACGATTTCCAGCTCCTGCCTGGACCCGGCCAGCGCCTGGGAGACATCCGGGTAGAGGCCGATTCCCACCAGTCCCAGCAGCGCCGCTCCGTAGGCGGAGTCCGTCACCCGCGAAACCTGCAGGGGCTGTCCCAGAACGTCGCAGACGATCCGGGTCCACAGCTTCCCCGCCGTTCCGCCACCCACCACCGTGATGGTTCCCCGCAGCCCTCCCAGGTCATCCATTACCCTCAGCGCGTCCCGCAGGGAGAAGGCCGTGCCCTCGTAGGCGGCGCGAACGAAATGCTCGGGGCGATGGCTGAAGGTTGCTCCGCTAAAGCTGGCCCGCAGCCGCCCGTCCCAGTAGGGGCAGCGCTCTCCCGAAAGGTACGGGTGGAAGAACAGCCCCTCGGCCCCCTGCGGAACGGTTTCCACGCCCGGATCCCATTCCTGGAAGGTCCCCGGTCGGCCGGCGCCGACGGTCCGGAACACCCACTGCAAGGCCGAGGTACAGGAGTTGGTGCCCGCTTGCGAGTACCAGAGCGGCGACACCGGGTGGGGATAGGTGATGAGCCCGGGGTGAGGGTGAGGCTTTTCCAGGACCAGGTGGATCCCTCCAGCCGTGGCCAGCCGCAGCAGACAGTCGCCGGGCCGCACGACCCCGGCACCGTAGGTCTCCGCCGCGCTGTCCAGGGTCCCGTTGATCACCGCCACCCCGCAAGGAATCCCCAGGTCCTCGGCTGCAGCCGCCGCCAGCGAGCCTACCCGGGCCGTGGAAGGGTGCACCTCGGGCAGCGCCTCCGGGGGCAGCCCCAGCGGCTCCAGCAAGGGCTCGGACCAGCTTCCGGCATGGGCGTCGAAGAGCATGGAGGAAAGCGCGGTGGCGGGATCGGTGGTCCACCGGCCCGTGAGCCACTTCGACAGGTAGTCCTTGGATAGGGCTACCCGCCGGACCTTGGACCACACCTCCGGTTCCTGCCGCCGCACCCACAGGAGCTGAGGCAGGGTCCAGGTGGGGGAGACGCTGTTGTGAGACATCCTGAAGATCGCCTCGCCCCGTTGAGACTTCAGCTCCTCCACCTCGTTCAGGGAGCGCTGGTCATACCAGAGGATGGCGTTTCTCAGGGGATTGCCGCCGGCATCCAGCAGCACCGGAATGTGGGCGGCGCTGGAAAGGGATATCCCTCCCACCCGATCGGGCGGAACCGGGATTTCCGAGAGCAGCCGGCCGGTGGCCTCGGTGACTGCGGGCACCCAGTGTCGGGGCTCCTGCTCGGCCCATCCGGCCTTCCGGGTGAGGGTGGGATAGCCGGCGCTGCGCGCCCCCAGGTGCCGGCCGCAAGCATCCACGGCGCACACCTTGCAGGAGGAGGTGCCCAGATCGATTCCGAGAAGATAGGGAGGGCGGCCAGCCTGCATTTCTCACCTTGCAAAAGACACAAAAGAAAAAACATGGATAGACAGGATGAGCAGGATAATCAAGATTGCCGTATGCAGGGCTCCGGGACAGACCGATCCGGCTTACCGGCCCGGCTCCGCCCGGGCTACGCGGGTCAGGCCGTGCCGCTCCAGAAATTCACTGATGATGGTATGGGCCCGCAGCGTCTCTTCCGGACTGAAGGGCCCGTGCGGTCCCTCGGGAATGGTCACCAGGCGATTGGGAACGCCCGCTTCGGTCAAGGCCCGGTGCAACCGAACCGCCTGCGAGTAGGGCACCAGCGGATCGTTCTCCCCGTGAACCGTCAGGATGGGGGGCAGGTCCGGTCGGACATAGGTCAGCGGCGAGACCCTTTTGGCCAGCGACTCCCTGTCCGGCCGCACCCCCAGCCAACGGAGCGCATATCCCTGAACGTTGTCTCCCTGGATCACATCCAGCACGTCGGTGATGCCGTACCAGTTGACGATGGCCGCCACCTTGGGCTCTCCCTTGCCCAGGCAGCGGTAGTCCAGTCCGGCCGCACTCGTCAGCATCCCGGTGGTGAGAGCCAGGTGCCCCCCGGCCGAATGGCCGGAGACCACGATGCGGTCGGGATCCAGGTTGTAGCGGCCGGCGTGGTCCGCAACCCAGCGCAGGGCGCAGCGACAGTCCTCCACCGCGGCCGGCGCCAGCGAAACCCCGCTGCGCCGATACTCCACGTTCACCACCGCCCACCCCATTTCCAGGTAGGGCAGCAGCCGCAATATGGGCTCGTCCTTGTCGCCGGTGTACCAGCCTCCCCCGTGAAAGTAGACCAGGGTGGGCGCGGGCTCGCTCAGCCCGACCGGCTGGTACAGATCCAGCTCGGCCTGCCAGTTTTCGGCGGTGAGATAGACGATGTCCGGCTGCACCCGGTAGTTCTTGAAGGCGGTGGCCGCCCAGGCGGCCCTGGAGGAGAGCTGCCCCCAGGCGGGCAAGGCCCAGAGAGTGGCTAAAAGCACTGCCGGAATGACCATCCTCAGGAAAATTCTCCGGAACACATTGCCTCCTTCCTCTTTACACCAGAATATCGTGGACCACGTTGCCGTAGACGTCGGTGAGGCGCATGTCGCGGCCGCTGAAACGGTAGGTCAGCCTGGTGTGGTCCAGACCCAGCAGATGGAGGATGGTGGCATGGAGGTCATGGACGTGCACCTTGTTCTCGACGGCGTAGTAGCCGTATTCGTCGGTGGCCCCGTAGACGGTTCCGGACTTGACCCCTCCCCCG
The DNA here is from genome assembly GCA_022826755.1 of Acidobacteriota bacterium. Taxonomy (GTDB): domain Bacteria; phylum Acidobacteriota; class Terriglobia; order Versatilivoradales; family Versatilivoraceae; genus Versatilivorator. The sequence goes on from JAJDUG010000072.1 coordinate 20,830, forward strand.
GCCAGCCACATGGTGAAGCCGAAGGGATTGTGGTCCCGGCCCACCTGGCTGAGGTCGCCGTCATCCGGGACCTGGGCCGTGGGGGTCCTGCCGAATTCGCCGCCCCAGACCACCAGGGTCTGATCCAGCAGGCCCCGAGCCTTGAGATCCTTCAACAGTCCGGCAATCGGCTTGTCGGTGGCCCTGGCGTTGATGCGGTGGCGTTCTTCCAGACGTAGATGCTGGTCCCAGCGGTCGATCCGCCGCTGGGGGCTGAGGCATTCGATGAAGCGGACGCCCCGCTCCACCAGGCGGCGGGCCAGCAGGCACTCCCGGCCGAATTCCTCGGTCTCGGGCTCATCCAGGCCGTAGAGCTTCCGGGTCGCCTCCGACTCGCCGCCCAGTTCCAGCAGTTCCGGGACCGCCGATTGCATGCGGAAGGCCAGCTCGTAGTTGGCGATGGTGGCCTCCAGCTCGCTGACGGGACCGAAGCGGTCCACCACCCCGGCATTCAGCTTGCGGATGAGCCCCAGCTTGTCGAGCTGCAGCTCGGGGGCGGCCTCGCGGGGTCGGATGTCGGCGATGGGGTGGCGCCCCTTGCGGAACAGGGTTCCCTGGTAGGAGGCCGGCAGAAATCCGCTGCCAAACAGGTCCAGACCGCCGGGCGGAATCATTTCGCTCTCCAGCACAACGAAGCCGGGGAGGTTGTCCGACTCGCTTCCCAGGCCGTAGGTCACCCAGGACCCCAGGCTGGGACGTCCCTGAAAACCGGTCCCGGAATGCATGAAGTAATTGGCGGCCGTGTGCTCGGAGTGGTCGGCCACCATGGATCGAACGAAGGTCATGTCATCCACGCAGGTGGCCAGGTGGGGGAAGAGTTCGCTGACCGCCGCGCCCGAGTGGCCATGACGTTTGAAGCTGAAAGGCGACCCCAGCACCATCCGGCTGATCTGGAAGACGGTGGCGGGCGTGTCCATGCGGATGGGCTGACCGCTCTCCTTCTGCAGCCGGGCCTTGGGGTCGAAGGTATCCATCTGCGACGGCCCCCCGTCCATGAAGAGAAAGATCACCGACCTGGCCTTGGGCGGGTGGTGAGTGGCTCTGGGGGCCAGCGGAGAAGTCGAGGTTCCGGCGGCCAGGCCCTGCTTCTCGGCCAGGAGGCAGGACAGGGCCAGGCCGCCGAAGCCGTTGGCGCACCGCCACAGCATCTCCCGGCGGCTGACTGCACTCGAAGAAGGTTTTGGCCGATGCATGTCAGTCCTTCACCTCAGGTAGATGAATTCCGCCGAGTTCATCAAGGCGTGGCCCAGGTCGGCCCACACCCGCTGTTCCAGGCTCTCCGGACTTTCCTCTTTCTCGGCCAGAGTGCGGTAGCGGTTGACCGCTGAGGCCGCGAACTGCAGCAGGTCCTCGAGCTCCCGCGGCCCCGGGCGCCGGCCGTAGGCCTCCAGCACCATACGCACGGCTCGCCGGCCGGGGTCGCTTTCCTCCGCGACCATGCGCCGGGCCCAGGCTCGGGCTTCCCCGGCGATGAACTCGTTGTTCATCATCATGAGGGCCTGGGAGGGAACGGTGGAGACCCCCCTGCGCCCGATGGCCGAAATGGGCGGAGGATAGTCGAAGGCCAGGAAGAGGGGAGTCAGAAAGTTGCGGCGGACCTGCACGTAGAGGCTGCGCCGGCCGTTCCCGTCCAGCGGCCCCGACTTCGGCTTGCCCCGGCCGTCCTGATAGGGACTGATGTGGGGCGGCACGCTGGGACCGAACAGTTGCCGATCGAGGTTGCCGCTCACCGCCAGGATGGAGTCGCGGACCGACTCGGCTTCCAGCCTGCGCACGGAGACGTGATGGAGGAGCCGGTTCTCGGGATCGAGCCGCAGGGCCATGGCTTCCGGCCGGCCCGACATGCGGTAGGCGCTGCTCAGCAGGATCAGTCGCTGGATGGCCTTGACCGACCACCCCTCCCTCATGAAGCGATAGGCCAGAAAATCCAGCAGCTCGGGATGGCTGGGCCGGTCGCCCGTCTCGCCGAAGTTGTCCACCGAGCGCACCAGGCCTTCGCCGAAGTGGTGCTTCCAGATACGATTGACCATCACCCGGGCCGTCAGCGGGTTCCGGAGGTCGACCAGCCGGTCGGCCAACTGCAGTCGGCCGCTTCCCTCCAGGATGGGGGGCTGATCCCTTCCGGCCAGGATCTGGAGGAAGCGGCGCGGAACCTCCAGTCCCAGGTTCTTGTGATCCCCCCTCAGGTGGACACGCACGTCGCGCGGGTCCCGGTCCTGGCTGCTCATGGCGAATCGGGAGGGAGGAACCCGGTTGTCCAGAGAACGGCGTTGACCCTGGATCCGCGCCACCTCTTCCTGCTCCTCCTTCCACAGCAGGGCGCCCAGGTCTTCCAGCCGACCGCTCGGACTGAGGGAGGCCAGCAACCAGCGGTGGGCCGGGGTCAACGGTCCCGCGGCGCCCAGGGACTCCAGGAAAAGACCCCGGTAGGATCGAGCCAGCTCCTCCAGTGACCCGGGGTTCCCCGAGAGGATCCTCTGCTGCAGTTCCCGGTGGGAGGCGTCCAGGTGGAGAGGAGGCTCCTTGGAGTTGGAGAAGACGATCTTGTCCACGGCGATATGCCTGTCGGCGCTTCGGTCCAGGATCTCGAAATGGCAGATTCGTCCCACCTGGATGGTCATCCGGGAGGTCTTCCACCGCAGTCGGCTCCCTTCCGGAACAAAGGTCGAGCTTCTGACCCCGTCGGCAATCAGGTTCAGGCTCAGGGGAGGGAAGGGTTGGTGGCCGGCCGGCTCCCGCGGTTCGTTTCCGGCCAGCCTCACGTGCAGGTAGATGCCGTGCTGCCGGTAGTCCCGGGGAAGCTCGGGCACGGTGAACTTGCGGGAGGTCAGGCTGCCCATGAACCGGTCGGACCCGGCGCCAAAGGAGCTGGCCAGGGGTTGGCCCTGAAAGTTGCGGAGGGCCTGATTGGATGGGATCTCCCGCGCCGGAAGGAGCCCGAAGGCCTGTCCCTGCACGGTCCATCCCTCGAAGCCGGGTTTGCTGAAATCCTCGAAGAGCACGTCCACCCTCTCCGGGCCGGGGTCTTCCTCGCGCCCCTCCGGTTCGCCCCTCCCTGCCAATTGGCCGCGGACGGCCTCCACCCCCTCGGCAAAGGAGCCAAAACGCCTGCTGGCCAGGCCGTCGATCAGGGAGGCCAGCGGATAGAACAGGTCGTCCGGATCTCCACAGGCCTGCCGGAGAGTTTCGACCCAGGCTTGCAACAGGCCGGCATCCAAGAGCCGCCGGCCGGCCAGCTCCGCCACCTCCTCGGGCCCCGCCGCTGCCCGGGGGGAGGCCAGTTCGGCCGCCGCCAGCAGGTAGGGCTCGATCTGCCGGGCCATGCTCCAGCGGACCGGTTGCAGCAGCCTGCGGATGTCGGAAGTGCGATCCCGGATCTGTTGTCGCAGGGAGGCGATCTCCTGCCGCCTGGAGGCTGAATCGATGACCGCCTGGGCAAAATCGGTGCTGTGCAGGATCCCCGCCAAGGCGTAGTAGTCGCTGGTGGGAATGGGGTCGAACTTGTGGTCGTGGCAGCGTGCGCAGGCTACCGTCAGGCCCAGGAAGGCCTTGGACAGAACGTCGATCTGGTTGTCGACCTCGTCGGCCCGGGCCTTGACGGAGTCGATGGCGCCGTTGAGGCGTTCCCCCAGCCAGAAGAAACTGGTGCCGACCGGAGATTCCCAGTGGATCCCCCCGGGGCCCGGGCGTTTTTCCGCCAGCAGGTCGCCGGCCACGTGCTCGCGAACGAAGCGGTCATAGGGAACGTCCTGGTTGAAAGCCCGGATGACGGCGTCGCGGTAGCGCCAGACATCGGGCTTGACGTGGTCGAACTCGTGGCCGTTGGTTTCGGCAAAACTGACCAGGTCCAGCCAATGGCGTCCCCAGCGCTCGCCGTAGTGCGGAGAGGCCAGCAGCCGGTCCACCACCTTCCGGTAGCTGCCAGGGGAACCATCGGACGCGAACCGCTCGACCTCGCCCGCCGAGGGCGGCAGTCCGGTCAGACCGAAGGTGACCCGGCGGATCCAGCTTCGCTTGTCTGCCGGCGGGGCCGGCTTCAGCCCCTTGGCTTCCAGCCTGGAGAGCACGAAGCTGTCGATGGGAGAGGAGACCCAGCGGCTGTCTTCCACCTGGGGCAGCCGGGGATCCCGGATCGGGCGAAAAGACCAGAACCGGCGGGCCGCTTCCCAGTCGATGCCACCGCCGGGGTCGGAGGCGGCCGCCCCGGACTCGGGGAAGTGAGCCCCCGACTTCACCCACTGGACCAGGTCGGCGATTTCCCGATCGCTCAGCCGGCCCGTGGGCGGCATCTTGAGTTCGGAGTCTTCGAAAGAGACGGCCCGGATCAACAGGCTCTCCTCCGGCCTGCCGGGGGCAACGGCCGGGCCGCGGCTGCCTCCCGCCAGCATGGCCTCGGCCGAATCCAGCCTCAACCCTCCCATGGGACTGGCGGTTTCCCCGCCGTGACAGGCATGGCAGCGTTCGATCAGGAGCGGACGGACCCGCTTCTCGAAAAACTCCGCCTGGCCGGAGTCGGAGGCGTCCAGCCCGAACGGCGCCGCAAGGACGGCCAGCCAGGCGGCGATACTGAGCCGATGGAACGACATGCCGAGGGTTCCCCGTGGGAAGAGGCGCTCGCGAGTCCCCGACTCTCCGGCGCCTCATGCATAGTCTAACCAAGCCCCTTCAAGGGCTCAAGGCCACTTTTCGACCGGTCGCGGGCTGCTTGACTCGCAAGGCCGCCGTTCCTAGAATCCCGGGGCTGACGGCCTCAAGCCCGCATTTCTCACCGGGCCGCTGGATGTATGATGAGAGCCATGTGTTTTCAATACCTTTGCCGGGATTGTTTTGAAGGCATGCGACTACACACGGCGCTGGGCGCGCCCTGGCTTGTCCTTTTCCCCTCAGCGCATCCATGCTCGCTCGACCGTAGTGACCGCTACGCTCTTCGCTCCCGAGCACGCGCTGAGGGGAAAATGCCTGCGCCATGATCACGCCCCCCGGCGAGAAATGCGGGCTACAGAATCCGGATTGGAGTTGAGCACTTGGGATTCCTGCATCCCCTGGACTGGACCCTCTTTGGCGGCTACCTGGTGGCGGTGCTGGCCCTGGGCCTGTGGTTCGCCCGCGAACAGCACTCCAACGAGGACTTTTTTCTGGGGGGGCGGAAGATGTCCTGGCTGCCGGTGGGCCTCTCCATGTTCGCCTCCATCTTCAGCTCCAACTCCTTCGTGGGCCTTCCCACCCAGGCCGCCTTCGGCAACTACCACATCTATTTCGCCATCATCAGCATTCCGCTGCTGGTGGTGCCGGTGGTGGGCTGGGTCTTCGTGCCCCTGTTCCACCGCCTGGGCGTGACCAGCGCCTACGAATACCTGGAGCTGCGCTTCAACCGGCCCATCCGGCTGATCGGCAGCTCGCTGTTCATGATCTACACCTTCGCCTGGATGGGGAACCTGCTCTACGCCGTCAGCCACGTCATCGAACCGGTGCTGGGTCTGAGCACGGACGACCTGGCTACCACCGCCTGGCTGCTGGTGGGCATCGGCGCCTTCGCCACCCTGTATACGGCCCTGGGAGGGTTCAAGGCCGTGATTTGGACCGACATCTTCCAAGCCGTGGCCCTGGGCGGCGGCATGCTGGCCGTACTGCTGCTGGCGCTGGGACGGATCGAGGGAGGCTGGGCCGGAATGATCGAGATGGGGCAGGCCCACGGCAAGTTCGAGATGTTCGACTTTCGCTTCGACATGTCCCCAGGCGTGGACAACGTCTACTCCTCCCTGGCCATCGGCCTGTTCGCCTTCTTCCCCTGGTACGCCGTGACCCTGACGGCGGTGCAGCGCTACGTGTCCATGCCCACGCCGCGGGCGGCCCAGCGCTCCCTGATCGTCAACGGGGTGATGTCGGGGGCCGTATGCCTGATCTTCTTCCTGGTAGGCTCCACCCTCTACGCCTTCTACCACCAGGAAGTCCCGGGCGCCGCCACGGCCGCCGCGGGGTTCCCCCCGCTCCATCAGAACCAGATCCTGCCCAACTTCGTGCTGACCGAGATCGCCCAGGTGGGCCTGCTGGGCCTGTTGCTGTCGGGGCTGTTCGCGGCCGCCATGAGCAGCATCGACAGCGGCATCAACGCCCTGACCGCTACCGTGGTCTGCGACTGGATGTCCAACCGCCAACTGAAGGTGGGATTCAGCCGGCTGCTCTGCGCCGCTTTCGGCGCCGGCGGCATCCTGGCGGCGGTGCTGATCCTCTACCAGCAGTCCGAGGTCTACCAGCTCATCATCAGCCTCTCGGGAACGTTTCTGGGCCTGCTGCTGGGCATCTTCCTGCTGGGGATGCTCTCCAAGCGGGCCAATGCGCCGGGCGTGCTGATCGGCCTGGCGGCGGGCTCCCTGACCCTGGCCCTGGCCTGGACCCATGTCGGAGGCCAATGGTACGGCGCCTTCACCTGCCTGCCCACGGTAGCGGTGGGCTGGCTGGCCAGCCGCTATTTCGAAGCGCCGCCGGCGTCCAGGTTGAAGGGGCTGGTTTTCACTCCCCTCCGGGGGATGCGCTCGTGAAGGTCGCAGCCCAGAGATGAAGTCAAAAACTGGCGAGTCGATTGCAAATCAAGGCCGATATTCAAGCTGTCAACCACAAACCTGCGACACGAAGACTCCTACCTTTCGGTTTCAAATCCATACCAGTCCGCCTGTGATTTCCTGGAGCAATCCAGGTCTTTGCGTGGCGTAGCTTGTACTCAAAGAGGAAGGAGAACCACGACCCGTCTCCATGTTACACTCACAGAACAAAGCCATCCTACCCTTTGGGGCCAAACGATTTGCATTGTTCCCTGCAGGAGTTGGCCAAGGGGCACTACCCCTGCGGAACCCGTTTCCGTCAAGGGGTGGGGGAAAGGATCCTGCGAGTCAGCTTGGCGAGAAACGAGCCAGCCGCGAGCGGCTTACATCGGCTGAGAAAAACTCACAGGGGCCAATCACCAGTTGACTGAATCAGCGCACTGATTCGACGGCGAAAACATGCAAGAAGAACGACTCGGTACGATGTGGCTGACAGATACGGAATTGCAAGACGCGATGGATCACGGCGAGAGCTTCCGCGTCGAGTTCAAGGAAACGCTGAACGGCGACGCACCGACCCGGATCCGAGAGGCCGTCTGTGCGTTTTCCAATGACTTGCCGGGATCCGGTCAAGCCGGCGTTGTATTCGTTGGTCTGAAAGACACCGGAGAGGCCAGTGGCATAGAAATTGACGATCAGTTGCTGATTGGACTGAGCGCCATCAAGACGGACGGCAACATTGTTCCGCCTCCGTCCATGCTTGTCGAGAAGAGGACCCTGAACGACAAGCCGGTCGCCGTGGTCATCGTGTTGCCGTCGGACTCTCCACCGGTCCGCTTCCGAGGGTCGATTCACGTGCGGTACGGTCCCCGACGCGGAATCGCGACCGAGCAGGATGAACGTATACTGAACGAGAAGCGCAGGGCGCACACGATCCCGTTCGATATTCAGCCCGTACCCGGGGCCACCGTCGCCGACCTCATCATTCGCCGGTTCGACGAGGAATATCTGCCCCAGGCATTTAGTGCCGAGATCCTTGAAGCCAATCAACGCAGCAGCGAACAGCGTTTGGCAAGTGCGAAGATGATCGCTTCCGCCACCGATCCTACTGCCACCGTTCTGGGCCTTCTGGTGCTCGGCAAGCGCCCCCGGGACTTCATCCCCAACTCCTATATCCAATTCCTGCGCATTGACGGGACCGAATTGTCAGATCCCATCGTCGACGAGGAAGCCATCGACGGAACGCTTCCAGAGATCATACGGCGCGTCGACGACAAGATGAGGGCGCACATCCGCACGAGCATCGACCTGACCAAGACCGACAAGGAGCGGCGCGAGTCGACCTATCCCCTGCAGGCGCTTCAGCAGATCACGCGGAATGCGGTGATGCACCGCACCTACGAGGCCACCAACGCGCCCGTGCGGGTCAACTGGTTCACGGATCGCGTCGAAATCCACAACCCCGGCGGCGCATTCGGCGTCGTGACTCGAGAAAATTTCGGGCAGCCCGGTGTGACCGACTACCGGAATCCCAATGTGGCGGAGGCCCTGAAAGTGTTCGGGTATGTGCAGCGCTTTGGCGCGGGCATCGCCATCGCCAGAAACGCATTGAGGGACCATGGCCATCCCGATCTGGAATTCGTCATTGAAAATGCCTTTGTCCAGGCAACTATCCGGAGGCGCTCACCGTGACCATCCCCGTACTGACCTTTTTCAACAACAAGGGCGGCGTGGGCAAGACATCCCTCGTTTACCATCTGGCCTGGATGCTGTCGCAAACCGGTCAACGGGTGCTCGCCTGCGACCTGGATCCCCAAGCCAACCTATCAGCCGGGTTCCTGGAAGAACAACGGCTGGAAATGCTTTGGGACGGAGGGACCGGGAAGCGCGGGAAAACCATTTTCGAATGCGTGAGGCCTCTGTTGGAGGTCGGGGATTTGTTGCCTCCTGCACTTCAGAAGATCTCCGAGTCTCTCGAACTCATTCCCGGCGACCTCGCGCTTTCCGGCTTCGAGGATACGTTGTCCGGTGAATGGCCGGACGCTCTGGGCTCTACAAACCTGTACCGACCGTTCCGCATTTTGACCGCCTTCTGGACCGTGATGCAGGAGGGTGCGAAAGCGATGGAGGCAACAGTCATTCTGGCTGATGTCGGCCCCAATCTCGGAGCAATCAACCGCTCCGCCCTCATCGCCACCGATTATGTCATCGTTCCGCTCGGAGCCGACCTGTTTTCCCTCCAGGGCCTGCGCAACCTTGGCCCGACTCTTCAACGTTGGCGCCGCGATTGGAAAAGGAGGAAAGAGAACTGGTCAGAGGCGTCGTTCTCCATACCGGAGGGCGGCATGAAACCCCTAGGGTATATTGTACAGCAGCACGGCGTCCGGCTCAGCCGCCCGGTCAAGGCATATGATCGATGGATCAATCGCATGCCGGAAGAGTACGCCAGGAACCTACTCGATCAGCTCAACGGGCAGTTTCCCGCATCGCCAAGCCAGGATCCTGCTTGTCTGGCCACGGTCAAGCATTATCGCAGCTTGGTCCCGATGGCCCAAGAGCACCGCAAGCCGATCTTCGAACTCACTCCGGCAGACGGGGCCATCGGGAGCCACGCGGCCTCTGTTCAGATTGCGCGCCATGACTTCAAGCAGCTCGCAACGCAAATCATCCAGGAGGCATTTGAATGATGTGCTTGACCCTTCGTCAGGTCGGGGCAATCGTTGAAAGGCCAGGCAGGATCGCTACTCTCTCAAGAGGGCATTTCAGCCAAACTGTCGGCAAATGCCCAGGAGATTTGAAGTGACATCTGCAAGCGACGCCTCCAACACCTGCGACGGTCATTGCCCCCGATGCGATCAGAACCTCAACGCTGATATCGTTGCATCGGAATCGTGCAGGGAGTCATGGAACCAACCCGGCTTGGGCTCATTGTCGGAAATCGACACCTACCGGATTCTTCGATGCCGCGGCTGCAAAACGCTCTACGTTCAGCGCATGTACTGGTTCTCCGAAAGTCAAGACCCTCCACATGTAACTGATTGGCCGTCACCTCCAGCACCTGACTGGGTAGGCCAACTTGACGACCACACGCTCCAGAATCTGCTGCACGAAGTATATGGCGCTCGGAATGCCGGTCACCGGGTTCTTGCTGCAATCGGAGCCCGCGCCGCCCTGGACCGTGCGATGGTGTTGAACGGAGCCGAGGGAGCTTCTTTCAGAGAGAAATTCAAGGCACTTCGAGAAAAAGGGATCATCAGCGAAACCGAGAAGCGGATGCTCGGTAAGCTGACTGACGCGGGCAGCGCAGCGGCTCACCGTGGCTGGAGCCCCAAACGAGAGGAACTGACCACACTGATTGATGGCATGAAGTCTTTTCTCCATCGCACCCTCGTACTCAAGAGCGCGGTCAACGCTATCAGTCATCCTTCCAGACCAAAGAAGTCCAAAGGAATTTCCGACAGCAGTAGACCTTCCCAATAAAGGAAGTTTGACGAATTCACGGGAGCGCTTATGACCAGAGATGAAGTCCTCAAGGTGCTGCGAGCGCATAAGGCGACCCTTTCGCAACGATTCGGGGTCGCCGATCTCGTCCTCTTCGGCTCCGTGGCTCGCGACCAGGCATTAGAAGACAGCGACATTAACCTCCTGGTTCGTTTCGACGGACCGACAACCTCCAAAGGGTACTTCGGCACCCAGTTTTACCTGGAAGATCTGCTGGGGCGTTCCGTCGATCTGGTAACTCAGAAAGCGCTGCGGGCGGAACTACGTCCATATGTTGAGCAGGAGGCCGTCCATGTCTAGCGCCGGTGAGGGAGCACGGGAATGGCGTTTCTATGTGGCCGACATGATTGAATTCGCTGAAAAGGAGGCAGCCTCATGCGCAAGATCTATTTCGATGAAGACGTCGACCTGGCTCCCCTGAAAGACCGCCTCATCGGCGTGATCGGATACGGCAACCAGGGGAGCGCCCAGGCCCGCAACCTGCGGGACAGCGGGCTGGAAGTGATCGTGGGCAACCGACGGGATGCCTACTATCAGCAAGCCCAGCGAGACGGGTTTCCGGTCTTCTCCATCGCTCAGGCGACTTCCAGGGCCGACCTGGTCCTGGTGGGCATTCCGGACGAAATCCAGCAGCAGGTCTACGAGCGGCACATGCAAAAGCACATCCGCGGCGGGCAGGTGCTGGACTTCGCCAGCAGTTACGGCTACCGCTTCAAGTGCATCCAGCCCCCTCCCGACGTCGACGTGGTGATGATGTCCCCCCGTGCCATGGGCGTCACCGTGCGCGAGCTCTTCCTGGAGGGAAAGGGCGTTCCGGCCTTCGTGGCCGTGGGCCACGACGCCTCCGGCCAGGCCCGCCAAGTCGCGCTGGCGCTGGCCAAGGGGGTGGGGTGCACCCGCGCCGGGGTTCTGGAGTGCACCTTCCAGGACGAAGCCGACGTGAACCTCTTCGGAGAGCAGGCTTTGTGGCCGCTCTTCAACCAGGCCCTGCTGCTCTCCTACGAGGTGCTGGTGGAGGCGGGAGTGCCCCCCGAGCTGGTCGCCCTGGAGTTTTACGCCTCCGGAGAGGCCGGAGAGATCTTCCACAAGATGGCGGTCGAGGGCATGTTCGAGCAGACCCGCTATCACTCACCCACATCCCAGTATGGAACGCTGACCCGGCACGAAAAGCTCCCCGCCGAAGAAGTCAAGCAGCGCATGAAAGACACCCTGAGGGACATCCGCAACGGGCGTTTTGCCGAGGAGTGGGCCCGCGAGCAGGCCGCCGGCTACCCCAATCTCAAGAGGCTGCGGCGGCAAGCCTTCCGTCATCCCCTGAATCGCGTCGAGAAGAACATTCGGCCCTTGACGCCGCGCTGACCTGCCAATGATGCATGCGACCGGGCGCAGAACCTTGCGGGCCCTGCTGATGCTGCTGGGTCTGGGCCTGGCGGCCTACCTCGTCTATCGGCTCGGTCCCGGCCGGATTTTCTCCCTGCTGCTCCAGATCGGCTGGCACCTGGCGGCCCTGGCGGGCATTCACGCCCTCTACCAGGGCGTGCGGGCGGCGGCGCTCTCCCGATGCCTGCTCGGAATCCAGGTGTCCTATCGTGATGTCCTTTGGATTCGAATCTCCGGCGAAGCCGTGCGGGTCCTGACCTCCACCGGGCCTCTGTTGGCAGAGCCCGCCAAGGCCTGGCTGCTCAAGCGGAGAGGGTTGGCCCTCCACCAGGCCTTCGCCTCCACCCTGTCCGAGATCCTTTTCTACAATCTCTGCGCCACGGCCATTGCCGCCGCAGGCTTTGCCGCCCTGGCCCTCCAGGTCCCCCTGGAGCCCTCCCTGCGGGCATCGGTCTGGGCCGCCGTGCTCCTCCTCGGCGGCATCCTGCTGGTGGCTGTAGTCGCTTTCGCCCGGCGGTCCTATCTCTTTCATTCCGTTCTCAAGCGGCTCAGCCGGCGAGCCTGGCTATCAAGCCGAGTGACGCCCCACCTGGAACGGGTGAGGCAGATGGAGGAGGTCCTTTTCAGGGTGGTCTACGACCGGCCGGCCCGGTTCCTGGCGGTTGTCGCACTGCAAGCCACAGCCCACCTTCTGCTGATTCTGGAGGTGTACTGGGTGCTGGCGGTGCTGGGGGACCCGCCGCCACTGCTCCATCCCCTGTTGATCGAAACCACCAGCAAGTTCATCAGCCTCCTCTTTCTGTTCGTTCCCATGCAACTGGGGGTGGCCGAGGGAGCCTACGCCCTCGTGCTCGCCCTGCTGGGTCTTCCGGCCGCCGTGGGCGTGACTCTCTCCCTGGTACGCCGCCTGCGCAGCCTGTTGGTTGCCGGAGTGGGCCTGCTCTGCTGGTGGGCGCTGGGCCGGCGGTAATCCGTTTGGCGCGACCTGGGTGACGCCGTAGAAGTGGGGCGATTGCTGCCGCCGCTTTGCGGCTCATTGGTCCCCCTGGGCGGCGTTTGTTGGTTCTGCCGAGGATAACGTAGAATTTGGGCGCGAAGGGGTCCACCTGTCTTCTGGTCTGTTTGTGTATATTCGTGTTAATTCGTGGTTCGTCTTCATTCAACGATCGGCCATTTTTTCTCGAGTGATCCGCATGACAGAGAAGGGCCCCGGTTAATCAGGAGAAAAATCATCCATGGATTTCGATAATGCCCGGCAACGCTTGTGCGGCTGTTACGTCACCGTCCCCACGCTGTTCCACGACGACTCCGAGCTGTCATTGAACCTTGAAGGGATCCGGAGGCACGTGGGTTTCCTCCTGGGGGGAGGCCTCAAGAGCGGCAACGCCGTCTTCCTGGCAGGTGGAGCCGCCGGCGATTTCTCGACCATGACCTTCGAGGAGCGGGTGGTCGTGGCCGGAGCCGTGGTGGAGGCGGTAGGGGGGCGGGCGCCGGTGGCCATGGGCGCCCAGACCACCAGCACGGCCGAGTTGCGCCGCCTGGCCCGGGCAGCCCGGGACCTGGGGGCCCACTACATCCAGGTCTCCTGTCCCTATTACTTTCGCCATTCCGAAGAAGACTTCTACGAATACGTGGTGGCGGCCGCCGAAGCCAGCGATATCGGCATCATTGTCTACAACACCTTCTGGACCAGCACCGGAGTGACGCTGGGCCTGGTCGGCCGCCTGGCCGAAATACCCAACGTGGTGGGCCTCAAGTGGGCTACGCCCTTCCCCGGCTGGATGACCTTCGAGCAAGTGGTGGAAGCCTACGGACGGCGGTTTTCGGTGATCGACAACCAGATGCATTTCGTGACCAGCCACATGCTGGGGGCCCGGGGCTTCGAGGTCCACGTCTGCAACTACTGGCCGGAGTGGGGAGTCCAACTGGTCGAACAACTGAACCGGAAGGACTACCCGCGGGTTCAAGCCATGTTGACCCGGACGGCGCAACCCTTCATGAAGCTCTGGTCGCAGATCGAGCAGGAGTACACCTCGGGCGACGGCTACCTGGACAAGCTGTGCATGGAGCTGGTGGGCCTGCCTTCCAGCCGCTGCCGTCCTCCAACCCGGGACGTCCGGGAGCGCTACCGGGAGGACGCGCGCGGCATGCTCCTCCAAGCCGGAGTGCCCCGCGTGCAGGGGGCCGCCTAAACGCCGGCAGGCATGCCGCCCGGGAGAGAAGCCGTCCGGCAGCTTCGTTTGCGGGAGCCATTCAGGAACAAAAACTGCTAGGATTGGCCCCGAAATAAAGAACTGCACCAAGGAGAGGAAACGATGGGGGAAGCCTGGACTCGCAGCCAAAACGAGGTGCTGGCCACGCTGCAGGACATGGTGGCCATTGATAGCGTCAATCCCGGATTGCCCGGGGGCCAGCGGGGCGAATCGGGGATGGTGGAATACCTCTCCGAGTTTTTCCGCAATGCCGGAATGGCTTGCGAAACCCGAGAAGTACTGCCGGGGCGCAGCAACTTTATCGGCACCCTGGAGGGCCGGGATCCCCAGCGGGTGCTCCTGTTCGAGTGCCACATGGACACCGCCTCGGTGGGAGTCATGACCATCCCCCCCTTCGAACCCCACATCCGTGACGGCCTCCTCTATGGACGGGGCTCCTGCGACACCAAGGCCGGCGGAGTGGCCATGATCCACGCCATGAAACGTCTCAAGGAATCGGGCCGGGTCCCCCCCTGCACCATTCAGTTTGCCGGCGCGGTGGACGAGGAATATCTCTTCCGCGGCGCCTTGAGCCTGGCTGCCACGGTGAAATCGGAGGCGGTGGTGGTGGCCGAGCCCACCGACTTGGCGGTGATTCGAGCCCACAAGGGATTGGCCCGCTTTCGCATCCGGGTCGAGGGAGTGGCGGCCCACAGCTCCAAGCCCTACCTGGGGATCAACGCCATCGTCAAGATGGCCCGGCTGATCACCGACATCGAGAGAGAGATCCTTCCCGGCCTGCAGCGAAAGGATCACTCGCTGACTGGCGGCCCCACGCTCAATATCGGGGTGATCCACGGGGGCGCCCAGGTGAATTTCGTTCCACACGAGTGCGTGGTGGAGGTGGACCGCCGCACCATTCCGGGGGAGTCCCCCCAGGAAACGCTGGCGGAATTCGAAGAAGCACTGGAGCGGGCCCGGGCCGCCGACCCCGAATTGAAGGTGAGCCTGGAGGAACCCTTCCTGCTGGACAACGCCATGGAGACTCCCGAGGATTCCCCCGTCGTTCAAGCCGCCTGCGAGGCCACCGGGGCGGTCCTGGGCAGCTCCACCATCGCCGGCGTCCCCTACGGCACCGACGCCAGCAAGTTCACCTCGGTGGGGACTCCAGCCATTGTGCTTGGACCGGGCAGCATCGACCAGGCTCACGGAGCCGTGGAGTGGGTGGAGTGCAAGCAAGTCCTGCAGGCCACCGAGATCTATCAGTCCATGATGATGAACTTCACCTAGCTTTCTGGAATCGGCGGCGGGTTTCGCGCCTGGGAGACCGCCGGGCTCCGGCTGAACCCGGGGTCGCCGCTTCCGCCACACACTCGACCCGCTTCTCATGACCCTGCTGGACTGGCTCATCGTGGTCGCCGCCAACGGCGCCATCGTCGGCTACGGGCTGCTGATTTCGGGCCGCACACGGCGCTCATCCGACTGGATGCTGGCCGCCAAGAGCCTCCCCTGGTGGATGGTGGGATTGTCGATGTTCGCCACCGCCGTGGACAGCGGGGACTACGTGGCCGTGGTCGGCGGAGCCTACACCTTCGGGCTCTCCAACCTGGCCACCTGGTGGCTGGGGCTGCCCATCGGTTGGCTGGTGGCCTCCTACTTTGTGATCCTGCCGCTCTACCGCGGGGGCATGTTCACCAACGCCGAGTACCTGGAATACCGCTTCGGTCCGGCCGCCCGCCTGTTGAGCGCCTTCATTCAGGTCCAGAACCGCACCAACGTTCTGGGCAACATCGCCTTCTCCCTCTACCTCACCTTTTCGATCCTGACCCATTGGGGAAGCTCCGCCTGGTGGCTGGTAGCAGCCATCTCCATGGCGGCCGCCCTCTACACGGCCACCGGCGGCCTCAGATCGGTGGCCGCCACCGACGCGCTGCAGTCCATCGTGATGCTGACGGCATCGGTCATTCTCTGGTGGGTGCTGTGGAGCGCGGTCGGGGGGTGGTCGGGCCTGGAAAGCCGTTTCCAACAGATCGATCCCCAACTGGCCGACAGCATGTTGCACATCGGACGGGACGAGCCGGGTGTGCCTGCTCCCCTGATCATCTTCAGCTGGGTCATCGTCCTGACGGCCTATTGCCTGGTGAACCACTCCCAGTCCATGCGTCTGCTGGCCGCCCGCTCGGAGTGGGACCTCAAGACCGCCGCCCTGACCGCCAGCGTGGTGACCGTGGGAGTGATGTGGTTCAACATCACGCTGGGAATTCTCGGGAGAGCGGTCATGCCGGAGCTGGCGGCCCCCGATCAGATCTACCCGCTCCTGGTGCAGGAGTATCTGACCCCCGGACTGGTGGGCCTGGTGGTGGCGGGGGTGCTGGCGGGAGGGATTTCCACCTACGACTCCATCGGCTCCTCGCTGGCCGCCGTCTTCACCCGCGACGTCTACGCCCGATTCCTGGTGAAAGGGCGGAACGATGCCCACTATCTCAGCGTATCCCGCTGGGCGACACCTTTCATCATCGCTGCCTCCTTCCTCTACATTCCCTTTCTGCAGGACGGCATGGTCCGCTTCTACCTGCGCATCACCAGCGTGACCGTGATGCCCCTGTTCACCATGTATGTCATGGGAACCCTGACTCCGGTCCATCGCCGCGCCGGGCTGGCGGGCCTGCTGGCCGGAATCGGCTACGGCCTGAGCTCCCTGCTGGGAGAAGCCTTGGGATGGCCCCTTCCCCTTTGGTGGACCAATACCTGGTGGGCCTATCTCTGGAGCCCGCTGGTTACCGCCGGGACCATGCTGGGGCTCAGTTGGCGATGGGGGTGGATGTCGGGCCGGGAACTGCAGGGGCTCACCGTCCGCTTTGGCCATCGGGAACCCTCCGGGCGCCGGCACCGGACCCCGGAGCCCCTGGCAGCAACCCGGGGGAGCTGGCTGGAGCAATCCCGGCAGGAGCTGTCGGCCGCGCCCGAGTATCCCTTCGACGTCCCGCCGGGCGGATTACCCTGGTACGGTCAACCCTCGACCTGGTACGGCTTGTTTCTGGCGCTGGTCGCCTACATGGCACTGGTGGTGCTCTGGTGATGCGGGCCGTAGCAGCGAACTGAGCAGGCCAGGTTGGCAAGAACGGGCCCGGACGATCGCCGGGCCCAAGGGGAGGAAGTCAAACAGAGGTGCGGTTTCATTGGGTTGCTTTGGCTTCGCAGACCACGTGGGACTTGAGCCGCTCGAACGTCTTGTTGCCGATGCCCTTCACCCGCTTCAGCCCCTGAATCGACTTGAAGGGCCGGGCCTCGACAATCCGCTTGGCCATTTGGGGCCCGATCCCGGGCAGCGAAATCAGTTGCTTTTCGGTGGCCGTGTTGATGTCGACGGCCTTGGAGGGCATTTTCCCGGCCCCGTTCTTCTGAGGCGGGTTGGCTTGACTCTTGATCGGCTCCGCTTGAGCGGTGCCGGCGATGGGCGCCAGCGCAAACAGCAAGGTCAAACAGACGATTGTCAAAGTGTGCTTTCTCATGCAGATCCCCCTTTTGCTTCATTTGGCAGGGAAGCATCGGCCCGCGGACGCACTCAGGCGCAAACCGGGTGACCGGCCTGAAGTGCAGGCCGCAAAGACGAACCTCACTGCCGAGTGATGGAAGGTGTATGGTTTTTGAGGGAGGAGCGCTAGGCTATATGCGGGCCGGCGGGATGTCAACAGAAAAGGGCGGGTGAGTTAACCCATGGCACCTATCGACTGGATGGTGGTCGCAGCCTACCTGGCAGTGGTCGCCTGGCTGGGAACCCGCCTGGCCCGGCGGCAGACCGACACCGAGGCCTACTTCATCGGCGGGAGGTCCATCCCCTGGTGGGCCGTCGGCTGCTCCTTCTTCGGAACCTCCATCAGCACCGCCACCTTCATTGCTCTTCCGGGACAGGCCTACGGCGGGGACTGGCGGCCCCATCTCGCCAACCTGATGCTGCCGCTGGCCGCCATCTTCATCGCCCTGGTGGTGATCCCCTTCTACCGGCAGCACGTCCGCATGAGCGCCTACGAGTTCCTGGAGGAGCGCTTCGGCTACGGCGCCCGCTGCTACACCTCCTGCTTCTATCTGATCAGCCGCCTTTTCCGCTCCGGCCTGGTCCTCTTCCTGATGGCCAAGGCCATCAGCGCCATGACCGGATGGAGCCCCTTCACCATTGTCCTGGTCAGCGGCGTCATCGCCCTGATCTACACCATTCTGGGGGGGCTGGAGGCCGTGATCTGGACCGACGTGATCCAGTCGGTGACCCTGTTTGGAGGGGGGCTCTTCTGCCTGGCTCTCCTGTGGTTCGGAGAGAACGGAAGCGCCCAGCTCCTGAGCGTCGCCCAGGAGTCGGACAAGTTCAGGATGGTGGACTGGTCGCTGGATCTGAGCCAGATGACCGTCCTGGTCACCATCGCCTACGGCGCCTTCGGCTTCCTCAGCAACTACACCGTCCAGCAGGACGCCGCCCAGCGATACCTGGCCTCGCCCTCGACTCGGGAAGCCCAAAAGGCCATCTGGTTCGGAGCCATCGGCTGCGTGGTGACCTGGAACCTCTTCATGCTGATCGGCAGCCTGCTCTATTCCTACTACAGCTTGCACCCTGCCGAGCTGCCGGCGCACATTGCGGCCAGCGAAACCGAAGTGTTCCCCTGGTTCGTGGTGACCCGGATTCCAGCCGGGATGACCGGGGTGATTCTGGCCGGCATGTGCGCGGCGGCCATGTCCAGCCTGGACACCATGATCAACAGCATGGCCATGGTGACCGTCCGGGACTTCTACCTCCACTTCAGGCCCGAGGCCAGCGACCGCTCCCAGTTGGTCCTGGGCAGAGTCGCCTCGGCGTTTTGGGGGGTGCTGGGGCTGGGCGTGGGACTGGTGCTGCTGCTGGGCGTGGAGCAGGCGCTGCAGTTCAGCTTTACCGTCTTCTCGATTCTGGGCGGAGGGTTGTTCGGACTGTTCCTGCTGGCCTTCTTCGTGAAGCGGGCCCATGCCCTGGGAGTGTATGTCGGACTGGCCTGCGGAGTGCTGATCTCGGCCTGGACCCTGATCGACCAGGCCCTTGCCTGGGCGGGCGTCGAGCTGGGACTGGCCTGGGCCGCCCAACTCGCCGAGACCCTGCGATACCCCTTCCATCCCTGGCTGACCCTCTTCCTGGCCAACCTGGTCTCCTTTACCGTCGGCTGGGCCGCCAGCCTCATCCTCCCGGACATCCGCAATCAGCGGAAATCCGAGTGAGCACGCTCAAGTTCAACATGCAACCGAAGTGCTTGCTGGCGGGATCGGTTCTTCTGCTGGCCGGCTTTGCGCAGCAGGCGCCGGCCGGCCAGACAGACTCCACCGGCGTGGTCGATCCGGCTCTCATCGACGGTCCGCCGGCTCCCGTTCCGCCGGCGGTGATGACCCGCGACGAGCAGGGCCGGACGACGGTTCGCGCGATCAGGCTGGACGAGAGCATCGACCTCGACGGCGTGCTGGACGAGGCCGTCTACGGGACGGTTCCCGCCATCGGCGGCTTCATTCAACTGACCCCGGACGCGGGAGCCGCGGCGACCGAGCGCACCGAGGCCTGGATCCTGTTCGACGAAACCAACGTCTACGTCTCGGCGCGGGTCTGGGATTCGGCGCCCGAGAGCCGGTGGGTGGCCAACGAGATGCGCCGCGACACCAATCAGCTCCGTCAGAACGACACCTTCGCCGTGCTGTTCGATACCTTCTACGACCGTCGCAACGGAGTCCTCTTCTACACCAATCCGCTCGGCGCCCGCGCCGACGCGCAGTTCACCAACGAGGGCAACCCCAATTCGGACTGGAACCCGGTGTGGGACGTGCGCACCGGCCGCTTCGACGGCGGCTGGACGGTAGAGATGGAGATCCCGTTCAAGACCCTGCGCTACCGGTCGGAGCCGCCCCATATCTGGGGCGTTCAGCTCAGGCGCGCCATCCGGCGCAAGAACGAGTGGGCCTATCTGACGCCGCTTCCCGTCGCGGCCGGATCCGGCAGCGGCGCCCGCGGGATGTTCCGCATCTCCGCGGCCGCTTCGCTGGTCGGCCTGGAGCCCCCGTCGGCAGGCCGCAACCTCGAGATCAAGCCCTATGCCATCGGCGGCTTGACCACCGACATGGCCGCAACCCCGGTGAAGGTCGACGAGCCGAGCGTCGACGGCGGCATCGACCTGAAGTACGGCATCACGCGGAACCTGACCGTCGACTTCACCTACAACACCGACTTCGCACAGGTGGAGGTGGACGAGCGCCAGGTCAACCTGACCCGCTTCCCCCTGTTCTTTCCGGAGAAGCGGGAGTTCTTTCTCGAGGGACGGGGCATCTTCAGCTTCGCCAGCGGCGCCGCCACGCGCGTCGCCGGTACGGCCGGCGTTCCGGTCGGCGGGTTCTTGGGCGACGTCAACGTGCCGCAGCTCTTCTACAGCCGTAAGATCGGGCTGGAGGAGGGCCGCGTGGTGCCCATCCTCGGGGGCGCGCGCCTGACGGGCAAGGTCGGGCAGTTCGATGTCGGCGCCCTGAACATCCACACGGGGGACGAGACCGTATCCAGCTCGGACCCGACCAATTTCACTGTCTTCCGTCTCCGGCGTGACATCCTGCGGCGCAGCTCGGTCGGCGCCATCTTCACCAACCGCTCGGTCTCCCGGGTGGCCCCCGGCTCCAGCCAAGCCTACGGCATCGACGGCACCTTCTCCTTCTTCGAGAACCTCAATCTGACGACCTACCTTGCCCGGACCCGGCTTCCCGGCCCCGATTACCGGGGCAAGGACCTGAGCTACCAGGGCAAGTTCGATTACGCGGCGGACCGCTACGGTTTCCAGGTGGATCACCTGGTGGTGGAGGACAATTTCCTGCCGGAGGTGGGTTTCCTGCGCCGCGACAACTTCCGGCGCACCTTCACATCGGCTCGCTTCAGCCCCCGGCCGCAATCGATCCGGAGCGTCCGGCAGTTCAGCCTGGAGGGCAGTTTCGACACCATCCTGACGGCCGACGAGAACCACCTGGAGACGCGCCAGACCATCGCAGCCTTCCAGACCGAGTTCGAGTCCAGCGACCGGCTGACCCTCACGGCGACCGACAGCTATGAGCTTCTTGCCGAGCCGTTCGTTCCGCCCGGCGCCGGTTTCTCGATCCCAGCAGGAGGCTACCGCTTCGCTGACGTTCAGGTGGCGTACTCCATTGGCCAGCAACGGAGCTGGAACGGGACGGTGGCGGTGAGGCGGGGCGCCTACTTCGAGGGCGACCTGACCACGGTGGAACTGACGCAGGGTCGCATCGCGGTGCTGCCCCAGATGTCGGTGGAGCCCAACGTCTCCTTCAACTGGATCGACACGCCCTACGGGGCGTTCCGGACGAACCTGGGGGTGATGCGGGTGAACTACGCGTTCAGCCCGCGCATGTTCTTCAGCGGGCTCATGCAGTACAACTCGGCCAGCAACTCGTTTGGCAGCAACCTGCGGCTGCGGTGGGAGTACAGCCCCGGCAGCGAGCTGTTCGTGGTCTACAGCGACGACCACGACGTCACCGGCGGCTTGCGGCCCGACCGCGGCTGGGATCTGCGGAACCGAGGCCTGGTGGTCAAGTTCAACAAGCTGTTCCGGTTCTGAGAGGGAAGCAACGGGGGGAGCATCGGCAGCACGATGACTGCAAACACTGCACGGGAGGGGGCCGGCTGGTCAGGGTGTGGCCGCGTTGACGCCTCACGAGTTCTTGAACGACCCTCGGTCAGACCCGCCTGAATCTCCAGCCGTACAGGGTTTGGCCGTAGAAGTTGAACCACTTCCTGGCTTCGGGATCTTCGAATGGATAGCCGGCGCCCAACTGTCTGGCCGCGGCAAGACCGGTCACGAAACAGGTCTCCTGGCTGTTGATCAGCGTGTGGGCCCCACAGTGCCAGGACCTCCGCTTCCCTTGAATGAACCGGAACAGGAACACCAGCAGGGCAATATGCCGGACATCGTGAACGACGTGCTGGAACCACCGCTTGCGGATGATTTTCCCCTCATCCACCGGCTTCACGGGATTGTAGGTCACCAGGCAGGGCTTGTCCGAGTCGTGGGCCCAGGGCTGCTGGTTGTGCATGATGTAGGTGATTTCGTAGTTGTCGGGCCGGGCCCCGTATTGCTCGATGTGGTTGCTGCGGGTGTCCAGCGGCCGGGCCTCGTTCTCGGGCAGAACCGACGCATCCGAGTGGACGATCGTATGGTTATGCAGTTCGCTCTCATAGCGTATGGTTGAGAGAAGAAAGGCTTCGAACCGTGTCGGCTTGTCCAGCATCATCAAGGTTTGGTTGGCATTGCAGGCAAAAACCACTTCATCGAAGGTTGTGGTGCGGCCCCGCGCGTCCTCGACCCTTACCCCTTTTTCCCCTCGATACACTTTTCGCACCGCGCAGTTCAGCAAAATCTTCTCCCTGAAATCGGCAGACATGGCCTCATAGATGCGACGGGTGCCCTGATCCCAGGTCTTCATGGGGGTGGCGCGCTCGATATCGAAAAACTCCAGGTAGTAGGAGAACAGCGCTGCCGGCATATCGAACACGTTGGTTGCCATCAGGAAATTCACGAACATGGGCTTCAGGACCTTGTACCTGAAGTCCCCGGAAAACCTTCCCCAGTTGAGAACGGTTCCCATGCTCACGTAGTTGAACGGATTGAGCATGGCCAGAAGCGTCGACCTGGAGCGATTGAGCCAATTGAACCTCTTCAGGAACCTCAGCACCTTCTGAAATTGGACGATCTCCGGCTGCAGCCTGCGGCGAATGGTCGAGTCCAGATCGTGGGCGTAGATTTCGTCGTGATACTTCACGCTGTAGCTGAACCTGGTGTCGATGAGCTCGATGTCGTGACGCCTCATGAATTGAACGATGTGGTGGTACACCCTCGGGATACAGCCGGTCACCGATATGTCGAAGGGGATGGACGTGCCGTCGGCCTGAGGTATATCGACCGTTACGGCGTTGCCGCCGATGCGGTCGGTGGCTTCGTAGAGCCGGAAGTCGAATCGGTCCGGATGCCTGTTCAGAGCCCAGGCGACCCCCAGGCCGGAGATCCCGGCGCCGATGATGGCGATTCGTTTCGGCATAAGACCGAACCCTGCTCCTTTCGGCCGGCGTGTTCCCTCAAGGCTTCACCAGGGAGCCGTCCATTCCGCGGACCGTGGTCCAATCGGCGTTGCGGTGGTCGTCCACCAGGGGGTAGCGGCCGGCCATGGCCTCGTCGATATCGATGCCCAGGCCCGGACCGTCGCTGCCGTAGAGGTAGCCGCCGCGAATACGGGCCGTTCCCGGCATCAGCTCGTGAACCTCTTCGGGGAAGACGTTGTCCTCCTGGATGCCGAAGCTGGGAATGGTCAGGTCCACGTGGTAGGCCGCCAACTGGTTCACCGGATCGTTCTCGCCGCCCTCCTGCCAGGCCGTCCGGACCCCGAACTGCTCGCAAAGGGCTGCAATCTTCCTGGCCTGGGTGATCCCTCCGATGGCGCAGACGCGGCAACGAATGAAGTCGATCAGGCGCTCGGCAATCAGGGGCCGCCACTCGTGGGGATGGGTGAACAGTTCCCCCATGGCCATGGGGGTGGAGGTGAGGGCTCGGATCTGCCGAAAATAGTCGATCTGCTCGGGCGGGAGGATGTCTTCCACGAAGAACATGCGAATGGGCTGCATGCGCCTGGCGAACTCCAGCGCCAGCGTCGGCGTCAGGTGTTCGTGGACGTCGTGGAGGAGCTTGACCTCCCAACCCAGCGTGTCGCGCACCTTCTCGAACATCCTGGGGACCGTCTCCAGGTAGCGTTCCTCGTCGAAGGCCTGGCCCCGGAAGCCGCTCTCGGGTCGACTCCCTTCTCCCGGCGGCACGAAGCCGCCCCCACCGTAGGCACCGCCCATCTGAACGCGAATGTGACGAAAGCCCTGCTCCATGTAGGCCTGCACGTTTTCCACGCAGGCTTCGGGGTTTTCGCCGCTGGCGTGGGCGTAGAGGGGCACCGCCTCCCTGACTTTTCCACCCAGAAGCTGATAGAGGGGCATGTTGGCCCGCTTGCCCTTGATGTCCCACAGGGCCATATCCAGAGCCGCCTGGGCGACGTTGGTGATGGATCCATTGCGCCAGTAGGAGCGGACATGGGTCCACTGCCAGAGGTCCTCGATGCGCTCGGGATCCTTGCCCACCCAGAAGGGTCCCAGGTGCTTTTCGATGGCGGCCTTGACGGCCCAGGACTGGTAGGCATTGTTGGCCGACCCCAGCCCGTAGAGCCCGGGCTCGCTGGTGATGACCTTGGCGAAGACCCAGGAATAGTGGGGTCGCGGGCTGGTGGCGATGACCTTGACCTCCCGGATCTTCAGCGGAGGCAATCCGCGGGTGGCCTGGGCGTAGGGTTCGCCGGCCCACCAGGGATTCACCAGGGCCGTCTTGAGTATCTGCCTGCGGTTGAGCATGACGCCTGCCTCCTTGAGGAGGTTGCGGAGCCGGTAGAGACTACGGCTCCGCCAGCACCTTTTCCATGACGGCCCGGACCCGCCGCAGCCAGACCTCCCCGTGCCCGTTCAAGCTCTGCACCGACCGACGCCCCTTGGGGTCGATGAGCCAGTTCTGGGGGACCTCGCTGACGGGATGCATCTTCTCGGCCAGCTCGAAGGAGCGGATCACCGGAAAGGTGTAACCGCCGGCTTGCATGTATCCGGGAACCGGATTGGGGTCTTCATCCAGGTTGAGAGTCAGCACCTGCAGCCCGGGGACGTTCTCGAGGGTCTTGTGGAGCCTCTGCACGTAGGGCAGCTCGACCCGGCAGGGGGCGCACCAGGTAGCCCAGACGTTGATCAGGGTCACCTTCCCCTTCAGGTCGGACAACGTCCAGGTCCGTCCCTCCAGATCCTTCAGCTTGAACTCGGGAAGCGGTCGATCGAACCTCAGCCTTTTCGCGCGGTCGGACCTTCGGCTCTCGCCGGCTTCCGAGGGAGCAACTGCAGGGAGCAGCAGCAACAGCGCCAAAGAGGCCGCCATCAGAAAGCGAAAGGGGACGTGAATCATCGGTTTTCGGGATCGGCCAGGAAAAGAGCCTCTAGCATAAGGCTTTATGTAGGACTGTGCCAGCCGGAAATCGTCAGGAGACGGGCAAGCGGAGATGCCTCGTTCAACCCCTCTGCCTGCTCTGCACAAAGGCCGGGCGAGACCGGATGCAAACCAAAACGGTGGGTCTCCCTCTCAGAGACTATGCCGTGGACAAACCGGGTGATACTCTCCCATGAGAAACAACCTGCGGAGCAAGGGACCGAGTGAGAGGCGGTTGTGATGGCATCCAAGCTGCGAGACCTGCGGATTTCACCGAGGCGCCTGCTTCCAGCCTGGTTGCTGCGTGCGACCTTCTCCCGCTCGGGAGGGCCCGGCGGCCAGAACGTCAACAAGGTGGAGACCCAGGTGGACCTTCGGCTGGACCTGGAAGGCGCCGCCGAGGTGATCGGCGTGCCCTCGGTGGAACGCATCCGAACCAAGCTGGCGACCCGCCTGGACCGGCAGGGCAATCTGCGGGTCGTCAGCAGCAAGCACCGCCAGCAGGGGCAGAACCTGGAAGCGGCCCTGGACAGGATGGAGACCCTGATCCGGGAGACCCTGGCCCGGCCCCGCAAGCGCCTCCCCACCAAGCCCACCGGAGAGAGCCGCGAACGGCGCCTTTCCGACAAGAAGCGCCGGGGACGCCTGAAGCAGGACCGCGCGGAAGCGCCACCCGAGGATTAGCCTTCCAGATCGGCCGGCTTCTTTCCCCGATGGATGATATCGGCCAGGGCGCGGGTGGTGCGGGCCGGGTCGGAACTCTGCCACACGTTGCGCCCCAGAGCCACGCCGGCGGCTCCGCAATCCATGGCCTCCCCGACCATCTCCAGCAGGTCCCGGGTGGTCCCCTTCCTGGGGCCGCCGGCAACCACTACGGGTACCGGACAGTACGCCACCAGTTTCTCGAAAGTCCGGGGGTCGCCCGTATAGGAGGTCTTGACGATGTCGGCGCCCAGCTCGGCCCCGGCGCGGGCGGCCAGCAACTCGGCCTCGGCGCCCCGCTGCTGCAGCAGTTCCTCGGTCGGATACATCATGGCCAGCAGGGGCAGGCTCCAGCGCTGGCATTCCGCGGCCACCTGGCGGAAGTTGTCGAGCATGTGCCGCTCGTGGGGCGAGCCCACCATGACCTGAACCGAGATGGCGTCGGCCGCCTGTTTCAGGGCGTACTCGACGCTGCTGATCAGGGTGAGGTCGTTTTCGCCGGTGATGATGTTGGACAGGTTGAGAATCGAGCCGCAGCGGTTCCCGTATTCGGGGTAAAGGTTCCCGGCCATGCCGGCATTGAAGATGACGGCGTCGGCCCCGCCCGTGACGACTCGCCGCACCGTTTCACGGGGGTCCTGGATTCCTGCCACGGGGCCCAGGATGACGCCATGGTCCAGGGGAATCATCACCGTTTTGCCGGTACCGGGATTGACAATGCGATCGTAGCGGACCTTCTTGCCGACGTCGATGGTTCGTTCCTTGCTCATGGGTGGCCCCCTTCCGGCCCATCCGTCTTAAAGTAGCGTGAATTCCGCTCCCGGAGAAATCGAAGCGCTTGTTGCCGATCGGGAATGCCGGTTCGCCCCCCAAGGCGGGTGCACTTGATGGCGGCCACCGCCGAGGCGAACTCAATCCGTTTCATCAGCTCCCACCCCTGCAACATCCCGTAGATAAAGGCGCCGTGGAAGACATCTCCCGCCCCGGTGGTATCCACCACCTCCACCGGAAAAGCGGGAAAGTCGAACCTCTGCCCGTCGGCCTGTCCGCGGCAGCCCTGCTCCCCCAGGGTGACGATCACCACCGAAGGACCGTAGCCGAGCAGCCTGTCGATGGCTTCGTCCACGTCTTCGCTATTGGCAAAGGAGGAGACAAAGGCCAGCGAGGCAATCAGGATGTCGGTCCGCAGCAGCAGTTCGGAGATGTCGCCTTCCAGTGCCAGCACATCGGCATCCAGCACTACCGGCACCCCTGCCCGCCGGGCCCGGCCCGCGGCGGCCAGCGCGGCCGCCCGGTGAACGCCGTCCAGATGCAGGACCCTGGCTTCTTCGATCAAGCCCGGCGGCAACTGCGAGGGCTGCAATTCGTTGAAGGTGGGCACGCAGGCCAGGATGCTGCGCTGCCCGGTGGCTCGATCCACCAGCACCACCGAGGCCTGGGAGAGGGCGCCGGGCTCCACCAGCAGGTTCCGGGTGTCGACCCCATATTGTTCCAACTCCCGGCGAATAGAGGCGCCGAAAGCGTCGTCACCGACCTTGCCGGCGCAGGCTGCCGAGCATCCCAATCGCGCCAGGGTGACCAGGGCGGTGGCCACCTCGCCGCCCCCCTGCTGCCGGGTCTCCAGCATGCGGATCTCCTCGTCCGGCCCCGGCATGTGCGGCACCACGCCCAGCAGGTCAAAGCAGCAACAGCCCAGCCCCACCACGTCAACCATCACGCCTCGCGCGGGGAAGTTTGAAGTTAGAAGTTTGAAGGAGGAAGGGGGAAAGAGGAAGGCGGAAGCCGACTTCGTCAGCAAGTACAGCATCGCTTGCAAGGAAGCCCGCGGAACGCATTACCGGCTCCGCCTTCTGGCAGCTTCCGAAATCCTTCCGCGGTGTAGTTTGGCTGAACTGGAGATCGAATGTGACGAATGGATCGCCATTTTGACCAGCACCATCAAGAAAATAAGGAACAGACAGCAATGACTCCAACCTTCTCACGTTGCCCTTCCCACTTCAAACTTCCTCCTTCTAACTTCACACTTCCCTACGCGCCCATCGTGCGAATCCCATACCGGGAAATACGAATGTCCCGGGTGACGAGTATCAGCCCCTCCACCTGGGCTTGAGCGATGAGCATACGGTCGAACGGGTCTCCGTGATGCGACGGAAGCGCACCCGCCCGCTCTGCGTGAAGAAACGTGAGATGCAGAGGGATGAAGTCCTGGTCCGTGACCGCCGCTTCCAGATTGTCTGGAGCCTTCAGCCTACCCAGCGCCCGCTTGACGGCAATCTCCCAGACGCTGACCGAACTGACAAAGACCTCGTTCTGTTCACTCTCAATGGATTGAAAAGCGTCCCTGTGAAGTTTTTCGGGGTCGGTCAACCACCATAGCACGGTGTGAGTATCCAGCAGTAAACGCGCCACTACTCGTCTTCATCCGGAAAGATTTTGGAGTTGTAAAACGAATCGATAACTTCCTGGGGAGTCTCGTCAAAATCCGGAGCAATCCAGATTTGTCCCTTCAGCGCCCCGGGTTTGCGCTTGATCTTCCGCTCTCGATAGGGCACCAGGCGCAGGTAGGGCTCACCGGCCTTGGCGATCACGATCTGCTCGCCCTCCCAGGCCAACTTGCCCAGGCGCGAGAGTTGCGACTTGGCTTCGTGCATGTTGACTTTCATCATTGGAATTCCAGGGTAGCTAAGTTAGCTAAGATAGTCAAGCAGAGGAAACGGAAGGTGTTCCGGAGCATCGTCAACATAGGCCATTACCCCGGCTTCGCTTTCGAACGGCGGCGGCGCGACTTCCGTGTCTCGTGATCTTCCGGGGTAATCTTCCCTGCAGCTTCCATCTCGCGAATAAAAGTCCGATAGTCGGTCAATAGTGCGGTGACATCATCCTCCACTTCCGGATACCGGGAAAACGCACATTCCCGAATGTCCCGCACCACCACCACTTCAGGGTTGGCGGTATATCCACGGATGAAGAACTGGTACCGAAACCTCTCCGCCTGCGGGTAGAGCACGAAATAGGAGCGCCACTGAACACTCCCCGAATACTTCTCCACCTTGGGGTAACGACTCAACAACTTGTAATCCAGAATCGTCTTGCCCTGAATGGCATCCAGACGGCCGACCAACTTCACGCTCTCCCCGCCAATGGCAAACTCCCGGGACAACGGAACTTCACAGGAATCGGGCTCTATCGGCGTGAAATCCAGCTTGAACTTGACTTGGTCGGCGTAATCACGACCCCCGGTTTCCAGGAACCGGTGGAACCTCGTGCCGGCTCGCATCGCCGGCGTCGGAGGAATCAGTCGCTTCCAGCGCGCCAACCACTCCTCGAAGGTTTGGTCGGTGTTCCTGAACCTCCTGTAGTCCGCCAGTTCTGTAACTGAAACCCTCATGTTTCGCTCCGAAGTATCGACCGGAATCATCCAAGGTTACATCATCTTGGCGATGAAATTCAGCGCTGGTCGGCGATCGACATACCTTCGAGCAAGCGCCTGGCCCAACCCGTGGTCACTCCACCGATTGGGCTTGATGGCCATGTCCGGTTGGCATAGCCTTGTCGCGGCTCCGCGGCGGCGCGGCGCGATGGACGCGGCTCGTCCCGCCGCCCGAGACCCGGTCCTGCAAGGTCCCCGCAGATTTGGAAACAGAGGAAATTCGACTTCATGCTCCTGCGCCCGCTCATTCACACTCTGGAGAGGCGGTTCCATCGGCGCGACATCGACCGCCGCCTGGTCAGACCCTTCGAGTGGGGAGAAGAATTTTTGGGTGACGCGCACCCGGGAGGCAGCCCACTCCAGCGGATTCAGGAACACAACCGTCAGGCCCTGGCCGACAGCCACGCCTACTTTGCCCCTCAACCCTCGGAGCCAGGTCAATTCGCCTTCGACGGCTTCTGGCTGCGCTTCCCCAGCGCCGTCCGGACGCCCTATCCCGAGAACAACACCGTGCATGCCCGTTATTTTCCGGCCGGCGAGATGGCGGCGATCGTGCTTCCGCAGTGGAACGGCGACGAGCAGGCTCACGTGGGACTCTGCAAGGCGCTGCAGCGCTTCGGCGTCGGGGCTCTGCGTCTCAGCCTGCCCTACCACGACCGGCGGCGCCCGGACGGCCTGGAACGGGCCGACTACATGGTGGGCCCCAACATCGGCCGCACCATCCAGGCCGTCCGGCAGGCGGTCCTGGACGTGCGTCGGGCCGCCGACTGGCTGGCGGCTCAGGGGGTTCGTCGCATCGGGCTGCTGGGAACCAGCATCGGCTCCTGCGTGGGCTGGCTGGCCTTTGTGCACGATCCGCGGCTCGACCTGGGGGCCTTCAACCACGTGTCGAGCTACTTCGGAGACGTGGTGTGGCGGGGAATCACCACCTCTCACATCCGCAAGACGCTGGAACGCCACATGACCCAGGAGGAAGTTCGCGCAGCCTGGACGGCGCTGAGTCCGATTGCCTACGTCTCCAGGCTCAAGGGGAATTCCCGACCCATGCTGATGCTGTCGGCCCTCTACGACCTTTCCTTCCCGCCCGACCTCTCGCGCCGGCTTTTCGATCGGGTGGACCGGGAGGGGGTCCAGGTCCGGAAGGTCTTTCTTCCCTGCGGGCACTATACGGGGGGAAGGCCGCCCTTCAGCTACCTGACCGGCTATCACCTGGTCAACTTCTTCCGCCGCCAGCGGGAGGTCCTCCTCACGAGCGATTCCGCGGCCTGACAAACGAACGTCAGTCTTCACGCACCGGGATAGGGCCGAACCGTCATTTCCGGCTCGACGGTCTCCGGCATGGCATCCAGCGGGTAGACCGGCCTGCGAATGCGCCGAAAGGGCAGCATGCCCATATCGGCGGGCGTGGGCCCGGGAACGGCCACCACGAAGAAGCCCTTCATGATGCCGCCGTAGCCCACCCGGAAGTTCATCATGTTCTTGACGCAGACGAACTTGGCCTGGCGGGGGTCCAGGCCCATGGAGCGGTACTGCTCGTCGGCCCATTCGTAGGTCGGACGACACATGACCAGCAGTTGGAGGTTGCCGATCTGCAAGATCAGCGAGCGCCCCATGGAAACTTCAGTGCCCCCCAGGATACCGCCCCTGTACCGGAAGCGGCCCTCCGATTTCCGCCGCAGCACGGCTTCGACCGACAGGGAATCGCCCCACTGGGGGTCCAGGCGGTGGCCCACCTCCACCGAAAAACGGCTGCCGGGCTCCCGATGCCAGCAGTCCGCAACGGTTTGGGGATCGACCAACATGGCCAGGCAGGGCTCCTCGACCCGGAGTTCCATCAGGCTTCTCACCAGAGCGATGCTGTCCCCTGCGGCGCCGCCCCCGGTGGTATCGGCGGTGTCCAGCAGGAGGATGGGCCCTCCCTGAATGCGGCGGCCGCGCTCCACGGCATCGGCCACGCTCAGGGTCTCGACACGATAGGCGTGGCGCTCGCCCCAGTGCTGCAGGGCCAGCCGGCGGGCCAATTCCGCGGCCATGGCCTCATCGCCTTCGGTGATCACCAGCGAGCTGCAACCCATCTCGGGAACGTCGATATAGGCGCCCACGTTGAATACCGAGGCCGACAGAACCTCCTGCCGTGTCCGCTCCATGCGGTCGGCCTGGCGCCGGAGCCTGGCAAAGGCGGTGTCCCCCTCGGTGGAGGCGTTGAAGCTGGTCAGAATCAGGGGCAGTCGGGCCAGGGCCATGGCCGGGCGGCTCTGCCCCCTGACCGACCGCAACAAGAGCCTTGCCGCGCGTTGACCGGTCTGGAAGGCGTCGCGGTGGGGATAGGTGTGGTAGCCGACCAGAATATCCGATGACTGAACCATGGCTTGCGTCAGATTGCCATGAAGGTCGAGCGTGAGGGCGAGGGGAACCCGGGGGCCGACCATGTCGCGGAGGGCTCCGGCCAGGTCTCCCTCGGAGTCATCCAGGTCCTGGACCCCCATGGAGCCGTGGCAGGAAACGAGAACTCCCTGAACGGGAAGGTCTCGGCACAACCCCTCCAGCAGCCTCCGCTTCAGGGAGCGGTAGCATTCCGCCGAAAGTGGATTGCCGGAGTTGGCCCGGGCGGCCACCAGCGGGACCACCTCGACCTGCTCTTCCGACTGGAGGATGGAAAGAAAACCGCCGACTTCCGTGTCCGACCGATCCAGGGCCAGCAGCTCGGGGCCTTCCAGCAGGTAACCGGTGGTGCGAAAGAAGTCCAGCTCGGCCAGACCCGTCACGAAATGGTTGGACTCGGATGAAATCTGAGCGACGGCGATGCGCAGGCTCATCTATCCCATCCACAACCGCGGGCTAACGCCTGGAATTGCGTCCGGTCTTTTCATAGGGACCGACATCGGGATCGTCGTCCGTCCAGAAGTTTCTGCTGATCAGGTACTTGGTCTCCAGTTCGACGTCGCCGAGCCGGACGTTTCCCGTGGCCAGATCCGGGTCCCGATGGGTAAGGGTCACCTCGAGCAGGTTGCTCCCCTGCCTGGGCCAGTATTGACGATCCAGCTTGTAGACGAACCAGTAGCCTCCGACCCGCTTGCAGGGAGCGTACATCTTGTACATCTGGTTGATCTTCTTCAGCGCCGCTTCCGGCAGTGTCTTGCCGTTGAGCTTGATGTCCACCCGCTCCCGTTCGTTGACCCCGATGCGCAATCGCAGCAGGACCTCCCGGACGATACCCTCCCGGTCCCATTGCATCAGGTCGTCGGCGATGGTCACCTCGATCTCGGCCGTTTTCCCCGGCTTCAACTCGACCGGCAAGGTCGGCTGGGCCTCGGAGGCCGGCACGCCCCGCGTCCCCCCATAGTCTCCCAGGGTCATCACCGTGAAGAACTTGTCCTTGGGGGCCATGATGTCGGGATGATCGATCTCTCGCAACTGGGCGTAGAAGTCGGCGCGATAGGGCCAGTTGGCTCCTGCAAACCACTGAGCCAGGTAGAGCCCGTCAACCCCCTGCTGCCAATAGTTGCAGGCCGTGGCCCGGGTCATTTCGATGGTGCAGCTCAACAGGCGGTCAGAGCTGACGATGCTGTTGATGGCGGCGAAAGCGCGGCAGTCGGATCCCTTGGCGGCTTCCACCAGCGGCCGGAAGTCGGCCATGGTGTCCAGCCGCCCCCAATAGGTCTCCCCCACCAGGACATCGACGATACCTTGCCGGATCCATTCCCGGTAGTCGAGTCCCAGGGAGTATCCCAGGTCGATGTCGTTGGGGACGCGCAAGACCAGCTCGCGGTCCGGGTCGTCGGCCTTCAGCGCCTCGTAGACCCTCTTGAGCCAGGCGGTCATGATGGAGCGGCCTGCCGCCACCTCGTTGGGGTGAAAGAAGTAAGGCCCCGGACTGATGTAGTTGAGCTGGAGCTCCAAGCCGTCGATGGGGAAATTCCTGGCGACCTCTTCAATCAGCGCGAAGCGCTCCTGGCGCACCTCCTCGTGCTTGAAGTCCTGGTTGGTCTTCCCCGGGAACTTGGGCAGATCTCCCCTGGCCCCAATTTCCAGGTGTCGGTTTTGGAGGCGATAGTTGGAGGTGCGCACGTCCCCCTCGATGGAGTCGCCACGCTGGCCCTGGTTGAGCAGCAGGGTGGGATAGAGCAACATCCCCTTGGCGTGGGCCCGTTCGCAGCAGACCCGCAGGGGATCAACGCCCTGGTCCAGCGCCGCCCTCACGTTCTGCCCGGCGCGGTGGAAGACGGCGTGGGTCCACTTGTCCACCGGGTCCCCCCACACCTCGCTGACCTTGGTGTCGTGAAAGACGGTGCGGCCGTCACCCAGACCCAGACAGACGGCCTCCACCGAAGTGCCCACCAACTCGTCCACCGGCGCTTCGAACTGGCGCCTGGACATGGGCGGTTCGTAGTGGTAGACCAGATCGTGACGGCTGTCGTTGAAGTAGAGGATGCGGGGCTTTCTCTTCCCCGCGCTGCCGCGCTTGGCCGCGGGGACGGCCGCACCGGCCGTGGCGGCGGAAGCCGCCAGGCTGGAAACCAGTCCGGCGCCCAGGGTCTGCTTCACGAAGTCTCTTCTGATCATGGAGTTCTCCTTTCCCCAATCGGTTGGGACATGCAACAGGAAGCCCGGCGCGGTCCGGGAATGAGGCATCGCCCCCAAGCCGGGGTTTTTCGATCCCGTGGGCTACGGCGACTTCATCCTCTGGTCGACCCGGAGGTTGTTGGCCACCGAGAAGACCCCGCTGACCCCGTTGGCCTTGACGCCGGCCAGGGTTTTGTCTTCCTGGCTGGCGACCAGGCCCACCAGGATGACGTTGCCGTGCTTGACAATGATGTGTATGGGAAAGATCCCCAGAGGCTCTCGCTGAAAGTAGAGGACCTCGTGCTCGTTGCGGGTAAAGGCCCTCCAGGTCTCGCCGCCAAACCCGTAGCCGGCCAGCTCCTCTTCCTTGTAGATGGCACGAAAGACGGCCATGCGTATGCGGTCGTCGTTGGTTGAGGCGGGCAGCACTTCGATCTGATTGTCCACCTTCGCCACCCCTCCGACTCTGGAGACTTCCCGCTCCGCCCAGTTCTTCAAGAGGGGTTGAAAGGCGTAGCCGCCCAGAGTGACGCGGTCTTCTTCCAGTTCAAAGACCAGGTGGTCGAACATGCCGTAGTAGGGAAGCTCCGCCAGCACCTTTTGGATCTTCTCCACCAGCTCTTCCCGGACCGGCTGTTGGGGAAGGGCCTGCCCGACGCCGACCCACCACAGCAGAGCCGCTGCCACGGCCAGACGAAGGAAAGAGCTCGATTGCCGCATGGTTTCTCCCCGCGTTCCCTTGGGGGCAGTTCACATTGTCGATTAGCGTTCCGGCGGTCGCCGTGCCTCCGACCGAGTCAGTGCACGATTCGGCCGCTCTTGCGCCACGGCTTCCAGCGCACGGCTTGCAGCGTTTGCCCCCTGTCATCAGGACGGCCGTTCCTTCCCAGCGCGCTATCGCCCGCAACCGTGATGATGGTCCCGTCCCTGCCGGCCACGGCACTGCCATAGCCGTGTCCCTTCATCAGGATGTAGACCTCCGGTTCCCAGGTCCTGCCCCTGTTCCAACTGATTCTGGCCCGAACGTCGCCCCCTTGATGATAGGGGTACCGGTTCTCGTAGACGGCCACGACTCCTCCCCCGGGAAGAGGGGCCAAGGTGCCGTGAGCCTGGCCGAAGGTCCGGGTCAAGGGCCTGAAGTGGCGCCAGGTGCGTCCGCCGTCGCTGGAATTGGCCAACTGGATGGTCTTGCCGCCCAGCCGGGAGTTGGGAACCCCTCGTATGGCGGCCAACACCCGCAGTCCGCCCAGGGAAACCAGGCCGGTTTCGGCGGCGGTGCCCCGGATCAGGGTCGGCTCTCCCCAGGTGAGCCCCTGGTCGCGGCTGCGAATGAACACTTCAGCGAATTGGCTCGAGTGCTCCCCATCCATTCCCGGATTGTAGGCGTCCAGGGCCGCCAGCAGGGTCCCGTCTCCCAGGACGATGATGGAGTTGCCGTCGCCGGTCAGTGCCCGATAGCCGGGAGGAGGGGTGAGCGGATGGCTGCTCTCCCAATGCTCTCCTCCGTCCCTGGAACGGGAGACGATCAGGGGACGCAATTCGTGCTTGCCGGCGGCGACCGCGGGATTCTCCACCAAGTCGGACATCACGGGCGGCAAAGCGGTGCCGGCGTGGCACACCAGGATATAGGGTCCGGCCGCGCCAAAGGCTTGGGCAGCCACCGGTTCGCCCTGCGTGTCGGGCAGCCCCTGAAGCCGCCTGCCGGTCCAGCTCCCGCCGTCGTCACCAGACCGGTAGAGGTAGGTGCCGAACCCGGCGTAGAGGGTTCCATCCTCGGTCCTGACGACCCGGCCGTCCAGCCGCCAGGTGGAGCCGGGAACCGGCAGCCTCAGGCGTTCCGCCGGAAGGGTGCCCAGCTCCCGGTGCACCGGCCTGAAATCCCCCTCGCCCGACATGTTGGTTCCCGGCCTCAGGTAAGGCTCGGCCTCGACCACCCGGATCGGATAATCCAGGGAAGGGTCCGACCGGCTGCTGAGCGGGTTTTCCTGGGCGGTCAGGCTGCCGGGCAACAGGATGGCGGCAGCCAGGAAAATGGGGGGTAGCGTTCGAGAAAACATGTCGGCATCCACCAGGGAACGGGCAATGGAAAGAGCAGGAATCAAGGCCATCAAAGCCTAGCAGAAATCGGAGTGCGGAGAGCGAAAAAGAGGGAAGTGCCAGACCATTTCCCCGTCCGTTATTTGTTTCATTCTCCTGACTATCCTGTGCATCCATGTTCAATCTGAGGAGCAAGAGCGATGGGAGGAGGCCCCCCCGGGAGCGCGGGCGTCCCGCCCGCATGCTATCCCGTTACGTGCCGCTCAGTTTCCCTGCGATGGGGCACCCGGCCACCCTGCCGGCGGGAACGGCATGGGCTCGGCCGAAGCAGAGTCCTGGCCCCGTTGCGGGTCGACCCGGGTGGCGGAATCGGCCGAGGCTGTGCCAGACATGGTGCGGGCGGGACGCCCGCGCTCCCGGGGGGGCATCATCCCATAACGCCGTCGCAGCAAAGGAGGTCCATCGGTCTTCGTGTATATTCATCCTTCGTCCTCAACAACAATCGTCAGTTCCTTCCTCCATTGATCTGTCCGGAAGGGCGGGGGCTGGACTTATTTGAAGTTTCCCTACGGAACAGTCCGTCCGGAACAGGTAGAATGGAAAAATGATCCATTGAGGAATCGAGCATTGATCCCAACAACCTTTGTAGTCGCTGAACTGGCTTGATAAAGCACACAAAACGAAGGAGCAAAACATGAAACGGTTGTGGGTCCTGACGGCCTTGCTTGGTGTCGCAGCGGCGTTGAACGCCACCGCCGAACCTCCACCGCAGGCAGCCAATGCGAAGATACTGGACAAATGGCTTGGCGACTGGAAGTCCCTCACCCTTCTCAAGCCTGCAGCCTGGTCGCCCACGTCTCAGGAACTTTCGGGAACTTCAAAGTCGGTGTGGATTCTGGACGGCCGTTTTCAGGAGACGTCCAGCCGGAACGGCAGGCATGAAACGCGCGAGATTCATCGCTACGAGGCCGGCAGCAAGCGGTATCACAAGTGGACATTCAATTCCGATGGCTCGCACAGCTTCTGGATTGGCGATTGGGACGAAGAATCCTCCACCATGACCTGGAAGTACGTTGATTTCGGCGCAGGCATCGAAGGGAAAATCGTGGATCGATTCACCAGCGACAGCAACTACGAATCGACGGTTATCCTGAAGGACCGCGCAGGCGCCGTGCTGCTGGATATTCGATCCGAACATGTTCGCACCAGCATGCAGGATGAGTAGCACAAAGAAGGAGCAATAATGGAATACACGGCTGTCGTAAAGCATCGCGGCGAGTGGTGGATTGGCTGGATTGAGGAAGTCCCCGGCGTGAATTGCCAAGAACGCACACATGAGGAGTTGATGCAAAGCCTTGCGGTAGCGCTCTCGGAAGCACTTGAACTCAACGGAATGCTTCCATGAACATTGGCGTCGTCGGAGCCGGAATCTTCGGCATGGCGGCCGCGCTGGAGCTGCGCCGGCGCGGCCACCGGGTGACCCTGTTCGAACGCGGCCGGATCCCCAACCCCGAGGCTTCCAGCACCGATGTATCCAAGTGCATTCGCCGCACCAACTACCCGCACCGGACCTACGTGGAGCTGGCGAGCCGGGCGGCCGTCCAGTGGCGCGAGTGGCACGAGCGCACCAGTCGCTCCATCTACTTCCAGACCGGCCAGGTGATCGCGCTGAGCGGCTTCGGACCGGAGCACCCTTCCCTGACCGGCTGGGAGACGCTGAGCCGGCTGGCAACCGATATCCGGGAGTTGACGGCGAAGGAGGCGGAAGACCGCTTCCCCCAGTTGGTGCTGACCGGCCAGGACCGCCTCTTCTACGACCCCTGGGCCGGCTACCTGCGCAGCGGCCAGGCGCTGGAGGACCTGGCAGGGCTGGCCCGGGACTCGGGAGTCACCCTTCGCGAAGACACGCCGGTGGAGGCCGTGGAGGAGACCGCCGGCGGCGCCAGCGTTCGCTGGGATTCCAGCCGGCAGGACTTCGACCGGTTGGTGGTGGCGGCCGGTCCCTGGGTGGCGGAGCTGCTGCCGGCCATGCGAACCCGGATACGGCTCACCCGGCAGCAGATGGCCTTCTTCGTCCCCACCGATCCGGAGCCCTTCCGGCGCGGTCGCTTCCCCGTCTGGTCGATCCTTTCGCCCGGCAACCTCTGGTACGGCTTCCCCTACCTGCACGAGGGATGGGTGAAGGTGGCGGAAGACAGCAAGGTGGACGACACCCGCGCCGACGTCTCGCGTGAACCCACGGCCGAATTTCTGGACTGGGCGCGGGAGTTCGTGGCCCGCCATATCCCCGCTCTCAGCCGGGGGGAGCTGGTGGGCGGCCGCTCCTGCCTCTACACCAACATGGCCGTCATGGAGGACGAGCAGTTCGTCATCGACTGGGCCCCGGGGCGGCAACGGGTGCTGATCGCCGGGTGCGGCTGCGGTCACGGCTTCAAGTTCGGAGGCTCCATCGGGCCGGTGATCGCCGACGCTCTCGAGGACCGGGAGAATCCCCTGGGGGATCTGTTCCGGATTGGAAACAGGTTCGATTGAGGAGGAAAGGAGTGACGCTAATGGACGCCAGGAAGGTCTATGACGAAGCCATCGTGATCGACGGCCTGAGCATCAGCAACTGGGAGAGCGATGCCGTCTTCCAGCGCCTGCGGGCCGGCAACATCACCGCCATCAACGCCACCGTGGCCACCTGGGAGAACTTCCAGCAGACCATGGCTCACCTGGCCAAGTGGATGCGGCGCTTTCGCGAGCGCCAGGACATCCTGCAGGTCAAGGAGACGGCCGATATCCACACCGCCAAGAAGCTGGGAAAGACCGGCATCATCCTGGGGTTTCAGAATGCCTCGCCCATTGAGAACGAACTGGACCGCCTGGGGCTGTTCCTGGCCCTGGGGGTGCGGGTCATCCAGCTCACCTATCACGAGACCAATCTGCTGGGGAGTGGTTGCTGGGAGCGGTTCGACAGCGGCTTGAGCAACTTCGGCCTGGATGCGGTGCGTGAAATGAACCGGCTGGGCATCCTCATCGACCTGTCGCACGTGGGCCCGAAGACCACGATGGAAGCCATCGAGATGTCGGAGCAGCCGGTTGCCATCACCCACGCCAACGCCCGCAGCTTCTACAACCACCCGCGCAACAAGGAGGAAGACGCGCTCAAGCTGCTGGCCGAAAAGGGGGGTGTGGTCGGCGCCACCTCATACACCCCCTTCCTTCCCAAGGGATACGATTCCACCCTGGAGGATTTCGTGGACGCCCTCGACAACATGGTGGAGCGGATCGGCCTGGACCACGTGGCCATCGGAACCGACTCCACCCACGATCAGCCGCTGGAGTTCTGGCATTACATCGTCTCCCAGCAGGGCACCAAGTTCCCCTCGACCTTCGCCGACGGCTCGGTGCCCTACACCGAGATCAACTTTCAACCCAAGGGGATCGACACCCCGGCCGAGTTCCCCAACCTGGCCGACGCGCTCGCCGGTCGCGGCTACAGCGCCGAAGACATCACCAAGCTGTTGGGCGGGAACTGGCTTAGGCTGTTCGAAAGGGTCTGGAATCCCTGAAATCCCCTGCGCCGGCGCGCCCTCAACCTCTCGTGTTCACCACAGCCCACAGGTAGAGGAGCATACCGGCGCCCACCAGCAAACTGCCCGGACACAGGAAAAGGAAGAACGAAACCGGATGATTCCAGAACAGGGTCGCCAGTTGGATTCCCAGCCCCAGGGCGATCAGCAGCCCTGACAGTTGCAACCGGCCGACCAACCCCTCCCGCAACCCCGGCAATCGCAACCGGTTCATCGCTTTGCCTCCGGGTCCCATCGCCGGAACCTGTCCAGCTTCGAGACCGCGTGAACCAGGTTGTGGCACATCAGGCAAGACTTCTCACCGCTGAGCAACCGGGTCCGAAAGGGCGCATGGACCGCCTGCTCTTCATAGGACCTGGCGCCGGCGTGGCATTCCAGGCAGGCCCGGTTCCGATAGGGCTCATACAGTTCGACAGGGTCGGAGGCCGTCCCCCAGACGTTGTGCCAAACGTGTTTCAGGCCACGGATCTTGTCATCGAGGTCGCCGAACATGGTGTAGTTGGTGTGGCAGGTGTAGCAGGCCCGTTCGACGGGGATGCGCTTGTTCTGGTAATGCGACGCGGGAAGAAAAGCGGCGTGGTCGATGTACAGGCTCTCCCCGTAGGGTTGAATGATGTGACAGGAGAGGCAGAACCGGGTTGTCTTGGCTTGCTCGTAGTGTCGACCGGCGCCGCCCAGAAGCAGCAGTCCCGGCAGCAGGAACAGCGCCAGGAAAGCCAGTATCCTGCCCCCGCGGGTGACAGTCGACTCAGGCTTGCGAACGAGGAGCCCAATCACTGCGATGGTCACAACCGCAAGGAAGCCCAGGCTGATGGCGTAGCCGGTCATTGAGATTGCCCCCACAGGCTCGACTACCGACCCTTGCGCAGCTCACGCGCCAGCGTCTTGATCTCCGTCAAGTCCTGCACCATCTCGCTCCAACCGTACCAGAGCGCGTAGTCCGGATTGTTGTGAAACACGCCCTGAAAGGCTCGCATGCGGTGTTCCAGGTGCATCTTGAAGAGTCTCTGCTCGATCACCGAGGGCGCGTCGTGGAAAGCCAGCAAATCAGGGAAGTTGTAGGCGTAGTGATCCGGCTTGCGCAACACCCCGTCCCGATAGAGTGCGCTGACAATGCGAATGGCCTCGGCCAGCAGCCGGTCCGTCTCCCGGATCATCTCGTCGCCTTTTTCGAGCTCCGCTCGCACCAGGTTGGCCGAATGGCATTGTTCACACACGGCGATCATGCGGTCGCGCTCCCTCTGCCAATCCTCCTGGGTCAGGCGGGCGACGTCCGCCTGCTTGACGGCATCCAGACGCGCGGTCGGATTCCCCTCGGGGTCCAATACCCCGAGCGCCTGCAGAATGGTGGTGCGATCCGCCGCCCACTGCGGGTCTTCCGGCAGTGGCAATCGCACCGCCAGGAAGCCCCAGGCGGTCCGAACACCGTGGTGCCCCTGCGGCATGTGACAGGTCTGGCAGGTGGGCGCTGCAGCCTCCTCCGGCAGCGTTCCATTCTGCTTGAGCAGATGCCGAACCCCATGCTTGGAAGAGGAGTACATCTCCCATTGCGGATGATCGATACCCATGTGGCAGGTCCGGCAGGCCTGGGGCTCCAGGGCTTCCTTGACGGAAAACAGGTGCCGGGTGTGGCAGGCGTCGCAGGAGGCGAGCCCGAACATCACGCCATCGGCCCTCAACTCCCGGATCTCCTGCTCGCTCTTCAGGCCCAGCCGATGGCAGCCGCCACAGCCCTTCATGCCTTCGGTCAGCGCCATCGGCAGCCAATGGGTGGTCGGCATGGCGTTCATGCTGACCCAGGCCAAGGCGTGCTTGCCGCCTGCGAACTGTTCTGTCTGGATCGGATGGCAAGTCCCGCAGACATCCGGCGTGGCCGTCCTGACCAGAGCCACATCTTCGGCCGAGCGATGCTGCTTCCCATGACAGAGGGAGCAATCCACCCCTTCCTGGCTGTGCCGGCTCAGTTCCCAGTCAGTGACGATGCCGGGCGTCACCTCACGGTGGCACTCGACGCAATCCGAGGAGGCGCGAGGCGTGTCTTTGCTGCCGCCACAGGCTGTCAGCGCCAGGACAACCACCAGCAGGCATCCGTGTTTCCAACCCATCTGTCCCGCTCCTTCCCGGCCGTAAACGATGCCGGCACCCCATTCTCCTCAGTTGCCGCTCCTGCCCTCCACCGGGCAACTCTACCCATGTTCATAATACGCCGCGGCCGATGCCGCAAACGACTTCAGTGACAGACCGGTAGAACCGCTTCCACAATCGGAATCGGAAAGGATCGACAGTACGACCCGAGTCCCCGATGGCGGGACAAAACGACCAGACCTCTGGCGGTTCAGGCTCCTGGGTCCGGTGTTCACTGACAGGTCGGGCGGAATGGAGGGGCGGGTATTGCCCTCAGCGGCGGCAGATCTACTGTCTCACGTACTTGCGCAGCACCTTGGAGCCGGGCGGGGCCTGGCGCTTGGTGTAGGAGAAGGTGACCTGGCCGACATAGATGTCTCCGTGGGAGTCCACCGCCACCGAATGGGGAGAGAAAAAGCGTCCGGTGCCGTAGGGGTCCTCCTCGCACCACTCGGCCAGGATGCTGCCGTCGGCGGCCCTGACGGTCATGCGGGCGGCGGGCTTGTCCAGGCGGGCCTCGCGGCCATACATGAAGATGCCGCCGATCTCGGCCACGCAAAAGTTCTGCTGGCGATCCTGGCACAGGTCGTTGGGCCACCACACTTCGGTCCACTGGTCCAGGAATTCTCCGTCTGGCGAGAAGATCTGGATGCGTGAGTTCTGGCGGTCGGCCACGTAGACCTTCCCCTCCGGATCCACGTAGACGCCATGAGGCTGATTGAACTGAGAAGGTCCGTCCCCGGGGTCGCCCCAGGACAGCAGCAGTTGGCCGTCGGGGCTGAACTTGTGCACCCGGGCATTGCCGTATCCGTCGGAGACGAACAGGTTCCCGTCGGGAGCCAGGGCCACGTCGGTGGGGGTGTTGAAAGGGGGTCCCGAACGCAGGATGGAGGTGTGGTCGGTGCCGTTGTAGCCGGTATCGGCCACGCCGTCGCTGGGCGCCAGGGTCAGCAGCAGCTCTCCTTCCGTGGTGAACTTGTGCACCCGGTGCCCGTTGTCGTCCACGCAGTATACGGAGTCATCGGGGCCGATGAAGATCATGTGCGGCCTCACGAAGAGCCCCTTCCCCCAGGAGTCCAGGTAGCTGCCGTCCCGGTCAAAGATGACCACCGGATTCTCGGCGCGGCAGAAAGCGTAGACCCGGTCCCTTGAGTCCACCGCGATCCCGGGGACCTCTCCCAGATCCCACCCTTCGGGAAGCCTGGCCCAACCTTCCGCCTCTTCAAACGTCAACTGACCGGATCCAAGTTTCACTGGTGTCGCTCCTCCTTGTTGGAATTAGCCCGTGCGTTAACCTTTGCTTGCGGCATTCACCGCTCAGCCATGAGTGCCGGAAAGGCCAATACTAGGTGGTTGCCCCAGGAGTGTCAACGATGGAGGGGCTATCCATTGGCTTGCACCGGCGGGGATGTGCAGACCCCTCCTTGGCGCCCGACCGGAACCAGTCCCGGTTTGACAGCCGGCGACGCCATCTCCTAAACTCGCCCGCAGCCAGCCCACACTGCATTCGAGGCGCCATTCCGAGGTCCGTCGAAGCCTTCGACGGGTGGGAGGGCCTCCCTGGCAGGCCCATCAAGGAG
The DNA here is from genome assembly GCA_022826755.1 of Acidobacteriota bacterium. Classification (GTDB taxonomy): domain Bacteria; phylum Acidobacteriota; class Terriglobia; order Versatilivoradales; family Versatilivoraceae; genus Versatilivorator. Next base: position 63,543 of record JAJDUG010000072.1, read on the forward strand.
GAACGCGATGATTGCCGCGGTTCTCAAACAATTGGGCAAACCTCTGGAGATCGAGGAGAGGCCCCGGCCCGCTTTCGGGGACGAGGAAGCCCTGATCCAGGTGATGGCCTGCGGCACCGACGGCACCGACCTGAAGATTGTGGACGGATTCGGCTACAGCCCCGAACTTCCCGCCATCCTGGGCCACGAGGTGGCCGGCGTGGTCTCAGAGGTGGGAGATCTGGTCACCCGGGTGAATCCGGGCGACCGGGTGGTGGTCTACAACTTCTCCACCTGCGGCCGCTGCCGCCTGTGCCGGACCCACCGGGAACAACTCTGTCCCCACATGACGGGCGTCCTGGGGGCCAAGGACCGGGGCGGCCACGCCGAATACCTGGCTATTCCGGCCCGACAACTGGTCCCGCTGCCCGACAACATCCCCTGGGCGGAAGCAGCCGTGCTGGCCGATGCCCGCATCACCGCCCTGCACGCCGTGGACCGGGCCGGAGTGGGGCTGAACGACCGCATCGTCGTTTTCGGCGCCGGGGGCGTGGGCCTCTCGGCCATTCAAATCTCCAAACTGGCCGGCGCCAGCGTCCTGGCCGTGGACCGGGTTGCGGAAAAGATCGATTTCGCCCTCCGGATGGGAGCCGACTTCGCCATCGACTCCACCCGCGGGGACGTCCAGGAGGCCGTCCGCGAATTTACCCGGGGCGAGGGGGCCGACGGCGTGATCGACTGCGTCGGGGTGGAGCGGACACTGGCAGCCGGGGTGGACGTCCTTCGCCCCGCGGGACGCCTCACCGTGGTCGGCTACACGCCCGAGACCTACGGGCTGAACGGAAAACGGCTGGCGCAGAACGAGCTGGAGATCGTCGGCACCCGTTGCGGCCGCCTGCAGGACCTGGTAAGCGCAGTCCGACTGATGGCGGAGAACAAGTTGAAGCCCCTGGTCACCCACCCCTACCCGCTGGAGGAGATCAACCGGGCCATGGCGGATCTCCGGTGCGGCAATGTGCTGGGCCGGGCCGTTCTCTTGACGCCGGCCGGACGGAAGGCCGCGGGACACCTGGCAACCTCGTCCGGGGATTCCTGAGCGCCGGCCGAGTCACTGCCCTCCGTCCCCCGCTTACCCAACCAGGCGCCCCACCAGGGTGTAGGCGGCCACGCAGAGCGTGAGTCCCCCGGACAGCCACAGCAGCCCGTCTACCCAGGGTGAGGGACCGATCCCGCGATCCAGCCGCCGGTAACGCAGGTAGAGGATGGAGCAGGCAATGACGGGCAACATGCCGGTCTGCACCACTCCTCCCAAAACGATGAGCTGTACCGGCTGTTCCGGAAAGGCCAGGAAGATGGTGGCATAGACCACCGCCCAGAAGACCTGCATGCCCCTTCGCCAGCGGCTCCGCTGCAACGGGCGGTCTCCCGAGACGACGCCGAAGACGGCAAGGCAGTCCAGCCCCATGATGGCGTTGGCCGCTACCGAGGCGAAGAGGGTGGAGTAGAGGGTGACCAGGGCCCCGGAGAGAAAAACGAAGTAACCCCAGGGGCCGAAGATTCCGGTGAAGGTCTCGGAAAGGGTATCGATCATCTGGCCGCCCTCCGGCACCAGCCCCTGGCGGTGAAGGACGGCGGCGCCCAGGAAGTAGAAGGCAACCGTGATGACGGTGTAGACGCTCATGGCCATCAAGGCATCCAGTTGCATCACCCGGATCCAGCCCCTGGCCCGCGCGTACCAGTCCGGCTGGCTGCCGCGGGGTCCGATATGGCGGGCGTATCCCTTCTCCAGGCACCAGTTGGGGTAGGCAAAGAGATCGGACGTCCCCACCCCGGTCAAGCCGAACAGGGCAAAGGCCAGGGCCAAGCCCCCCTGAGCGGGTAGTTGAAACGTCAGCCCCTCCCAGACATTTTCCGGAGACACGGCGTGGCCCGACCATTGCAGGGCCCCTGCCGCCACCACGGTGGTCAGGCTGAAAGCCAACACCATCAGCATGGAACCGCGCTCCACCACGCTGTAGCCGCCGCTGAGCAGGATTCCCAAGGTCACCAGGCAGGCAATGCCTCCCCAGGCGGTGACACTCACCTGCGGAAGCAGCAGATGGAGGCACTGAGCTACCCCGGCCACGATTCCCCCCACCAGGCTGGAGGAGATCAAGGTGCTGCAGAGCCAGCCCCAGACCACCCAGGAGGCTCGCCAGCGGGGACCCGGAATCCGGTCCACCGACCTGAGCGACGAGTCCCCGGAGGAGATGGCGTAGCGTCCGATCTCCACCTGCAGAACCACCTTGGAGACGCAGCTCAAGAGGATCAGCCACAGCGCCACAAAACCGAGCCTGGCTCCCAGCGTGGTGGTGACGATCAGCTCGCCCGAGCCCACGATTCCGGCGGTCAGGATGAGAGAAGGTCCGACCTGGCGAAGGCGACCCGGGAAGTCCTTGGGAGGGGGAAGGATCTTGGCGGGCCCGTTTTCGGTAGATGGGCGCGTATGCGTCATCATCCGTATCCATTCGTGGTTCTGTTCCCTGTCGATGCTGTCAGCCTCCCGGCCAACCGCAATTGCTCCGCCCGCATCCATCTCCCGTGCTAAGATTCGATCGGGGAGGCGGCTTCCTCCTGATTCCTTCCGGGCCGAAGGGACGGTCATAGCCGCCAGTCGGACGCCACCGGCCCCCCGACCGGGAACCAGTGGAGGTAACACGGTGAGCAAAGCCCTTCAGCTTCCGCGTTTGGAGCCTACAGAGGAAACGGTGTTCCTGAACCGCCGCAGGTTCGTACAGACGGCCCTGCAGGCAGGCGCCGGCACCTGCCTGCTTCCCTCCCTCGGCTGCGCCCAGCCGCCACCGCCTCCCGAAGGCGGCCCCCTGACCCTTCCCTTCGAGCGACCGGAGGTGTTCCCGGCCAAGCGCAACGCCGGTTTCGATCCCCCTAACCTGGAACTGACCGACCGCCTGGTGGCGGCGACCCATAACAATTTCTACGAGTTTCTCCCCAATCGCGGGGGTCCGGTCTGGAAATATACCGGCAGGTTTGAAGTGGAGCCCTGGAAGGTGGAGGTGAGCGGCGAATGTCACAAGCCCCGAACCTTCGATCTCGACGACCTGTTCGGGTTCGAGCAGGAAGAGCGGGTCTACCGCTTCCGGTGCGTGGAGACCTGGGCCATGAACATTCCCTGGACGGGATTCCCCCTGAGCAAACTGCTCAAGGCGGTTCAGCCCACCGGCAAGGCCCGACACATCCGGTTCATTACCGCCCACCGGCCCGGCCAGATGCCGGGCCTCAGCGAAAGGCACTATCCCTGGCCCTATTACGAAGCCCTGCGGCTGGACGAGGCCATGAACGACCTGACCCTGGCGGTGACCGGAGTCTACGGCAAGCCGCTGCTCAAACAGCACGGGTCGCCCGTGCGCATCATCGTGCCCTGGAAATACGGCTACAAGTCCCCCAAGTCCATCGTCAAGATCGAGCTGGTCGCCAAAAAGCCCGGAACCTTCTGGTCAGCCAAGCCTTACCAGCACGAATACGGCTACCTCAGCAACGTGAACCCCAACGTTCCCCATCCCCGATGGTCCCAGGAATGGGACTACATGCTGGTCGCCAACGCGTCGCCGCGCCGGGGACCTCGACGCCCCACCCTCATGTTCAACGGCTACGCCGACCAGGTAGGCCACCTCTACCCGGACGAGCCCACCAAACCCCAGCGCCCCCTGAGTCGCGGCCAGACCGCCCGTTGAGCAGTATAAAAGGTTACCTTGAGGTCGCGGCCGGACCGGATTCTCCGTCCGCCGAGCCGGTCTCAACCCCCATCTCGCTCAGGAGGCGGTGGGCTCCGTCCAGGTGCTCCATGATCCAGAGGGCGTAGCGGATGTCCACGTGGATGGAACGGGTGATGGCCGGAATGAAATCCCAGTCGGCAACGATGCTCTCCCAGTTGCCGTCAAACAGCAATCCCACCAGCTCCCCGCGTCCATTCAAGGTGGGGGAGCCCGAGTTGCCTCCGGTCCCGTCCAGCGTGCTCAGAAAATTCACCGGCACCGAATCCAGCGCTTTCACGTAGTAGCTGCCGAATTCCCGGCCGCGGATCAGCTTGAGCTGACCGAGAGGGGCATGGAAGGGTTCTTGTCCCGTGTCCTTCTCCAGGATGCCGCGCAGGGTGGTGAAGGGAAGGTAGCGGATTCCATCCTTGGCCGAGTATCCCTTGACCGTGCCGTAGGTGACCCTGAGGGTCGAGTTGGCGTCGGGATAGACGGACTTGCCCCGGCTTTGGTTATAGGCGATCAGAGCCTCCATGAACCGCGGTCGCGCCTGCTCGAATCGCCCCTGAAGCTCCTTGTCGCGCTCCTCCCGTTCCATGTCGCTGTCGTAGAGGCTGACCGCCATCCGAATGAAGGGATCCCGGCTGGCCTCGAAGTCTCGGGGGGCCGCCTTCATCCAGGAATTCCGGGTTTCAGGATCTCCCAGCCGGGTCTGCCCGTACATCTCGTCCAGGCGCCGGTCCAGCTCGGCTTGCTGCAACCCGGTCGGTCGGATCCCGAACCAGTCGTCGAAGGCCTGGACGCGCTGCTCCGCCGGGAGCTGGGCGTAGTTCAGGACAAACTGGCGCCAGCAGGCGCGGTCCACCTCCGGGTCGAAGGTCCGATCGATGCGCTTCAACCTTTCTCCGATGCGGGCCAGGTCGCGTTCCTGGTAGCCGGGCTCCCGCTGCCCGTCGGGTTTCTGACGCTCCCGGCTGAGCCGGTAAAGCCTGCGGGCGGCTCTCAGCAGCGCCGACCGGCCTCCGAGAAAATCGTAGTAGAGGGCCGTCTCCCGGCCGGCCTGCGACTCGGCCACCAGTTTCCCCAAGTCGGCGGCGGCGGTATTCAGCCTGGACCGCGAGGCCGGACCGGCTTCGATCCAAGCCTGCAGATCCTGCTCCAATGCCCTCTTTCGCTCCAGGATGTCGCTCTTGGCGAAGCCCTCCAGCATTCCCCGGTAGTTCTTGATGACGTTGTTCAGGCTGGCCTGCAGCGACGCATACTTGAGGGCCCTTTCTTTCCGTCCGGCCACCGCCCGGTCGATGATGTCGTGCCACTGCCGGAAGGCCTCGATGCGGCGGGGGTAGTCCCACCGGATGACCCCCTCGACCTCGCTGGCCAGGCGGTAACGGTCGGTGCTCCCCGGATAGCCGGCCACCAGCACCAGGTCTCCGGTGTCGATTCCCCGGGTGGAGACATCAAGGTGATGGCGGGGCCGATAGGGAACATTCCGCTCCGCATAGTCCGCCGGCTTTCCGTCCGGGCCCACGTAGGCGCGATAGAAGGCGTAGTCTCCGGTGTGGCGGGGCCACATCCAGTTGTCGATATCGCCCCCGTACTTGCCGATGGAAAGGGCCGGGGCATGGACCAGCCGAACGTCCCGGATTTCCATCTGCTTGATCAACTCATACTCCAGCCCGCCGGAGTAGGCGGCCACCCGGCATCGATGCCCCGGGTCCCGCTCGCACTCGGCCACCAGGGCCTTCTGGCGGTCTTCGATGGCCTGATACCGTTCCCGGGGGCCGGCTCCATCGGAAACCGCCGCCAACACCGACCGGGTGACGTCCTCCACCGCCACCGTGACCAGGACGCGGCTGCCCGGAGCCGCCGGAAGCTCGTCGGCCCGGCCGGCAGCCAGAAAGCCGTTCTCCAGCAGGTTGTTTTCTTCAGTGGAGTTGTGCTGAATGGAGCCGTAAGCACAGTGGTGGTTGGTGATCACCAGGCCCCGGGTAGAAACGAAAGAGGCGGTGCAGCCGCCCAGCCAGATCACGGCGTTCATGGGGTGTCCGGTCAGGTCCGAAAGCGCCGCGGCGTCCACCTCCGGATTCAAGGCTTTCAGCTTGTCTGCCAGAGAGGGGAGTTGGCCGGGCCTCCACATCCCTTCCTCTGCCAGGACGATGGCGGGAAGGAAAACAAGAGATGTCAAAAGAACCAGGCAAGAGGCAGCAATTTGCTTCATGGAAGGGACCTCTCCAACTTCGTCATGAGGAGGATTTCGTATGATTCAGCGTCCTGTCGGGAAATTCGCTGATCGTTGAGCGGAATCATGGCATGGCGCTACAGCGTCGGCAACAAAATCTCCAATACGCACCTCACCGCAAAGTGTCCGTTCGTCCCTGGAATCCTACTTTACGTATTGCGGCCGAGAGTCCAAAAGACCCCAAAAGAGGTTGCACGTCCATCAATTCTAAAGTAGGGTTTCAAGCAGATACCCGCCGGCAGCGTGCTGTCGGCTCAAGGGCCGCTTTTCGGAGCGGCCCTTGCTTTTTCTGGTGAGAAACTTTGAGAGTCAGAGTTTATGTTGACGGCTTCAACCTGTATTACGGAGCCTTAAAGGGAACGCCATTCAAGTGGCTCAATCGAGCAATGTTGAAGGCCGCGCAGTTTCCGGAACGGATCCCGGGAACAACGATCTCGAAACCGGAAGACTGGTGAGTGCCGACGTTTCCGAGAAGGCGGCCCGTCACGCCACTCTGTCCACCATATGCCGCGCCTGGGTGGGGAGGTCCATCTCCGGACTGGGCCCGTGGCGGCGCATCAGTTCCCAGGCCCGGTCGGCCACGCCCTGCTCGATGTCCATCCCCTCCAGGCAGGCGCGAGCTTCATCCAGGAATTTATGGCATTCGAAGAGGCGATGGCCGGATTGCCAGACGGTGGGATCGCCCCGGCGCTGGTAGCGAAAGTCGGCCGAGACCCGCAGTTGAGGCGACCGGTTGGGAAGTCCGCAGTGGATCATGTGGGGGTGGAAGATCAGCACGTCGCCGGCCCGGTAGTCGGACCGCAGCCAGGTCTTGGGCGAGTCGTCGGGAACCGCCTCGCCGGCCACCGGGACGGCTCCCATGCGAGCCATCTCCCGGGCCTGGTCGGGGTTCTGCGGGATCCCCAGGTAATGGGCGCCCCGGTACCAGTGCTGATGGACGCCCTTTCGATGGGACCCCTTGCAGAGGGCCAGTCCGCCGGTGGCCCGGTCGATGTCCATCAAGGCCACCCAGCAGGTCACGAAGGACACGCGAAAATGGTAGCCGTCCTGGTGGGCCGGAGTGACGTAGTCGAAGTGCTGCCCTCGGGTCTTGGCGGGCGTAAGATCCTGGAAGATGATTCGCACGCGGTCGGCGTTCTCCACCCAACTGAAAACCTCGCCGTCAAACAGGGCCCCCAGGAACCTGAAGAGCTCCCGGTCATGGATCACCTCTGCCAGCGAAGGCAGGTCGCCGATCATGCGGCCGATGGGGCCGCTGGGTGTCAGCTCAGTGGATTCCGGCATCCTGCCCGACCACTTCAATTCCTGTTCCGGACTGTCGACCACGAAGCCGTGCCGGATGAGCAGTTGCCCGATATCCGATCGCGCCCGTCCAACGTTTTCCGGGTCGATCAGACCCCTGGCGAACAGGTAGCCATCCTGCTGCAGACGTTGGGACAGGACGGCGTGGTCTCTCGTCGAGGCTTCAACCGCTTGGAGAGGAGCTAAGGAGAGATCGGCCATTGGGCTCCCTGTCCCGGGGCTATCCGGCGGCCGGCGGCCTGGATTCCGCCCCCTGCCGCATCAGCCATCTGCGGACGGCTCGACTTCTGCGACTCTTCCTCGAGGGGAGAGTGATGGGGCCGTCTGCCGGCTGTCGGATGCTTGAAGTTCGGCGCCGCTCACCGATTCAAATGGTCGGGGCGAGAGGATTTGAACCTCCGACCCCCTGGTCCCGAACCAGGTGCTCTACCAGGCTGAGCCACGCCCCGTCATTGAATCAGCGGCAAGCCGCGGGTGAAAGGAATTCCGCCCAGGACTTCAACTCGGAACTCAGCTCCCGGGCGGTCTGGTCGAGCTTGAGCGGTGTGATGGAAACGCAGCCGGAGCGGACGGCCACGTAGTCGGAGTCCCCGTCAGCCGGCAGGTCGCGCGGCTCCAGCTCCTGGTCCAGCCAGAAGTACTTTCTGCCCCGAGGGTCCCGGTTCTCCACGATCAGGTTGGCGATGGGGCAGGTATCCTGGCGAGTCACCCGCACGCCCTGCCATCCTCCAGCGGGAACATTGACGTTCAGGATGAAGCCCGGAGGAAGCGGCTTGTTCAGCAGTTGGCCGGCCAAATGGGCCGTGAACTGGGCTGCCTCTTCAAAGTCGAATTCCGCCCGCGTCGCCAGTGAGACGGCTGCCGCCTGGATCCCGTGCCTGGCGGCTTCCATAGCCCCCGCCACCGTACCCGAATAGGCGATGTCATGGCCCAAGTTGGAGCCCCGGTTGATTCCGGAAATCACCAGATCCGGCCTGTTGGGGAGGATGTGGTTCAGGGCCATGATCACGCAGTCCGCCGGTGTTCCCTCCACCGAGTAGCAATCCACTCCGGTCTGGTGGTAACGGATGGGTCCCCACAACGTCAGGGCCTGACTGGAGGCACTCCTCTCCCGGTCGGGCGCCACGGTAATGACCTGTCCCAGGTGGGCGAGAGAGCGAGCCAGTGAGGTGATTCCTGCGGAGTGGATCCCGTCGTCGTTGGTCAGTAAGATTGCAGCCAATGATGGACTCTGAAGAAAAATGGTCGGGACGAGAGGATTTGAACCTCCGACCCCACGCACCCCAAGCGTGTGCGCTACCTGGCTGCGCTACGTCCCGAAACCGACTCGGAATCTAACACCTTCGATTCAGGATTGTCAAGATGGCCCGGAGCTCCGACTTGAGTGTGCGGACCCTCTCCGCGACGCCCGCGGATGCGGCCGAAGGCGCCTCCGAAGGCGGTCTTCCCGACTCCTGGGGAGATTCCCGATCGCCCTGGCGCGGACCGCCGGAGGCCGCTCCGGCGGAGAGCGCTTTCCGTGCCCCCGCGATGGTGAACCCCTGGTCGTAGAGGAGGTTCTTGATGGTCAGAACCGTCTCGATATCCCGCTTGCGGTACATGCGGCGGCCGTTGGGCCCTTTGCCGGGTTTGAGGCGTGGAAACTCCGATTCCCAGAAGCGCAGGACATAGGGCTCCACCTTCACCAGCTTGCACACTTCGCCGATGCTGAAAAACAACTTGTCGGGAATTTCGGCCGGAGCCTCCGAATTGGCGCTTCCCCGCTGGCGATTCACGAGCTTCAGAGATCGTTCTGGCATGATCGGGCCAACAGTCCTTTCGGTCCTACACCCTACTGCAACGTTACCCTATCGAAGGCAAAACCGGAATGGGGGCACTGTCCATGGGGGTCGAAGTCCCGACCCAATGCGGACATCCTGGAATCAGAAAGCGATGCAATTTGCGGCCGCGACCAGCGACGGGCGGTTGTACGCTACCCCGCCTTCCTCTCCACCTTGTGTTTCAACACCACCGGAGTGCCCACAAACCCGAAGCGCTCTCTGATCCGGTTGACCAGGTATCGTTGGATGGAGGGGTGAAGCGGCGACTTTCGAGCCGTGAAGAGGACAAAAGTCGGCGGAGAATCGTGCACCTGGGTCATGTATTGCACCTTGACCTGGCGGCTGAAGGGCACGGCCGTGTCTCGAAGAGCCTCGCGTTGCAGGAACGCATTCAACTCCCCGGTTCCGATCCTGGTGCGCCGCGCCTTGAAGACCTGATCGACCAGCGAGATCAGCTTGGGTACGCGCTGGCCGGTGGCGGCCGAAATGAATACCATGGGAGCGTAGGCCAAGAACCGCACTTTGGAGCGCACCCGTTTCTCGAAGGCCACCATGGTACCACTGTCCTTCCGCATCAGATCCCATTTGTTGACGACCAGAATGGCTGAGGCTCCAACCTCCTGCACGTATCCCGCGATGGCGGAATCCAGCGATGAGGGCGCCTCGGTGGCATCCATCATGACCAGTGCCACGTCGGCCCGCTGCACGCTCTTGCGTGCCATCATGACGCTGAGCTTTTCCGCCTGAAGAAAAGTCTGACGTTTCCTGCGGATGCCGGCCGTATCCATGAACCGAAAGACCTTGCCGTTGCGGGTGGCTCGGGAATCGATGGCATCGCGGGTAGTTCCCGGAATCGGGGACACGATGGTGCGCTCTTCTCCCAGGATGCGGTTCAGCAGCGTCGATTTGCCCACGTTGGGTTTGCCCACGATGGCGACGCGAATCTCGCCGGGCGGCAAGCGCTTGGAGCGGCTTCCCCTGGGGAGGTGCTTGACCACTTCGTCCAGCAGGTCGCCCACGTTCAAGCCGTGAGCCGCGGACAGGGGTATGACCTCACCCAGACCCAGCTCGGAGAATTCCGGGGCATGGATCCATTGGCCGGCGCTGTCGCACTTGTTGACGGCCACCACCACCGGCTTGGAGCATTCGATCAGCAGCTTTCCCAGGGAACGGTCAAGGGGAGTGAGCCCGGCCCGGCCGTCCACCACCAGCACCAGGACCTGGGCCTTGCGGATGGCGGTCTCGGCTTGCTCGAAAATGAATCCCGGCATCGGATCCCGATCCCCGGGGATCATGCCTCCGGTGTCGATAATCTCGAACTGCCGTCCGCCCCACTCGGCCCGGGCAATCACCCGGTCTCGAGTCATTCCGGGCTCATTGCCCACCAGGGCGCGCCTCTGCCTGCAGATTCTGTTGAACAGGGTGGACTTGCCGACGTTGGGGCGTCCGATAATGGCAACGGTGGGCTGGCTCACGGGAATCGCCTGCGGAAGATCTCCAGATTAGCCTCAGTATACCGCATTAATAGGGATGCGACCCCTCTCGGACTTCGACTACAATTCCGCTGATGGGAGCGGGGCGGAATTCCCTGGCCCGCGGGTGAAATGCCTGAAGGATACCGGTTTTGAGCCGAAAGAGCCTCGACATCGGTTGCGGCCGCTTCAAGCTTCCCGGGAGCATCGGCCTGGACGTGGTGCCCCTGGAGGGGGTGGACGTGGTCCACGATCTGGACCGCTTTCCCTATCCCTTTCCCTCGGACTCCTTCGATCGCGTTCGGATGTCTCACGTGGTGGAACACATCCAGTCCATCGTTCGCACCATGGAGGAAGTCCATCGCATTGCCCGCCCCGGAGCCCTGGTGGAAGTGGTGACGCCCCACTACACCGACACCTCGTCCTGGCAGGACCCCTCCCACCGCTGGCACCTCAACAGCCGCTCCTTCGAGCACTTCGAAGAGGCATCCCCGACCAACTACTATTCGAAGGCCCGCTTTGCGGTGGAATACTCCGAGGTCAGGCTGCTCAAGCTCTACCGCTACCTGGGCTTCGAGTTCCTGATCAACCTGCAGAACCGCAGTCCGCGCTTCCGCTTCCTGAGAAAGTTCTGGGAGCAGTACCTCTGCACCCTGATCCGCGGAAAAGTCATGTCCTTCCGGCTGCGCGTGCTGAAGTAGCCGGTCCGAGTGCCCAATGGACCGAACCGTGAAGAAAGAACTGGCAGTGGTACTGGTGAGCGGGGGCATGGACAGCTGCGTCTGCGCGGCCATGGCGTTGCAGCAGCACGACGCGGCCTTCCTCCACGTCTCCTACGGACAGCGTACCGCCCGGCGGGAATTGCGGGCCTTTCATCGAATCGCCGAGTTTTACGGGATCGACAGAACGCTGGTGTGCGAGCTTCCCCACTTGGGGCGGATCGGAGGATCCAGCCTGACCGATGCCGCCATGGCGGTTGAAGAGGCCGACCTGGAGCGCGCGGGGATTCCCAGCAGCTACGTGCCTTTCCGGAACGCCCACTTTCTCTCGATTGCAACCTCCTGGGGCGAGGTGCTGGGCGCCCGCTCGATCTTCATCGGGGCCGTCTTCGAGGACAGCTCGGGGTACCCGGACTGCCGCCCCGAGTACTACCGGGCCTTCAACCGCCTGATTGAAACCGGAACCCGCCCCGAGACCCGCCTGGAGATCCTGACGCCGGTCATCCGGATGAACAAGAGCGAAATCGTTGCGGCCGGACTCCGGCTGGGCGCTCCCCTCCACCTGACCTGGTCCTGTTATCGGGACGGGGACGTCGCCTGCGGGCGCTGCGACAGTTGCGCCCTGCGGAGGAGAGGATTTCGGGAAGCCGGCCTGGAGGATCCGACCCCCTATCTTCACTCCGAGAAAATCTAGCCCCGGACGGCATTATTGCGGTAGAGTTCATCCAAAAGGGAAAGCTTGGCGAGCCCCCTGCTGAGACATGCGGGCGAGCCGCCAGAATCCGTCGCTGGAGGTTTCCATGAACACAACGATACGCGCCCTACCGACCTTGGCCATGCTGGCCGTCGCAACCCTGTTGTTGCCGGCTGCCCTGCCGGCCCAGAGCCTCCTCACCGGAGAGGTCATCGGCGAGGATGGACAGCCCCTGGAAGGAGCCGTGATCAGCCTGGACCGACTCAAGGTCGAAAAAAACTACCAGGTCAAGACCGACAAGAAGGGACACTACTCGATCGGGGGGCTCAGACCGGCCTTCTACAAGGTGGTCCTGGCCATCGACGGCCAGCCGGTGGCCCATTACAAGGAGTTCCAGATCAAGCTGGGAAACGAGAACACGCTGGACTTCGACCTGGCCGAAATCCGAAAGCAGGCCCTGGCCCAGTTGAGCGACGAGGAACGAGAGGCCATGGAGCAGGAGCGCAAGCGCCGGGAAGCCGCCGAGAAGAAGTTCACCAGCATGAAGTCGGCTTTCGACGAGGGGCGAAAGCTCTTCATGGACAAGAAATACGCGGCCGCCGCCGCCGCTTTCGGCAGGGCCGCGGAAATCGATCCCAGCCAGCACGTGGCTCACGGCAATCTGGCTATCTCCTTCCAGAGGCTGAGGATGCACGATCGGGCGGTCGAGGCCTACAAGAGCGCCATTGCCGCTCTGGCCGACCGACCCGATCCCCTGGCGGAGGGGGAGTACTATTTCAACATCGGAATCGTCTATGGCAACCAGGGTAAGCCGGACCTTGCGGTGCAAGCCATGGAAAAGGCGGCCGAACTCGATCCCGGCAGGGCCGGACAGGCCTTCTACAACCTGGGCGTGGTGCTGAGCAACAGCGGCAAGAACGCAGAGGCCCTGGAGGCCTTCAAGAAGGCCGTGGAAGCCGATCCGAAACACGCCAACGCCCACTACCAGATCGGAATGGGCCTGGTAGCCACGGCCACGTTCACTCCCGACGGCAAGACGATTCCCGCGCCGGGCACCGTTGAGGCCTTCGAGAATTACCTGCTGTATGAGCCCGAGGGAAGGTTTGCCGCACAGGCCAAGGCCATGATCCAAACCCTCTCGGCCAGCGTGCAAACGGAATTCAGCGAGGAATAACGAACAGGCAGGCGAGGGTGACGGCGAGGCTCAGCTTTCCTTGAACTCCACGTCGTCCACCACCCAGTCCAGGCTGCCTCTGTGCAGGATCAACGAGGCGTCCAACCTTTCGAACCCGGTCTCGCCGCTGGCCGCCAGGTAGATGGTGGTCCCCATCCTCATGCGATCGGGTTCCGTCTGAACCAGCGAGGTGACCTCAAAGGCGACGTAGGCCGGGTCTTCCGAGCCCAGCAGGAATTCGCTCATCACCCCCTGATTCTCGAAACGGCTCTGAAAGCGCTGGGTCAGCAACTGGCTGGCCGCTTCCACGTTGCGGTCGATCAGGTGCCTCATGAATCGCTTGGCCACCATCATGGCGAACTTGGCCCGCTTTTCGCTGGCCACGTTGAAGGGCATGATGGGCCGGCGGGGATCGGACCTCAGGAACTTGATTTCTTCGGCCAGCCAGGCTCCCCGGATCTTGACGAACCGGATCTGCTCGTTGACCCGGCTGCTCACCTGATTGTTGAGGTCGACCCAGGTGCTTTCCACCGAGACCTGGAACTTGTCCTTGCCCAGAGGGAATATGGCGGCAGGACTGAAGTTGAAGGCGGCGATACGCCCGCTGCGCACTCGAATGGAGAGGCGCTTGCCGCGAAGATAGCGCTTCTCCAATCCGGCCGTCATGAGTTTGCGGGCCTCGACGTTGTGCCGCAGCGTTCTGGCGGCCATGAATGCCTTCACCACGTCCACCTTGTCGAGATTCAAATCCGCGCTCACGTTCTTGAACCTCAAATTCAAGCTTACCCTCTCGAGGTTCAAATCCAACATCGAGTTCGGGTTGTAGGGAGCGGTCCCTCCAGGGCCCACTCCATCCTTCGCGTAGATGCGCGAACCTCGCGGCAGCGCCGGGTCAGCGGGAATACAGGCCAGGGCGACCCCCAGACCAAGCAGGCTGTGGAAACCACGGATTCTCGTCTTCACCGCATCCTCCTCCCGAACTGACGGGATTCCGATCCTTCCCGCCGAATTAGTGTACCCCGAATAGCGGCTGGATTCATCTCCCCCTGGTTCTTTTCGGATAACGAGACGGCAGCATGGGGGTTTTCGGCACAAGCCGTCACCGGCCGTCCCAATTGACTTCAATCGGCTTTTCCGCTTAAATTGCGGGGTTAAGAGGCTCTTGGTCAGGGAATTATCGGGAACCCTTTCCGGCCGGGCGCGGCGCGGTCGGCGGCCGAGTGGGCCTGCATCCGGAACCGAACATGAAACTGCTCAAAAAGGAAGCTGTCGGGAGCGACACGGTCTGGCGGGATATCCGTGGAGACGTCTCGCTCGAGGCTGCCAGGGAACCCATCCTGGCCAGCTTTCTGCACTCCACAGTGCTCAACCACCAGAGCCTGGAGGACACGCTCAGCTTTCATCTTGCCGCCAAGCTGACCAGTCCCAGCCTGTCTCCCATGCTGATTCGGGATGTCATCGACGAGGCGCTGGCCGACAGCGCTTCCGTTCGAGCCGCGGTCCGGGAGGATCTGACGGCCTTCCGCGACAGAGACCCCGCCTGCAACAGCTACGCCGAGCCTCTGCTCTACTACAAGGGGTTCCATGCGCTCCAGTCCTACCGCGTGGCCCACTGGTTGTGGACGCAAGAGCGCCATCAACTGGCGCTGCTGCTCCAGAACCGGATTTCGGAAGTCTTCGGGGTCGACATTCATCCGGCCGCCCGCATCGGCAAAGGGGTTTTCATCGATCATGGCACGGGCGTGGTCATCGGCGAGACGGCCGTGGTCGACGACATGGTCTCCATGCTGCACGCGGTAACGCTGGGCGGAACGGGCAAGGAGAGTGGAGACCGCCACCCCAAGGTCCATCGCGGAGTGTTGATCGGGGCGGGCGCCAAGATCCTGGGGAACGTGCACGTGGGTGAGGGCGCCAAGGTCGGAGCGGGCAGCGTGGTCCTGGCCGATGTTCCGCCCCACTGCACCGTCACCGGGGTTCCGGCCAAGGTGGTGGGATGCCCCGACGTGGATGAGCCGGCGGTCGAGATGGACCACCAGATTCCCGCGGGACCCGACCTCCAGCCCTGAAAAACCCTTCGAAGCCGGCACCGCGACAACCCCCGAGACACTATGAAACACCGGGTCCTCGCCCTTCTGATGCTCGCCTGGCTGGCCTGCGGTCGTTCCTCGGCTCCGGAACCCGGCTTCGTGCCGCTGTTTGACGGCAAGTCCCTTCAGGGTTGGCAGCCGGTGGGGATGGTGGGTGAGGGCTACCTGGTGGAGGACGGGGTGTTGATCTGCCCCGCAGAGGGTGGGGGCAACCTTTTCACCGAGCGGGAGTACGCGGACTTTGTCCTGCGCTTCGAGTTTCGCCTGCAGGAAGGCTCCAACAACGGCGTCGGCATCCGCTCTCCATTGGTCGGAGATGCCGCCTACCAGGGATTGGAAATCCAGGTCCTCGACAACCACTCACCCCGCTACAAGGACAAGCTCCGCCCGCCCCAGTACCACGGATCGGTCTATGACCTGGCTCCGGCCAGGCGGGGGTTCCTGAAACCGACGGGAGAGTGGAACCGGGAGGAGATCCGCGCTTGGGGCCGCCAGATCACGGTCACCCTGAACGGAACCGTCATCGTCGACTTCGACCTGGATTCGGTGACCGACCCCGCAGTCCTGGAGAAACACCCCGGCCTGGCCCGGAGCAGCGGCCACATCGGCTTCCTGGGGCACGGGACCAAAGTCGAGTTCCGCAACATCCGAATCAAGGAACTTGGCCAGGAGTCGGGGCTGTAGTTGATGGAAGTCCATCTGCATTCGTGTCTATTCGTGTTCATTCGTGTTCATTCGTGGTTCGTCTTTATTCAGCGATCGGCCGTTTTTCCTCATGGGTCCCCCATTGCCTCCCCCCTTCAAGGCTCCGGAACGCTTTCTGGGGCGGGTTGACTACTATCGAAAGTATCGCCCCGGCTATCCTGAGGGTCTGGTCGAATGGCTGAGGGCGCTGTCGGCCCTGAAGCCTTCCCACCGCGTCGCCGACATCGGTTCCGGAACCGGGCTGCTGGCCGAGCTCTTCCTGCGGCACGGCTACCCCGTGGTGGGTGTCGAGCCCAATCCCGAGATGCGGCGAACGGCTGAAGCCCACCTGAAGGGCTACCCCCGCTTCCGGAGCATCGATGGGCGCGCCGAAGCCACCACCCTTGGCGGCCGGTCGGTGGATCTCATCGTCGCCGGCCAGTCCTTTCACTGGTTCCGGATCGACCGGGCCCGAGAGGAGTTCCATCGCATCTCCAAGCCTCCGGCCTTTGCGGTCCTGGTATGGAACCAGCGCAAGACCGAGAGCACGGGATTCCTGAGAGCCTACGAGGAGTTGCTGCTACGGCACGGCACAGACTACGCCCGGGTTCGCCACCAGAACATCGGCCAGGCCGAGCTGCAGTCTTTCTTCGGTCCGCAAGCGTTTCACAAGAAGCTTCTGGCCAACTCTCAGATTTTCGACCGGGAGGGTCTCATCGGCCGCACCCTTTCCTGCTCCTTCGTACCGCTGCCCGGACAACCCGGCCACCTGCCCCTGTTGCGGGCGCTGGACCGGATTTTTAAGGAGTGGCAGGTCGAAGGAAGGGTCACCTTCGAATACGAGACGCTGGTCTATGCCGGCAGGCTGCACCCGCCCCGGCCGTGACCCGGGCATCCCGGGAGGATGCGCCGCGGGTATGGAATACTTTGGGGGACAGCGCCCGGCGCCCCCCGAAATCACCCGGCAGCGCCCGATGCCGGCTCGATCCGGCAGGCCCGGGAAGCCCTCGCCATCCCCCGGGCGCCCCGGAACCTTCATCTCATGACCCATTCGTCGCCCATGGATCGGACGGAAACGGATCTCGAACGGCTGGACAAGCAGACCCTTTGGCACCCGTTCACTCAAATGAAGGAGTGGATGGAATCCCCTCAACTGGTGATCGAGCGGGGCCGGGGAGTCTACCTGTACGACACCGAGGGGCGGAAGTATCTGGATGGGGTCTCTTCGCTTTGGGCCAACATCCACGGCCACTCCCACCCCCACATCGTGCGGGCCATCCGCCGCCAACTGGATCGCCTCGACCACAGCACCCTGCTTGGACTGACCAACGTCCCCGCGGTGCAACTGGCCGGCAAGCTGGTCGAGCTCACGCCCCCGAACCTGACCCGGGTCTTCTTTTCCGACGACGGGGCCACGGCCGTGGAGATCGCCCTCAAGATGTCTTTCCAGTACTGGAGAAACCGGGGCCGGCGATGGGACACCAAGAAAAAGTTCGTGGCCTTCTCAAACGCCTATCACGGGGACACCCTGGGGTCGGTGAGCGTGGGCGGCGTCCGGCTCTTCCACGAGATCTTTCGTCCCCTTCTGTTTCCCACCATCAAGGTGGCTTACCCCCATGGCGACCGATGCCCCCCGGGAAAACAGCCGCCGCACCCTGATATCGATCACCTCAGCGAGGTCGAGCAGGTGCTGCGGACGCGCCATCGCGAGATCTGCGGCCTGGTGGTGGAACCCATGATCCAGGGAGCGGGGGGAATGGTGCCCATGCCGAAAGGCTGCATGGGGGGGCTGGCCGAGTTGACCCGGCGCTTCGGGGTTCACCTGATCCTGGATGAAGTGGCCACCGGGTTCGGCAGAACCGGCAGATTCCTGGCCCTGGAACACGAGGGCATCCGGCCGGATTTTGTGGCCCTGGCCAAGGGAATCACCGGAGGCACGCTTCCACTGGCGGCCACCCTGACCAGCCAGGAGATCTTCGAATCCTTTCTGGGCGAGTACGAGGAATTCAAGTCCTTTTTTCACGGGCATACCTACACGGGAAATCCGCTGGCCTGCGCGGCGGCCCTGGCCAACCTGGAGGTCTTCAGCAAGGAGAAGACCCTGGAGAAGTTGCAGGGAAAGATCGGCACCCTGGCCAGGGCGCTGCGGCGCATGTGGGAGCTGCCCTGCGTCGGGGACGTCCGGCAGTTGGGGTTCATGGTCGGGATCGAGCTGGTCCGGGATCGCGACAGCAGGCAGCCCTTTCCGGTGGGACGCCGCATGGGTCATCGGGTGGTCTTGCAAGCCCGGCGGCGAGGCGTCCTCCTGAGGCCCCTCGGCGACACCGTCGTGCTGATGCCCCCGCTTTCGATCACCCGGCCCCAATTGAAAACGCTGGTGGAGGTTGCCTACAATAGCATCCAGGCCGCGTGGGAAGAGGAGTGACCCCGGTCGGCCGAGGCAACAGGATGAGGCGACATGAAATTCCCCTGGGCTGCACCGATGGCGCTTGCGTGTTTGCTGCTGGCCTTGGCCGCCTGCCAGGCGCAGGATGAACCCGCAACCGCGGACGCAACCGCCGAACGACGCCTGAGTAACCTGCGTCAACTGACCTTTGGCGGCGAGAATGCCGAAGCCTACTTTTCCTTCGACGGCCAACGCCTGATCTTTCAAGCCACCCGCGACGGCGGCCAGTGCGACCAGATCTTCGTGATGGGCACCGACGGCAGCGGCATCACCCGGGTCAGCAGCGGCAAGGGCCGCACCACCTGCGCCTATTTCCTCAAGGACGGCCAGCATTTCGTGTACGGATCCACCCATCTGGGCAGCGACAGTTGTCCGCCCAGACCCGATTTTTCCCAGGGGTACGTGTGGGCCATCTACCCCGACTACGACATATTTCTCTCCGATTTCAACCAGGGCCTCACCCGACTGACCGACACTCCGGGCTACGACGCCGAAGCCACCCTGTCTCCCGACGGGGAAAGGATCGTGTTCACCTCCATGAGGGACGGCGACCTGGAGCTTTACTCCATGAACACCGATGGGTCGGAGGTTCAACGGCTTACCCACACCCTCGGTTACGACGGAGGCGCCTTCTACTCCCCCGACGGCCGGAAGATCGTCTACCGGGCCTCCCACCCCACCGATGAGGCTGCCAAAGCCAAGTACACGGACCTGCTGAGCCGGAACCTGATCCAGCCGAACCAGCTCGACATCTTCGTCATGAATGCCGACGGGACCGGCCGGGTTCAGGTGACCCGCAACGGCGCCGCCAACTTCTGTCCCTTCTTCCATCCGGACGGCCGCCGGATCATCTTCGCCTCCAACCTGGGCGACCCCAGGGGCCGCAACTTCGACCTCTACCTGATCGACATCGACGGAACCAACCTGGAACAGGTCACCTTCGAGGAGACTTTTGACGGGTTCCCGATGTTCTCCCCGGATGGAAAGCAACTGGTCTTCGCCTCCAACCGCCACGGAAAAGTTCGCGGCGAGACCAACATCTTCATCGCCGACTGGGTGGAGTAGGCCCGACCGGGAAACGACCCTTGCCTCCTCTGCCTCCTCCTCCCCGCCAACACGATTTCCTGCCACGATCCTTTTTCCACCGTCCCACCCAAACGGTTGCCCGTGAGCTGCTGGGTTGCCGCCTCATCCGAAGACTGGGCGGGACCCTGCTGGCAGGGGCCATCGTCGAAACCGAAGCCTACATCGGCGAGAGGGACCTGGCCTGCCACGCCAGAGCGGGCCGAACCCCGCGAACCGAGATCATGTACGGTCCCCCGGGATTCGCCTACGTCTACTTCACCTACGGCATGCACTGGATGCTGAACCTGGTGACCGAGGCGGAGGGATTCCCGGCGGCGGTGCTCATTCGGGCCATTGAGCCTCTGGAGGGAATTGCCCGCATGCAGGACCGCCGGGGCGGCAAGGCGCTGTCCCAACTGGCCAACGGCCCGGCCAAGCTGACCCGGGCCCTGGGGATTGCCCGGGAAGAAAACGGACTGGACTGCTGCAGGCCCGCCTCACCGCTCAGGCTGGCCAGGGGGGCGGTGGTGGCGCCATCCTCCGTGGCGGCCACGCCGCGCATCGGACTGGGGCAGACGCCCCAGCCCTGGCTGTCCAAGCCGTGGCGCTTTGCGATCCGGGGGAACGGGTTTGTTTCGAGGTGAGACGAACCGCGGGCCTGTGGACCCCGCGCTGGCATAGCCGTGCAGACGGAGATCAGGTTACAATAGGGGCGCCCAACAGCCGCGACCGCGGTTCGAGTCCTTTTGCCCACCCTGGCCGACACCCTGCGAGGAGTCCCATGCGTATTGGCATCGTGCTGACCCCCATTTCCGACCACCACCTCCGACTGGCGAGCCAGGTGGGGGTTTCCGACGTGGTCATCCGGTTTCCGGGACTGGAATACTCGGACCTGGCCGATCAGAAGGCCAGGATCGAGTCCTTCGGATTGCGGGTCCCGGTGATCGAGGGCTACCTGCCCATCGAGGACATCAAGGTTGGCGGCCCCCGGCGTGATGCCGAGATCGAGCAGATGAAGACCCTGATCGGCAACATGGGGCGGGCCGGGATCGGCCTGCTCTGCTACAACTTCATTGCCGGCGGCGACTGGGCCCGGACCTCGGTCGATGAACCGGGCCGCGGAGGCGCCCTGGTCACCGGCTTCGACCTGAGCAACCTGCCGCAGCCCTCTTTCACCCAGGCGGACCGGCCCTCGGTCGACCGCCTCTGGGAGAACCTGGACACCTTCCTGGAGAGAATCCTGCCCGTGGCCGAGGAATGCGGGGTCACCCTGGCCATGCATCCGGACGATCCTCCCATTTCCAACTTCCAGGGCTATCCCCGCATCATGAACAGCGTCGAAAGTTTCGAACGCCTCATCGGCCTGAGTTCAAGTCCTGCCAACGGCATCTGCTTCTGCCAGGGGACCTTCGCCGAGATGGGAGCCGATATCCCCTCCACCATCCGGCGGCTGGGGCCTCACATCAATTACGTCCATTTCAGGGACATCCGAGGGACAAGCAGCCGGTTCGTGGAGACCTTTCACGACGAGGGGCAGACCGACATGGTGGAAGCCATGCGAGCCTACCGCGACATCGGTTTCGACGGCCCCATGCGGCCCGACCACGTTCCTCAACTGGCGGGCGAAGAAGAAGGCGAGGCCGGCTACACCATGCTGGGCCGCCTGTTTGCCGTCGGTTACATGCGAGGGTTGATGCAGGCCGTCGGTGACGCCGGATGACCCACCAGACAATGTTTCAATTTCATCCCCGCCATGATTAAAGTGATCTGCCTGGATATGGGCAAAGTCATCATCGACTATGACCCAGCCATTCCGCTGGCCTCGCTCGGAACACGCTCCGCACTGTCGATGCCTGAAATCAAGCAAGTCCTGACCGACAGGGAACCCCTGTTGCTTTTCGACCGCGGCCACTATTCTCGTTTGGACTTCTACCGGACCATGAGCGCCCGCCTGCGGCTGGACGTCTCAATCGAGGAGTTCGAACAGCTCTGGACTTCGCTGTTCCTGCCCGATCCGCTGCTGCCGGAGTCCTTTCTGCTCAGCCTGAAGCGCCGCTACCGGCTCCTGATGCTCTCCAACGTCAATGAAGTCCACTTCGAGTACATTTGGAAAAACTATCCCCTGGTCCGCCAGTTTGAGGAGCGTCTCCTCTCCTATGAGCTGGGCTGCCTGAAACCGGAACCCTCCATCTATCGGATCGCCATCGATCGGGCGGGAGTTCTCCCCCAAGAGATCTTCTTTGCCGACGACCGGCCCGAAAACGTCGAAGCCGCCCGGCAGGCCGGAATTGTAGCCACCTGCTTCCACTCCGAGCAGCAACTCAGGCTCGCCCTGAGCCGGGCCGGGGTGGTCGTCGAGTGATGATGTCGGAGGGTGGAGTACCCGGTCGAGCACACCCAGCAAAAGATGAGAGAGGTCGGTCTGCCGCCCTACCTGGCCGACCGCTTGAGCCAGGGCTGGTAGCCCGCCGGCCGGCGGCGGTTTGTTCCAATGTCCTACTGGAGGCCGATCCCGCTGACCTGCACCTCCGGAACCACGTAGTTCCAGTCCCGGGGAAGGTTTTCAAAGGCCACCTGAAACTCGGCGGCCTGTTGCGGAGCGATCCCGCGCTTTCCCCGATACTCCAGGGCCGTGCGCGCTTCCTTCAGGACCACCTGGTCGAGGGAGTCCTTGAAACGGAAGGTCAACTCCACCTTCCGAATGGTGCTCTCCCCATCGTTGGTCAGAGTCCCTTCCACGTAGAAGATTTCGTCCCCCAGGAAGTTTTCCCCCTTGGCCAGTCCCAGGCTGGAGAGGGTCACCTGTTCCCGGTAGGCCTCCTCCCGGGCCGCCATTTCCGGGTCGGCGGCGGGGCGGCTGGAATTCCCGCAACTCACCGCGGCCCATGACAACAGCAGGGCTGAAATCACCAGGAATTGACGGTTGGCAAGCATGGCCGGAAAGTAGCACAGCGGTTGGGGGGTGTCAAACCTCGCCCCGGGCGACTCGGTAACATGTGAAGTGTCCGGTGTGAGTAGCACGTGAAGAGTCCGCTTTGGGAGAAGTTGGGCCTCCTATTTCACGCTCATCCAGGGATATCTGATAGAGTCGGGAAGAAGCCCATGAAAACTCCAGCGCGAATCGTGGCTGCAAAGCGACTGCCTGGGTGGCCGGCCATCCTTGCACCGATAGCCTTGCTGCTGCTCAGTGGGGGATCGCTTCGTTCACAACAGCGCGGCCCCGCCTTGGAGGTCTACGGACTGACCGGCGCCTACCACTTTGGAAACCGGTCGAACCTCTTGAAGGGGGGCGAATGGAACCCGCAGGCCGGCGCGGGGGTCCTGCTTCCCCTGGGGTCCCGCTGGGCCGTGTTGACGGATGTCGTCACCAGCCGCCTGGAGGTCAATGAAGGGCTCCATGGCCCCTATTCCGACCACCCCTACTCAAATTTCTACAGAGCGAACCCTCAGGTTCGCAATGAAGATCTCACGACCCAACGACTGATCGCCGTTCTGCCTTCGATCGTCCGGCTGTGGAGACGGGACCGATTCTCCTTCTACCTGGGCGGCGGTCTTGGCTGGGAGCATCAGCGTCAATGGATCCGGTATCGGCCCGTTGATGAACGTGGGCAGCCCGATGGAAGCAGCCTGTTGGTTCGTGCCGAAGAATTCGTGGACCGCAGGGATTCGGTATCCGCAACCCCCATGCTTGTTCGGGCGGGTCTGCTGGTGAGCCTGACTCCCCAGCTTGTCTTGCGAGGCGGGTACTCGCACATTGTCGGTTACCTGGATACGCCCGCCTCCCGCTCTTTCGAAATGGGAATCGGATACCGTTTCTAGCCTGAAGGGGAAGATGACGGCGACACTTACCGGATTGCGCGGCTTGATGCTCGACCTGGACGGCACCGTCTATGAGGACAACCGCCTTATTCCCGGAGCCGCCGAGACCATCGCCGCCCTCAGGGAGCGCGGGTTTCGGCTTCGCTTTGTGACCAACACCACCAACAAGCGGCGGGAAACCATCCGGGACAAGCTCGGCGACCTGGGCATCGAGTCCGATGCCTCTGAGATATTCACGGCTCCGGTGGCAGCCAGCCTCATGCTGCGGCGTCATCCCGAGGCCCGCTGCTGGGTGGTCACCCGGGGCGACTCCATCCAGGAGTTCCAGGGCCTGAAACTGGACGAGGACCAGCCGGATTTCGTGGTCCTGGGCGACCTGATGGAAGGGTTCACCTTCGACCTGCTCAACCGCGTCTTCCGCAAGCTGATGGACGGCGCGGAGCTGATCGCCCTGCAGAAGAACCGCTACTGGCTGACCCGAGGCAAACTCACGCTGGACATGGGACCCTTCGTAGCCGCCCTGGAGTTCGCCACCGGACGCAGCGCCCAGGTGGTGGGCAAACCCTCGCAGGAGTTCTTCTGCCTGGCGCTCTCCCACCTGGGACTGCCCCCTCATCATGCGGCCATGGTGGGAGACGACTGGGAATCCGACATTGGCGGCGCCCAGGGAGTGGGCCTGCGAACAATCCTGGTCCAAACAGGCAAGTATCAGCCCGAAGACGAGAAGAATCTCGACCCTCAAGCGGACGGCGTCATTGAAAGCCTCGGCCAACTGCCGGAGATCCTGGTGTGAGGAAGGCGGCTTTACGGAAGTCACTGACGGCTGCCCAAAACATGCCGACACGCCCAATGTGATGCACAAAGGGTAAACATCTGGGCCCGACTTGGGGTTTTGAGTGGAGAGGGCACAACCCAGCCAAATTCTACCAGTACCACACAAATCCATTGTTTACGCCTTGGATGGACGAGGGCGCAGGCGGCCTGGATATTCGCGATGAAACGTTTATCGAGCACGGAAAACACTCTTATCGGAACTCTAGCTCTCTTGTTGGTGCTATTCCTGGCCGTCATGTTCTGGGACAACCCCACATGGGCTTTCAGACGATTCGGAACATGCGACAAATTCGAGATTCTGAAATTCCTGGGGATCAGCATGGGTGGTGTCCTGTTCGTCCTGCAAGTCGTAGCGTCTCACAGACGGGCCAAGGCGATGGAGAAATCCGCAACCGCACAAGCTAAAGCCACGGAACAACACGCAAGAGCCAACCAGAACACCGAGCAGGGACAGCGACAGGAACGCCTTAAGAACGCCATCGAGCACCTGGGTCATACCTCTGCTTCCGTGCGCCTGGGTGGGGCTTACGAACTCTTCCATCTTGCAGAAGACACTCGCGAGTTACGCCAGAGTGTGTTCGACATTCTCTGCGCCCATATCCGGCGGACAACTAGCGAAGATAAGTATCGGAAGAAGCACAAGGGCAACCCCTCGGAGGAAGTCCAGAGCCTGCTGACTTTGCTTTTTGTGCAGGACCATACGGTCTTCAAGGGTCTCCACATAGACCTGCATGGAAGTTGGCTGAACGGGGCCAATCTTCCGGGGGCGCGTTTGGAAAAGGTCGAACTGACCCGGGCCCATTTAAGAAGAGCTATTCTTCGAAAGGCGCGGCTGCACGGCGCGATCCTTGATAAGGCCCAGCTACATGGGGCAGACCTTATCGAGGCATACTTGCAAGAGACCAGTCTACGCAGTGCCCAACTACAAATGGTCATGCTTGATGGCGCACAACTGCAGGCCGCAAACCTCGCGGGAGCCCGACTACGAGGAGCTGATCTTTCTTGGGCATACATGCACAGGGCAATCTTTTTCGACATGGAAGCGGGGAACGCCGAATTGCAAGGTGGGATTCTCCGGAACACGGAGTTGCACGAGGCTGACCTTCGCCAGGCACGACTGCAGGGAGTTGGATACAAACTACTCCCCGACGAAACTTTTGCACAACGCATTAGACGGTCAATTGGCCGGGAAAACGACCTGTCTCTTGCGATTTTCGGGGGCGGACTGCACTCAGACCAAGACATGGACTCTCGCGTAAGAGGCTTGTCTGATGAGACAGCGAATACGTTGCGAGAGGAGCTGCAACAGCACATCGGCAAGCCCCGAAGTCATCAACTACCGGAAGACGCGTACGCCATTACCGGCTCCTACACCAAAGAAGAAGCCGAACAATGGATCGCCGAATACGAAGAAGCCATGTCAGAAGTCCCGGAGGAAGATAGCTGATGCGCACCCTTAACCGACTAAAGCGATACTCCGACAGCCCGCTACCTCCAGTACACTCCATCGGCTGTTGGAGGGACAATGCGCCCCAGCCGGTTCCCTTTCCCGTCGGTTCAGCTCCCGAAGGCGGCTTCGTCCGGTTATGCTATCCTTTCCACTAAAAAATCCTGCCTTATGAACTGGTGGCTTTAGTTCAAGTGAAGGACTGTGTCAGATGAATCCTGAAACGAGTCCGTTCCGACCCGGACAACCCGTGCCGATTGAGTTTTTTATCGGGCGCATCCGTGAGGTCGAACGCCTGCGCGGCATGGTGAAAGCCAGCTCTGAAGGAAAATTCCGAATCGGCTTTGTGAGTGGCGCACGAGGTATTGGCAAGAGTTCCCTGGCTTCATTCGTGCGCCACCTTTCCGAGCACGAGAGCCAAGTCGCAGGATGCCATGTCATTCTCGGCGGTGTTGAGGATTTGAACGAGATGCTTCGAAGGACCTTCGACCGCCTCCTGAAGGAAAGCATGGACAAACCCTGGCATGAGCAAATCAGGAACTTTTTTGGAAACCACGTCCGAAGGGTCGGCCTGTTCGGTGTCACGCTGGAACTGAGTCTCAAGGATAGTGACTTGTCGACACTCGCCCATGACTTTGTGCCGACGGTCACCCGTCTTCTGGACAGTCTCAAGGGCCACAAGAGCACTCTCTTTCTCATTCTCGACGATATCAACGGTCTCGCGGGATCCGAATTCTTCGCCAACTGGCTTAAAGGCACCGTGGACGAGATCTCCACATCCCGACGGAAAATGCCTCTCTGCATTCTGGTGGTTGGACTGGAGGAGAGACGCCAGGAACTGGTATCGAAGCAACCCTCCCTTGCCCGCGTTTTCGAGTTGATCGACATCGCCCCCTGGTCAGACGATGAAGCCATGGACTTCTACCGGAAGTCGTTCCATTCCGTGAACGCAAGGGTCGCTACCACCGATATGCGCGAACTCGTCCGGTGCACCGGCGGGCTTCCGGTTTTGGCACACGAGATCGGTGACGCCGTCTGGCACACGGCACGGAGTCTGGAAATCGATTCATGTGAAGTCATGGAAGGCATCTTGACCGCTGCCGAAGTGACCGGCCGCAAGCTGCTGGAACCCCAGGTGTTCAGCGCCATCCGCAGTGAGCGTTATCGATCCATACTCCGAAAAATGTCTGACGAGCCTCGGACGCGCTTTCGAAGATCGGAACTCTTGGATCGCC
This sequence comes from Acidobacteriota bacterium, assembly GCA_022826755.1. Lineage (GTDB taxonomy): Bacteria > Acidobacteriota > Terriglobia > Versatilivoradales > Versatilivoraceae > Versatilivorator. The sequence goes on from JAJDUG010000072.1 coordinate 90,311, forward strand.
TGACAGGCGAGGAGGGAAACGTGATGGACAACTTTCTTCGACGCATGAAACGGCTCGGCATCCTGGAAACCGATCCCGAGGTCAAAGGCGGATACCGCTTCCCCAATCTTCTTCACGCCCAATATTTCTGGATGGAATCGCGGCGAACAAAGGCTTGAAGCAGAGAACGACGAAACTCGCATCTATGGTGGTCATTCCCCGGCAATCTTTGGACAGGTTCCATTCTGATACGACTCAAGACGCTACCTCTACGTTCGGCAGCCGATTACCTACCTTGCCAGCCTCCCGATAGATTTGTCCTTTGCACCGAATACGAATCTGCACCTTCAGTATTTGTTTTCAATACGTGTTATTTCAGAACTCTATTAGTCGATTAATGACATAATGAGTGTGATTATGCAAACTACTGCCAGATTGTCTGTCGCAGTTCCTAGGCAGACGCAGGACATGTCCAACAACTCGGAGGTGGAAGGTGGTCATTACTCCCGAAGCGATCGGGAAACGACTGCGACTGGCACGCGAAAGCCGGCAGATCATCCAGGAGACGGCCGGTGCAGCGCTCGGCCTACAGCGGTCTGCAATCAGCCTCATGGAGTCCGGCCAGCGGCAGATCTCCACGCTTGAGTTGACCCGTCTTGCGGACTTGTACGGACGGTCGCTCGAATGGTTCGTCAACCCGAACATCCCGTTTGAAGAGGAAGACCCGGTCGTCACGCTCTTTCGCGCCGATCCAGGCCTGCAAAGCGAGGTCGTGCAGAAGCAAGCGTCGCGTTGCCTGCGTTTGTTGAGAGAAGGAGCTTCGCTTCGAAAACTGATTGGCCTCAGGTCTGCCGACTCCCTGCCACGTTACGAGTTGCCGGCTCCGCGGTCAGTGGGACGGGCCATTGCCCAGGGACAGCTTGTGGCGGAGCAGGAAAGGCGGCGGCTCGACTTGGGTAACGCGCCCGTTAAAGTACCCGAGACCCTGGCCTACCAGCGTATTTGGACGGCCGCACTGCAGTTTCCGATTGAAATCTCCGGCCTGTTTCTGAGCAGTCCCGAGTTCGGCGTGGCTATTTTGGCCAACCTCGGCCAATCGCCGGTACGGCGGCGGTTTTCTTACGCACACGAATATGGTCATGCGCTGATGGACCGCGACGACCCCGCTACCGTTACCAGTGTTCAGAACGCCAAGACGAGGGCCGAACAGCGGGCCAACGCCTTTGCAGCAGCCTTCCTGATGCCTGAAGAGGGTGTACGAGGTTTCCTGCACAACCTGGGCAAAGGAAGAGGGGCCCGCCACGAGGAAGCTGCGCTGGATGCCGTCACCCAGGAGGGTATCCGCGGCGCATTGCGAATTCCGGCGCGCTCACAGCATGTCACCTACGCAGATGCTGTGCTGTTAGCCCGGCATTTTGGCGCGAGCTATCCAGCGGGAGTATGGCGGCTACGCGGCTTGAACCTCGTGAGCGCCGAACAAACTCAAACCCTTCTCGACCACACCGCAGACGCCCACCGCTATTTGCGAGCTGTAAGAGATCTTTCCGACGTTGATGAATCTGAAGCCGAGGTGCGGGGGGACCATGCGTTGAATCAGCAGATTCTTTCGTTGGCTCTGGAAGCCTGGTGGCGCGGAGAGATTTCTCAGGGCCGGCTGCTTGAAGTGGGCCGCTTGTTGGATATCGAGGAGGAGATGATCCTGGGCCTGGTTAATTGAGGCCCTCGAATGGAGGCGGACAATGAGTAACGAATACGTCATGAGGATATCTCGACTCACGGTCGACAAGCTCGGCGTGAAACTCTACGACAAAGTGTCCGCGGTCATCGCCGAGCTTATTGCAAATTCCTACGATGCCGATGCAAACGAGGTCACCATAAGCGCCCCCATGGGACAGTATCTTGCCTCAAAGGCAGGTGGTTCGTTCTCCGACAAAGGACTCACGATTGAAGTCGTGGACGACGGTACCGGTATGACGCCGGACCAGATGCAAGAGTTTTTTCTGGTCGTTGGTGCCGAGCGTCGAGCCGACCCACGTCGCGGCTCAACTTCTCGGCACTTTGGGCGGAAAGTTATGGGAAGAAAAGGTGTTGGCAAGCTGGCGCCCTTCGGAATCTGCAAGATCATCGAAGTAGTCAGCGCAGGCGGTGAAAAGGTCAAGCAGACCAACGGAGGGGAACATCGCGGATATTTAACGTCTCACATCGTCCTGAACTATGACGACATCGTTGCAGAGAATGACGAACCAGGCGAACCGTACAAGCCAACGGTCGGCGAACGTGACGATACGCTTAGCGATCAACCTGGAACGACAATAATACTGAGGCAGTTCAATTATCGAATGGTTCCGGGCATTGACGTTCTCTCACGCCAAATTGCTCAGCGATTTGGCATTCAAACTGAGAACTGGAAAATAGTTCTTGAGGACAACACCCAGACTTCCTCCGAAACCAGTAGGCGAGCAGTTGGCGCGTTTGACGTTGAGACGATGCCGAATACGCGCATCACGTTTCAGAAGTATGAGCCAAACTCTACGCAAGTCATTGGTCCAGAAGGCGATCCGATTGCCGATCTTCAAGCAGGCTTTGATCATGACGGAATCTTCTATCCCATAACGGGATGGATAGCTTATTCCAAAGAGCCATACAAAGACGATTTGATGGCGGGAGTAAGAATTTATTGCCGTGGGAAAATTGCCGCTCAAACGTCGGTATTCAATAGACGTGCCGGCTTTACTGGAGAGCACAGCATCCGTTCTTATCTGGTTGGTGAGCTGTATGCAGATTGGCTTGATGAAGACGATGATTTGATTCAGACGGACCGTCGGGACATTCTTTGGTCTGATGAACTCGGGCAGGCGTTTCAAACATGGGGCCAGCGTATAGTTTCGCGAATTGGCACTCTGTCACGGGACCCGATGAGAAGAACCGCATTGGATTTGTTCTTTGAAACTGGACGTGTCGAAGAGCGTGTCCAGGATAGTTACCCATCTGAAAGCCAAAAAGACATTAGAGAGCAGGCAATCAAGGTGGCCAAAACGCTCGGTCGCAGCATCAGCTTGGCCGAAGCAAGAGACGACGAAGTGGCAGGTAATCTGGTCGATCTGAGCATAACCCTAGCCCCACACGTTACTCTCGACGAAATGATGAAAGATGCCGCGGAACAAACTGAAACTCCTCTTGCGGCGCTTAGCTCTCTCCTACGAACTGCACGCATCGCGGAGCTTTCCTCGTTCGGCCGGATTGCCGAAGATCGCCTGAAGGTGATCAAGCGTTTGGAGACACTGAAAGACGAAGAGAGCACCCAAGAAGACAGCCTTCAACACCTCATCGAGGATGCACCTTGGCTTATCAATCCCGAATGGGCACCGGTAATCGCAAACCAGTCGCTCAGTAGACTGAGGCAGGAGTTCGAGAAGTATTACGAAAAGGAAACAGGGCGAGTAATTTCGCTGTCTGACTTTCAGAATCCGAGAAAGAAACCAGATTTTGTATTGTCAAGTCAGGAGGGAATAGCTCAGATTGTTGAGATAAAGAGACCCGGACACGCCTTGAAGAACGATGAGATGGACAGAATCGTCACGTACCACGATTGCATGCAGTCATTCCTGGAAGATGAAAAGAACTCTGACTTTCAGAAATTTTTCCATGACTTCCACGTTACGCTTGTGTGCGAAGATCTGTCCCTAACGGGAGCTCAGCAGGCAGCGTACGATGGCTATCTAGCAAGGGGAAAACTGACGCACATTAATTGGAGAGATTTTTTGCTGCGAACTGAGACCGTGCACCAGGACTTCTTGGCAGAGGCCAGGAGACAACGCACTCTAATTTCGGGTGGGGACAGTCGTTAGCATGTCGCTAAAAGCAATCGACGTTTATGCGGGGGGGGGTGGCTTGACCGTCGGGCTGAAGCGAGCCGGCTTTGACGTGGTGGCGGCAATTGAAATCGAAGAAAATGCCTACGCGACCTATAGGGCGAACCACCCAGAAGTTCACGCTTTGAAACAGGACGTAACCACCGTATCGGGAAATGACCTGCTGAAGCTGACTGGGCAGAAGAGTATTGACTTGTTGGCAGGTTGTCCACCTTGTCAAGGCTTCACCAGCTTGACCACCAAGTACCGGAGAGATGACCATCGGAACTCGTTGATTTTTGAAATGTCTCGTTTGGCCCTAGAGATACAGCCAAGGGCAATAATGATGGAAAACGTTCCTGGATTAGCCAAGAAGGGAAACGTGCTGTATAGGGAACTAAAACGTCAACTTCGGAATCTCGGTTATCGTCTGACGGAGGACGTTTTGGAAGTTGCCGACTATGGGGTTCCGCAGTTTCGCCGGCGCTTGGTGTTGTTCGGCGGGCTTGGTTTCGAAATTGGGCTACCCAAGCCAACGCATTCCAGGGGTGGTAAAAATGCACTGCCTCACTGGAGGACCGTGAAAGATGCAATCGGCCACATGGTTGAACCAATTACCCTGCAAGACGCTAGGAAGCGTGGCCAAGTCCAGCGGTCGGATTGGCATGTCGTGCGAACGCTGTCGCCGGAGAACGTGATGCGTATGAAGCTCGCGAAAGCAGGAAAGGCTTGGACGAGTATTCCGGAGACATTAAGACCGAATTGCCATCAAGGCGGTTACACAGGCTTCACCAACGTTTACGGCCGCATGGAATGGAATCAGCCATCGCCTACGATCACCGGTGGATGTACGACATTCAGTAAAGGCCGATTTGGACATCCAGTGCAGGATAGAACAATCTCGGTTCGTGAAGCTGCTTTACTTCAATCCTTTCCAGAGAGTTATCGGTTTGATACGCCGTATATGGAACACGTCTGCAACGTAATTGGAAACGCGCTGCCATGCGACTTCGCTGAAGTAGTATCGCGTCAATGCCAAATGGAGTTGCTCGCCTTTTTGCAAGCGAAAGACCAATGAGAGACGGGGAGACTTGTGACGTTGACGAGAGCGTGTCGTTTCGCATGAAACATGTGAAACAGCGAGGCACAGCTCCTGAGTTGGTCGTCAGAAAACTCCTTTTTGCAAAAGGCTACAGATACAGAATTCACCGTGGCGACCTTCCCGGCTCTCCAGATGTCGTGTTTCCGAGTAGACGAAAGGTAATCTTCGTGCATGGTTGTTATTGGCATGGGCACGAAAACTGTGTGCGGGCATCTTTGCCGAAAACGCGAACCAAGTACTGGAAAGACAGGATTTCCAAAAATCGAGCGCGCGACGAGCGTTCAATCTCTGCCCTCGAGCAGTTGGGGTGGTCGGTTTACGTCGTATGGGAGTGTGAAACCAAAAACGTGAATTCCTTGGAACAACGACTCTTACACTTCTTGCAATAACGTGACGTACGATGTGTAACAGATAGTCACCCATGCCCACTCTGCACTGGCTGACAAGAGAGGAGGACCTTCGCGCGGCGTCGCGTGTGCCCTTTCGGTTGTTGGAGGAGGCACGCGACTTGTCCGCGGGAGAGCCGGATTCCGAGAACATCCTGATTCAGGGCGATAATCTGGAAGCGTTGAAGGCACTACTGCCATTTTACGCCGGCCAAGTGAAGTGTATCTACATCGACCCGCCCTACAATACCCGGTCGGCTTTCGAGCACTACGATGACAATCTCGAACACAGCAAGTGGCTGGCGATGATGTGGCCACGCCTTGAGTTGTTGCGCGAACTGCTGGCGGAGGATGGCTCAATTTGGGTTTCGATTGACGACAACGAAGTACACTATCTCAAGGTTCTTATGGATGAGGTGTTTGGAAGGTCAAACTTCCTTACCTCATTCATTTGGAAAAAGAGCTACGGTGGCGGTGCCAAGGCAAAGTGGTTTGTGGGTCTTCACGAAGAAGTCCTTTGTTTCACGAAGGACATGAGCAAGTTCCCTGAGATGTTCTTGCCTCCTGATCCCGGTATCGTGAGGAAGTATTACAAGTTTAGGGACGAAAAATTTGCGGATAGGGGACCCTATCGGTTGCAACCATTGGCAACAACGAGTATGGATGACCGTCCTAACCTCAGATACCCAATCGTCTTGAGAAATGGCGAAGAGATCTGGCCGGAAAAGCAGTGGCAATGGTCAAGAGAACGTTCCCACAGAGCGCTTACAGATGGGGACTTAGTGATTTCTAGTAGAAAAGGGAAAAAAGTCGTTTCGTACAAGCAATACCTTAGAGATGAGAGAGGAGAAGAAAGACAACGCAAACCGCAAACCATAATCGAAGGTCATTACACCCAGCACGGCACATACGAGAGCATGCGCTTGTTTGGACTTCAAAATAAGTTCTCTTTCCCAAAACCAGAAGGATTAGTCAGCTACATACTTGAAGCCACCACCAAGCTCGGCGACCTCGTTCTCGACTCCTTCCTCGGGTCCGGCACCACTGCGGCCGTCGCGCACAAGATGGGACGGCGCTGGATCGGCGTGGAGATGGGTGAGCACGCCGTTACCCACTGCGTCCCACGCTTGAACAAGGTCATCGAAGGGGAGCCAGGAGGTATCTCCAAGAGCGTCGGTTGGCAGGGTGGGGGTGGGTTCCGCTTCTACCGCCTCGGGCCGCCCGTGTTCGACGCGGAGGGCCGCATCCAGCGGGACATCCGCTTTCCCGTGCTGGCTGCCCACCTATGGTTCAGCGAGACGGACCGGGCCTGGAACGGTGCCGACGGATCGCCCTTCCTGGGACTGCATGACGGCCGGGCTTATGGTTTGCTCTACAACGGCATCCTCGGGGACAAAAGGCCGGGGAGTGGCAACGTGCTGACCCGCGCAACGCTTGGCGCCATCCGAGAGAAAGTCGCCCAGGCACATCCCGGCTTCGTTAGGGACAATCCCGACTACCTGCTGACAATCTACGCTGAGCAATCGCGCCTGACACCTTCCACGCTCGAGCAGGCAGGCATCACCTTCAAGCAGACGCCCTACGACGTAAAGGTGCGGATGTAGGTCATTGGGAATCGCCGATTATGGACTGGAAACCGGTGCAAGCTGCAATCCAAGGCCAGACGCTATCCGCTTCATCAATCTGAAGCATTGCCGGACAGCTACTCAGAGTCCGCATGAGCGACAAAGAAACCCAGCGCATCCGCGACCCAGTCCATGGGCTTGTCGTTTTCGGTGGCGGGTACGACGCACATCAAAACGAGACGGACCGAATCGCATGGCGTTTGCTCTTCGTAGGTTAATGCGGGAGGAGATCCAACAATGAATGCCGAAGAAATTGCAGTCAATCTGATCAAGCTTAGTCGTGGGAAATCGGTCGACCGGACCCGGCTGCAGAAGGAGGCCTACCTTCTGGACCAATGCGGGGCAGAATTTGGGCTGCCGTTTACCTATCACTATTACGGCCCTTACTCCTTCGAGCTCGCCTATGGGTGGGAGGATGCATTGGCCGAAGGTCGGATTGAAATCGAGGAGAAGCTTGGCGGGTATGGTGTCCCATATTCGATCTTCAAGCTGAAAGAGCCTTGTAGCGATCCGGACAACCTGGGTAATTTGCCGGCTGCCGATGCTCGTGCACGGCTGGAAAAGATGGAGGGGGTTTCCGAAATAGTCTTGGAGCTTGCCGCCACCATCATTTATCTGAAGGAAGAAGGTTACGGCGAGCCACCCATCAAGGAGCTAAAAACTCGCAAGCCTCTCAAAGCGACTGACAAGCTGATCAAGAAAGCCACCGATCTGCTGAGCGACCTCCAATTATCGGTAGCTAGCGACTGACGCGGTTAGCTGGACCTTCCGGCCGTAGCTCCCCCATCAACTGTGCGGGCCGGAAGCCAGCAAGCCCAGGCAACCTGCTTCATGAAGCTGAAGCAGTATCAGACCGACACCCTCTCCCTCCTTTGTCGCTTCTTCGAAGAGGCGCGCATCGCTGGGCCGAAGAACGCCTACGAGGCGATCACGAAAGAGCCCGAACAAGCCGGACGGCTGGGGCGCTACGCCGGAGCCTACAGACCGCTGGAAGGTCTGCCGAACGTGCCCTACGTCTGCCTGCGTCTGCCCACTGGCGGTGGCAAGACCATCCTGGGCGCTTACGTCATTTGCACAGCCCGCGACGCCTGGATCGAAAAGGACTATCCCCTGGTCCTTTGGCTGGTGCCGACGAACACCATCCGACGGCAGACGGCAGAGGCGTTGAAGAATAGCCGCCACGCTTATCGAAAGGCGTTGGACGAAGCGTTTGACGGTCGGGTGCGGGTGTTCGACATCGCCGACTTTACCCATATCCGACCGCACGACCTCCGCGACCGTTGCTGCGTCGTGGTCGGTACGATTCAAACCCTAAGGGTAAAAAGCACCGAGGGCCGCAAGGTCTACGCCCACCACGAGGAGATGGAGCCGCACTTTTCCACTCTGCCCACCACCGCTCCAGACCTGGAGAAGCTGGAAGATGGCGCGGTCAAATTCTCGTTCGCCAACCTGCTCCACGTCCACCGCCCGCTCATGATCGTGGACGAGGCCCACAACGCCGTCACCGGACTGACGCGGGAGATGCAGGCGCGAGTGAATCCGTGCGCCATCGTCGAGTTCACGGCGACCCCGCGCTTCAGGTCGAACATTCTGTACAGCGTCACAGCCCATGAGTTGAAAGCCGAAGAGATGATCAAGCTGCCGATCATGCTCTCGGAGCACGACACCTGGGAAAACGCGGTCAACGGCGCCATTGCCGCGCGCGCGGCGCTGGAGGAAACGGCCAAGAAGGACGCCGACTACATCCGGCCCATCGTTCTCTTCCAGGCCCAGCCGAGAAACCAGGACGTGACGGTCGCAGCTCTCAAAAAACATCTGATGGAGGTCGAGCAGATCTCGGGAAGCAGGATCGCCGTTGCCACCGGCGACCAGAGGCAACTGGACGGCATCGACTTGTTCGACCCAGTCTGTCCCGTGGAATACGTCATCACGGTCGAGGCATTGAAGGAAGGATGGGACTGTTCCTTCGCCTACGTTTTCTGTTCCGTCTCCCGCATCCGTAGCTCGGTGGACGTGGAGCAGCTTCTGGGACGGGTGCTGCGGATGCCCTACGCCAGGCGGCGCCTAGCGGACGATCTCAACAAGGCCCATGCCTTTGTGTGTGAGCCGTCCTTCGGAGAGGCGGCGAGGGCGCTGGCCGACAAGCTGGTCGCCATGGGCTTCGAGGAGAACGAGGCGCTCGAAAATATCGAGCAAGCGCAACGAGAGATGTACGAGCAAGGAGGCTTGCTCGGGCCACCCCAGCCACCCAAGCCGACATTGACGTTTACGCTTACGGTCTTGCCCGAAGGGCTTTCGACATTGAAAAAAGCGAAGCACGAACGCATGACCGTGCGCGAGACCGCTGACGGACAGGTAGAAGTCACTGTCATCGGCCATATGGACCGTCCTCTGGAGTTGGCACTCTTTAAGGCGACCCCCACGGAACAACATCGGACCATCGTAGACGCGGTCACGACTTATCGGACCCAGTTCGAGGATCGGTTTTCGCCCGCCGAACGAGGCGAGAAGTTGACTGTCCCGCGCCTTATGGCCGAAATTCAGGGCACGCTCGAATTTGCCGACACCGACACGTTCATGGAGTTCCATGACTGGTCGCTGCTCGACTACTCCCCGAGGATGGAAGCGGACGAGTTCGCAATCCGGGAGACGGCCCGCAGCTTTGAGATAGACGTGGACGGCAACCGAGTCACCTACCAGTTCGCCAATGAGCGGGAGCAACTGCCGCTGAACGTAGAGGTCGAGGGCTGGACGCCGGAAGCACTGGTTCTGTGGCTGGACCGGCAGGTACGCCAGATAGATATTCACCCGAGCATATTGCTCAAGTGGCTGCGGGATCTGGTTGACTACCTGATCAAAGTGCGTCGCATAAGCATCTCTGCCCTGATGCGCTGCAAGTTCATCCTGGCGCGAAAGATACAAGACAAGATCGACGGCATTCGCCGGAAGGAACGCCACAGCATCTATCAGCGCTATCTCTTCGAGCCAGGGGCCAAGGCGGCGGTTTCATTCGACAACGCCTTCTCCTTCAGGGAAGGCATGTATGGGAATCAACGACGCTACCGCGGACGCTGGAAGCCTGGGAAGCACTTCCTGGGACCCGACCACGTTCCCGCCTTTGACGGCGCTGCTGAAGGGGAAGAATTTCAGTGCGCCCAAGCCCTGGACTTCCTCCCGGAACTCAGATATTGGGTCCGTAACGTGGCGCGCCATCCGGACTCGTTTTGGCTGCCGACCGCGACTGACAAATTCTATCCGGATTTTGTGGCGTTGCTGGAGGACGGGCGTCTGCTCGTTGTCGAATACAAGGGCGCGTACATTGCCGACAGTTCGGATACTGCCGAGAAGCGGACCGTTGGCGAGCTCTGGGAGCAGGAAAGCGACGGTAAGGGCCTTTTTCTCGTCGCAGAGAAATCGGTTGACGGAAGGGATGTGCACCGGCAACTTATCGATAAGGTCAATCTCACCTGAACCCCCCAGACCCTCTTCCCCTCCTGGCGCTGCATGTTGGACGCCCTGAGTTTTCATGCGTGAAACCCTGTTGAGCTACCTGCCCGAGTTATTGGAGCGCGGCGAGGACACGGCGCTGATGGGCCGGTCCGGGCTGCGGACCGACTACTGGTCCTATCGCAGGCTGGCCGAGACTGCCTTCCGGGTGGCCCGGGAGCTGGGGGCCAGGGGCCTTGTCAAGGGGGACCGGCTGGTGTTGTGGGAAGACAACTCCCCCCAATGGGTGGCCGCCTTCCTGGGGTGCCTGATGCGGGGGGTGGTGGTGGTCCCCCTGGATGTTCAGAGCTCCCCCGAGTTCGTTGCCGGCATCGAGCGCCAGACCCGGCCCAAGCTGGTTCTGGCAGGAAGCCCCGGCGCCGTGCTCGAGGAACTGCAGTCGCCGGTGGATTCCGTCGCGGGGTTCTGCCATAGCGCCGCCACCCAGCCCTCGACCCCGGACTGGAGCACCGCCGGCAAGGTCACTGCCGACCACCTGGCCGAGATCGTGTTTACCTCGGGGACCACGGCGGCGCCCAAGGGGATTCGGCTCACCCACCGAAACCTGCTGGCCAACCTGACTCCCCTCGAAACCGAGATCCGGAAATATGTCAAGTGGGCGGCCCCGGTCCATCCCATCGGCTTCCTGAGCCTGCTGCCCCTCAGCCACGTCTTCGGCCAGATGATGGGCATCTTCGTGCCGCCCCTGCTCGGCGGGCAGGCCCTGTTTCTCAATACCCTCAATCCCTCGGAGATCATCTCGGCCATTCGCCGGGATCGGATCTCGGTGCTGGCCACCGTTCCCCGCATCCTGGATCTGCTGCGCGACAAGATCGAGCGGGACGAGGCCGCCCAAAATCTCCGGCCCCCGCTGCCCGAGTTGTTCGATCGCAGTGCCGGCCGGCACTGGCTGCGTCGCTGGTGGATGTTTCGCCACGTCCGGCGACGATTCGGCTGGAAGTTCTGGGCCCTCCTTTCGGGAGGGGCGACGCTCGATTCCAGTACCGAGGAGTTCTGGAAGAAATTGGGTTATGTCGTCATGCAGGGCTACGGAATGACCGAAGCGGCGGCCATCATCAGCCTTGCCCACCCCTTTCGACCCGGCCGGGGGTCGATCGGAAAGCCCATGCCCGGCCAGGAGATCAAGCTGGACGAAGGCGGCGAGATCCTGGTGCGGGGCCGCAATATCTCATCCGGCTACTGGGGAACGGAGGAGTCCACCCTGACCGACGGCGAGGGTTGGCTGCGGACCGGGGACCTGGGGCAGCGGGATGACAGGGGAAACCTCTATTTCCGCGGCAGGCGCAAGGAAGTCATCGTCACCTCGGCGGGCCTGAACGTCTACCCCGCCGATATCGAATCGGCCCTCAATCGGCAGCCCGAGATCGGCGACAGCGCCGTGGTTGGCGTGGAGAGCGCGCAGGGTCCCGAACCGGTGGCCGTGCTGATCCTGAGAAGCCCGGAGGCGGATCCTTCCAAGGCGGTCCAACGGGCCAACCAAAGCCTCAGCCCCTACCAGCAGATCCGGCACTGGGTGGTCTGGCCCGAGCGGGATTTTCCGCGGACGGCCACTCAGAAAGTGCGCAAGCGCGACCTGGTCCGGTTCGCGAGCCGGCAGGGAAGGGAACCGGCCGGCCAGGCTGGAGGCGACCAGGACAGCCTGCTGGGCGAAATCCTGACGCTGGTTGAGGGCATCACCGGGGCCTCGCCCCAGCGGCGCGACAGAGAGGCCAATCTGACCGTCGATCTCAAGCTGGATTCCCTGGCCAGGGTGGCTCTGATCACCCAATTGGAAGATCGCTTTCGCATGGACCTGGACGAATCCAAAGTCACCGAGGCTCTCACCCTGGGCGACCTGGAAGAGTTGCTCAGCCACCCGGAGGGTCTACCCGAGGCCGATCGGCCTGAGCCGGTTCCTCCACGTCCCGAAGCGGGAGGCGACCCGGGGGTTCCCTCGGACCCGCTCCCGCGCCCGGGCTCCTCCCGGGCGGCCCCGGAAACTTCCGGCAGATCCTGGCGCCCGTATCCCTATCCCTATTGGTCCTTGAGGCGGCCCGCCACCTGGATGCGCTTCCTGTTCCAGCACTGTCTCATCCGGCCGCTCACCCACCTGCTCTGCTGGACCCGGGTGAGTGGAGGAAGACACTGGCGCGGACTTCGGGAGCCCGTGCTGGTGATCGCCAACCACGTGACCTTTTTCGATCCGGCGCTCGTCCTGGCTCGAATGCCCTGGCGCTACCGAAACCGCCTGGCCGTCGCCATGATCGGCGAAAGGCTGCGGGACTTCAGATACCCGCCGCCGGGGCGGGGTCTGGCCCGCTTTACCGACTACCTGGCCTACGGGGCCACAGCCGGTGGGTTCAACGCCTTTTCGCTTCCCAGGCAAACCGGTTTCCGCCGCAGCTTCGACTACGCCGGGGAGGCCATGGATCGCGGCTACAGCGTATTGGTGTTTCCGGAGGGAGCCCGCACCGAGGATGGCGAAATAGCGCCCTTCCAGGCCGGAATAGGACTGCTGGCGGCCGGACTTGGAGCTCCGGTCATGCCGGCCAGGATCGAAGGATTGTATGAGCTGAAGCAGAGGAGATTCGCAGGGATCCGCTGGCCCTTCACCAAGCCGGGACAGGTGTCCGTGACCTTCGGTCCTCCACTGCGGCCCTCGCCTTCGGATTCCCCCCAGGATCTGACCCGGGAGTTGGAGAAACGCCTCAGAGGTCTGAGTCAGCGCAAGGCCTGACCTGAAACCCAGGCTACAACTTGCCGGCGACGGCCTCGGCCATCTGCAGGGTGGTGCCGGCGCCTCCCATGTCGTAGGTCCGAACCCGGCCTTCCCGGATCACCTCTCCCACGGCCTCCTCCAGGCGTTGGCTCTTGCGGTCCTCCGACAGGTAGTCCAGCATCATTTTGGCGGCCAGGATGGTGGCGATGGGATTGACCTTGGACTGTCCCACGTACTTGGGAGCCGAGCCGTGGGTCGGCTCGAAGACGGCCAGCCGGTCGCCGATGTTGCCGGAGCAGGCAAACCCCAAGCCGCCCACCATCTGGGCGCACAGGTCGGAGACGATATCCCCGAACAGGTTGGGAGCAACCAGGACGTCGTAGTCGAGGGGGTTCTTGAGCAGCCACATGGCCATGGCGTCCACGTTGGCGTGGTCCCAGGGGATGTCCGGGTAGTCCGCCGCGATGCTCCGGGCAGCTTCCAGGAAGAGCCCGTCGGTAGCCCGCACCACGTTGGCCTTGTGCACCACCGTCACCCGCTTGCGACGGTGGTCTCTGGCAAACTGGAAGGCCGCACGGATGATGCGCTCCGAGCCCTTGCGGGAGTTGATCTTGCAGGAGATGGCCCACTGGTCGGGAGCCAGACCCTTGAAGGGAGCAAAGGAGGGCGAGATCTCCTCCAGCAGGCGGGACATTCTCTCCGGCACCGGGTGAAATTCCACCCCGGAATAAAGATCTTCCGTGTTCTCGCGGAAGATGACCAGATCGATCCCCTCTCGAATGTTGAGGGGATTGCCGCCAAAAGCCCGGCAGGGACGCAGGCAGACATAGAGATCGAAGAGTTGGCGCAAGCGCACGATGGGGGAGCGATAGACCAATCCCTGGTCGCGGAGCCGTGGCGCCAGCTCCTGCCCGGCTTCTCGGGCCGGCTTGGAGGTGATGGCGCCGAACAGGGCCGCATCCACCTGTTCCAATAGTGCTATGGTGCGGCCGGGAAGAGGGTCTCCTTCCCGGCGCCAGAACTCCCAGCCGATGTCGCCTGGGAGATACTCCGCGTCCAACCCCAGACGATCCAGCACGATCCGGGCGGCCTCCAGGACCTCCCCACCCACACCGTCGCCGGGAAGCCAGGCAATCTTGTATTTGGCCATTCAGGCTCCTAATTACTATTATTATAGTATGTTATTCACTCCCGGACGGCGTCCAGTCCTTGGGAGACACGGCGGCAAAATCGATCGTCGGCAGAAACTACTATGAAAATAGTTTATATGCTCGGAGAGGCCCCGTCTGCAGCACATGTTGGCGAGCTTGGATTACTACTATAATAGTATTATCCTTGACCGCCCCCGCCGGCGAGATGGGAAAGCGCTTGCCATCCCAAACGGCGCTCCGGCCATCGCCCGCGGCTTTTCGCCTTCAGCCCAGAAACCGTTCAATGCCCACCTTGTCCAGGGGAATGCGGGGTTCTCGGCCCAGGACCAGGTCCACCAGCACTTTCGCCGTGGCCGGCGCCTGCATGATGCCGGAACTGGAATGGCCGGCGGCCCACAGGAAGCCGCCCGAGGCTCGCGGGTCCGGACCGATAATGGGCAAGGTGTCGGGACTGGCCGGACGCAGCCCGGTCCAGATGTCCAGCATGGCCTGCTCCATGATCCCCGGAAGGACCGCGCCCACCACCCCGGCCAGATACTTCAGGCCCCCCGGCGTGATTCTTCTGCGGAACCCGATCTCCTCATGCGTGGCTCCCACCACCACCCGGCCGTCCGGCCTGGGGGTGATGTAGCCGTAGCGGCTCCAGCGGTGGAGCGTGTGGCGCAGGCCGGACGCGGGCCCCTCCAGCGACATGATCTGTCCATGATCGGGAGTGATGGGAGCCGCCAGGCTGGAATCCAGCATGCCGGCCCAGGCGCCGGCCGCGTTGATCACCCAGCCGGCCCCCAGCCGTTCCTGGCCGGACCGCACTCCCGTCACCCTGCCGCCCTCCCGGGTCAGGGCCGTCACCGGCCAGCCCGGGCGCATCTTCACACCCTTGAGCCGGGCTGCCCTGGCGACGGTGGCCGTGTAGTTGCGGGCATCCAGGAACCGGCCCTCCGGGTGCAGGATCACCGCCTCCAGGCTCTCCGGGAGCGCCGGCTCCCGCCGGCGCGCCTCCGACCCGGTCAGGACCTCCAGGGAGACACCGGCCGCGGCTTCCCGCTCGGCGTCGGCTGTGGCCTCGGCGGCTTCCCCGGGACTCATGGCCAAGGTCATGCTCCCCCGGCCGCCGTAGCCCATCCGGCGCCCGGTTTCCTCGAACAGCGCCCCGTTGAGCTCGTCGAAGAGCTGCCTGGAGAGCAGGGTGGCCTGCCGGAACCAGGGATCCCCCCGGGGATGAGTGGAGGGGCCGATGATGCCGGCCGAGGCCCAGGAAGCTTCCCGCCCCACCGGCCCCTTGTCCAGCAGGGCCACCTGGAGCCCTTCCGACCTCAAATAGTAGGCGGCGCTGCAGCCGATAGCGCCCCCGCCGATGATCACCACGTCCGGCTGCCTGGCCATGGGTCCGGGCCCTTTCCCGGTCGGGGTCCAGCCGGTATAAACCGGCTTCTTCCCCGGCGGTTCTCTGTTAGAATGGCTGTCCTTTGCGGTCCAGACAGACCTTCAAGGTTGCCGGCATCCCGACGGGAGTGGGTTGCAGGCCACCAAACCGTTGCGGGCGACAGGGTGGCGTTCCCGAGGGCGCCGACCACGCCGGCTTGACCGTGTCCGGTCAGCCGCTCGGAGGCTGATTCGCTGGCGGCCGCTCCGGCAAACAGAGTGAGTCAAGCACGAAAGCCAAGTCCAATGCAAGCCGGCCCACCCATTAATTCAACCAGGAGGATGCATGCCTGACAGGAAAGATTCCCTTCCCAACGTTTCGCGCCGCCGGTTCATGCGAACCACCGTCCTGGCAGGAACGGCCCTGGGCCTTCACCCCGCGGCGCCCGGGTCCGCAGCGGCATCCGCGGCCGCCACGCCCCTGAAGAAGACCAGGAGGCCCGGAAAGTCCTTCACGGGAAAGCGGCCCGAAGACTATCGGGTCGTGCTGCAGGACATCGGCGACCCGCTGCTGCGCATGCCCTGGCCGCCCAGTCCGGAAGGCCTGGTGGAAGGCTCCATCGGACCGCTGAAAGACTCGGCCGTCAGCATGTACGCCTTCGGCATCAACCACGCCGGCGGCACCACCCACTGCTCCAAGCTCTACCCCGTCATCGGCGAAGAGCAGCCCCTGCTGAAGAGCGGCAATACCCTGAGGATGATGGAAGCCGTCCAGCGCTTGTGCGACGCCGGCCACGATCCCCTGACGCTCATGTGCGACGGCGGGCACCAGGCCGGCCTGGACGTGTTCCTGCGCCTTCGCATGAACGATCACCACGACCGCTGGGGCGACCGAATCGGCCTGGACAAGCCCTCCCGCCTTCCCAAGGACCACCCGGCCGAGCCCTATTTCTACACGCCCAAGTGGAAGAAGGAGCACCCCGAGTGGCTGATCGGCGATCGCCATGCCCCCTATCCCGACACCAGCTTCGAGTACATGCAGGCCAGCGCCGGCAACTACGCCATCGGCCCCTACCGGGACCTCATCTTCAACCTGGCCGCCGAGACTCTCACCCAGTACGATCTGGACGGTTTCGAGCTGGACTACTTCCGGTCCCCCTTTCTCTTTCCCAGCTATGAAGCCTACGTGCAGCGCCACGTGATGACCGAGCTGGTCCGCCGGATTCGCCGGGTCGCCGACGAGCAGGCAGCCAAGCGAGGCCGGCCCATCTTCCTTTCCGCCCGCGTCCCCGCCACCGTCGACCTGTGCCTGCGCATCGGGATCGATCTGCCCGTCTGGTTCGAAGAGGGTCTGCTGGACATGGTGGTGGTCAGCAACGGGCTCTCCCCCTTCAGCACCCCGTGGAAGGAGTTGGCCGACCTGGGAGCCAAGCACGGCATTCCCGCCCTGGCCTGCTTCACCCACGCCCGGCCCACCCGGGAAGGAAGGGAATCGCTGCGGGCCTGCACCCACCGCGCCTTTTCCTCCGGGATCAGCGGCATCCAGTTCTGGAACTATTTCTACCGCATGCCTCACTACCACCGGCCCGGCGAAAATCCCCTGGACCTGAGCTTCACCCACGACCTGGTCGATCCCGACCTGGTCAGAAACGGTCCCAAGAAGTACCTGTTGGACGGCACCCCTCACACCGGTGTACTGAACGCAACGTTCGGCCACGCCGAGTGGCCCGGTCAAACCCCCATGATGATCGGGTTTTCCAGCGACGGCATCGGCCACAAGGTCGCCTTCGACATCGCCGACGACCTCAGCCGGTCCCGGCCCCAGGGATCACCGCGGGTCTGGGTCCGAATCGTGGACCTGGCCCCTGAAGATCGATTGGAATTCGCCTGGAACGGCAAGCCGATTCAACCCGATCCCAAGGCCTTTGCCGGGATCATCCTGAAGGACAGCCACGAATTCGAGTTCGAGCTGGACCCTGCCGAGCTCCGCCCCGGCGAGAACCACCTGGAGATCAAGCTGCTGGAGCGGCATGCCCGGCTCGACCCCTACGTCACCCTGGTGGACGGGCGTTTGAGCATCCCGGAGTTGAACGGGTCCTGACGGCCGGGGACACCCCGTTGGCCCCCCTCCGCAGAAGCCATCGTCATTCGGCTCGGCTTCTGCAACTCCCCCTCAAGGGGGGGAGTGATACTTGAGCGCTGAAACAGGCGCCTTGCGCGAATCCTGGGCATGATGTAAACGATGTTCCTGGTTTGTGGCGTGGAGGATGCCCCCCGGGAGCGCGGGCGTCCCGCCCGCACAATGTCCGGCACAGCCTTGGCCCTCTCCGCCGCTCGGATCGACCCGGTACTGCGCCGTGGGTCTGCTTCGGTTCGACCGTTGAGGTTGCCGCCGACAGGCTGGCTACCTTCAGCACCGGACGAAAGCTCAGCGCCAGCCAAAGGCGCAAGGCAGTAAGGATGCGGGCGGGACGCCCGCGCTCCCGGGTGGGCGCCCTTTGGACCGCCCGCGCAGATCCGAATATTGCAAAAGGTCCACCGTCGATGTGGTTTCGACTCGAGAGCACTAGTCACCGACGCCTCCTGCTGGCCTTGCTGCTGCTGAGCCTGGCAGCCTTCTGCCATCGCCAGGAAGCGCCGCCGGAGGCCAATCCGGCCGGCGCCCCCGCCGCCCTGCAGGACCTCTACGCCATCTTCAGCGATGAGATCAGACGCGAAGCGGTCGGCAACGTCTACCAAGGCGTGGGTAATCGCTTCCAACTGGAGGGAAATCTCTACGTGGCGGTCCTGAAGGCCCTCAACGCCTACGACATCCTCCAGGAGACCACCCGCCTGCCCGAGGCCGACCGGGAACGGCTGCTGCCCAGGAGCCACCGGGAAGCCACCGAGACCTTTGCCGTTCTGGAAGAATCCCTGGACTGGCCCCGTATTCGGGTCGAGGTGGGTGCGCAGGACTTCGAGTTCGACGGCCCTCCCCAACTCGTCCTCTACCGGAATATCCCTCAGCCGCTTCTGCTCACGCTTCACAACTCCACCTCCAAGACCACAACGCTTTCTCTCCGGAGTTCCGGTCTGAAGCTGGAGGTGGACACCCTGGAGGTCGCTCCCTCGGCCACCCGCCATCTGCTGGCCCAAATCGATTCCCCGGAAACCGGGGAGCGGGCGGCCTGCCTTTCTGTGGGGTCCGACGGAATAAGCGTGGCTTGGCGCCTTCCATACCGGGTCGCAGAAACCGGCCTGTTGGAGGGGCGGCTGGTGGAGGCGGAGAGTGGCGCCCCGACCATCGGCCGAATTCGAGCCATCGACGCCGCGGGGCGTTACCGACCACCGCTGGAGGCCGGCTACGGTCTGATCCTGCGTCCGCGCAGGGACCCCGCCCGCTGGAGCTACGCCTCCGGAACCTTCCGCCTGCGAGCCCCGGCCGGCAGGGTCCGGATTTCCATCCGGCGAGGCATGGAATACTTGCCCATCGACGAGGAGCTCGAGCTGGAGGCCGGTCAGACCCTGCGGCGCACCTTTGCGCTCAAGCGCTGGGCAAACATGGAGCGGGAAGGATGGCATTCCGGAGACACCCACATCCACATGCTGGACCCACCCAGCGCGCTGTTCGAGATGCAGGCGGAGAACCTGCGGGTCGGCCATGTTCTCGTGCTGGAGCATATGGGGAAGATCTACTCCAAGGAGCACTTCCGCGGCGAACTGGACCCGATATCCGATGCCCGGCACCTGGTCTACTTCAACCAGGAGTACCGCAACCAGACCCTGGGCCACGTCAGCCTGCTCAGCCTCAAGACGCTGGTGGAGCCGATCTCCACCGGCGGACTGGCCGTTCCCGAGACCACCGTCTATCGCTATTCCTACCTGAGACCCTCCCGCAAGGGGTTCCCCCGCCACGGCCGGGACGGCTGGCCCGACGTTCTGGTGCTGGACGCCATGCGGGAAACCCACCGGCAGGGAGGGTTGGTCAACTGGGCCCACCTGCGTCCCGCTCAACTCGAGTTCCCCATCGACATGGTGTTCGGCGAGATCGACACCGCCGACATCCTGACCCACACCCGGCTCCCGCAGACCCTGAAGCTCTGGTACAGCCTGTTGAACTGCGGCTTCCGCCTGCCCGCCACCGCGGGAACCGACCGCATCGGGCCCGAGGAGCCGGTGGGGCACCAGAGGGTCTACGTCAAGCTGGACGGCCCCCTCACCTACCCCGCATGGATGGAAGGACTGCGCCTGGGCCGCTCCTTCGTGACCAACGGACCCATGGTCAGCCTCTCGGTCGACGGCCGGGGACCCGGGGACACATTGACGCTCGGCAAACGCAAGGTCCTTGCCATCGAAGCCCGGGCGCGCTCCCTGAGGCCCTTCGAGCGGCTGGAGATCGTGGTCAACGGGAAGGTGGCGGCCAGCGTCCCGGCGCAAGACCAGGGACGCCGCGCGGAGCTCAGTCTCGATTACCCGGCCGACCAGAGCCTGTGGATCGCGGCTCGCTGCATGGGGGGATCCCCCGAAGAAACCTCCATCTGGACCCATCCCCTGTTTGCCCACGCCAACCCGGTCCATGTCGATTACACGGGACGGGAGCTGGCCGATCCCGAGAGCGCATGCTATCTGCTCGACTTCCTGAAGCCGCTGGAGAAGTGGGCCCGGGAGGAAGCCTGGTTCGAGAATCGGGACCGGAAGGACCAGGCTCTGGCCACCATTCGCCAGGGCATGGATTTCTACCGCCGCCTGTGCAAGGGGGAAGGCAAGAATTGACCGGACGGACAACGTCGAGCCTTGTGCTCCGCTGCCTCAACTATTCGAGGAACCCCATGACTCCCCTAGCCAAATCAAGCCTGGCCCTGCTGCTCTGCCTGACCCTTGCCGCCTGCACGCGGCCCTCGGAAGACCGGACTGCGGCAGACAGCAAGAGGGCGGGGAACTGGAAGCGGGACCAGCGCAGCTTCGTCTACCTGTCCGAGAGGCGCGCCCGCCATGCCGGGATCACCCGCAGCGCCGAGGGCCGCCTGCTGATCCTGTATACCCACCAGACGGCCCAACAGGAACGGGACGGTTCGGGAGATCTCCACCTGGTCCGCCGGACCCGGGACGGGGACTGGTGGTTTTATCCGGAGACGGTCTTCGAAGGCCGTCAGGGGGAACCCCGTGCCATGGGAACCCTGACCACCCTGGAATCCGGCCGCATCATCGCCCCCTTCGCCGAGCTGGACGACGGCGCCGCCGGCAGCCGGCTGCGGCTGCTCTCCTCCGGGGACCACGGCGAAACCTGGACTGCCACTGCGCCCCTGGAGACCCACCCCCTGATCTGGGCCGCGCCCTACGGAAGGCCCTTCGAGGCGGGCGACCGGGTGCTGATGCCGGTCCAAGGGGCGGTCAGCCGGGACGACCTGGCGGCCACCCGACTGCAGTCGGGACTGCTGCAGTCCACCGATGGCGGCGAGACTTGGGGGGATTGGATCCCGATCGCCGTTCCCGCCCCGGAGGCGGGCCTCAGCTACGAGTTTCCGGCGGTGCTTCCGCTGAAGGACGGGACTTGGCTGGCGGTCCTCACCCAGAGGCGATTGAAGAAGCGTCCCGGGATTCCCCTGGATATTCCGCAGACGCTGGTGCGGTCCTACAGCACCGACCAGGGCCAGAGCTGGACCCGACCGGAGCCTCTGTGCGTCGGCTCCTGGGCCAGCCTGACCCCCATGGGCGACGGCACGGTGGCCTGCTCCTTCGCTCTCTGGTCGGCCTGGGGCAGCATGGAAGTCATGTTCAGCGACGACGGCTTCCGAACCATCCGCCACCGGATCCCCTTCGTGGAGCACAACTGGCTGCCCGGCTACGGACCCAGCGGGTGGGGCAAGGGCTGGGCGCGCGATCCCATTCCCCTGCCCCCGGTAGTGCCCAACCTGGAAGGGGACTGGAAGGCCGGCCACTACGGTTTTTCTTCCGGCCTGGCCCTGGACGAGGACCGCTTGATGCTGGTGCTGGGACAGCGGCAAAAGGGCAGCGGCTACACCGAACCGCCCCACCAAGTGGACCTTCCCATCGAGAAGGAGCGGATCGAAACCATTGTCATGAAGCGGGTGCGGGAGCCCTCGGCCCCGGACGCCGAACCTCCGCGGGCCCATGGACAGCCGGACGGACAGTGGACCCTGGCCGAGAGATGGCCCGAGGAGGAGTGGCGCCGGAAGGTCGGGCAGCCGCCCAACGACGTGACCCTGGTGCTCGAGTCGGGGCGCTGGATACGCCTCACCGCCAAATACACCGTTCCCCACCAGCACGGACCCGGCAGAATCCTGGGACGGGAGCGGGGTTACTGGGTCTGGAAGTCGATCGACGGACTCCACTACCGGACGCGCCTGCAGGGGTCCTTTTCCGATGATCAGGGAAAGACCTGGACGCAGGCCAAGGTGGAGGACCCGGTTCCGCTGGCTGCCGCCGTGCACCTGGGGGGCGTGGCCTTTGAAGAGCCGGACGGAACCCTGGTGGCTCCCGTCTACGGCTACCTGAACCAGGACGACATGTCGGTCTCCCTCTACGTCTCCGCCCTGGTGAGGTCCCACGACGGAGGCGCCTCCTGGGGCGACTGGAGCACCATCGCCTACGATGGGAAGAACCGCTACACCGCCTACAGCGAGACCCAGGTCATGGCCCTTTCCGACGACACCTGGGTGGCTTTTCTCCGCAGCGAAAACCGGAGCTACGTCCCGGTGATGCGGGCCTTCATCTCCCGGACCCTCAGCACCGATCGGGGAAAGACCTGGAGCCCGCCCCAACCCACGGCCGCGGCCGGGGTGACGGCCGGACTGCGGCTGCCCGACGGAGGGATTGCCCTGTCGGCTCAGAACACCTGCGGCTGGGGACTGGCGGTCACCTACAACTACGGCCACAGCTGGAACTACGTGCTGCCGGCCACCTACTTCTCGGCCCGGGCCGGCGTGATCGACGACAAGTCCTTCTGGCTCCACGACGCCCACGGGGGGATCGTGTCCATCTACCGCCGGCCCTGAGCATGCCTGCCTCAGCCGCCGGGGTTGCGCTCCCGGTCAGGCGGCCGGCGAGTACCTGACCGTGAGCCAGGCTCCGCGCAGCCTCAGCCCGTCCCCGCCCCTTCCGCCCTTTTGCACCCGGACTTCCAGCCGATTCATCCCCTGGCGCACCATCGCCGCTTGAACCGGGCAGCCAAGGCGCTTCAGGTCCTCCGGAGCATCCGCCCCGGCGGGCTCGACCGCTTCCAAGGCCAACTCCCCTCCATTGAGCCGAGCGGCGATGCGTTCGCCCCGGTTCAGGCCTTCCACGTCCAGAGCCAGGCGGACCGCGCCCGGGCGGTCCACGCCCCCGGCGGCCTCCAGGTCGTCGCCCACCGGCAGCTCAACGACAGCGGCCGGACCCGGATTGCCCCGGCTCAACTCCAGGGGAAGCTGCCCCGGGTGGCTGGCGATGGCGTAGGGTCCGATGTCCTGGATGTAGTCCACCCCGAAGCGCTTGTCCCGGAACTTCAGGCTCGAGGCCGACTGAATGTCCTCGA
Source organism: Acidobacteriota bacterium (assembly GCA_022826755.1). Lineage (GTDB taxonomy): Bacteria > Acidobacteriota > Terriglobia > Versatilivoradales > Versatilivoraceae > Versatilivorator. The sequence continues at coordinate 113,485 of JAJDUG010000072.1, forward strand.
GCAGCCCGTAGGCGTCGGGAACCGGCCGGCCGTAGGCCAGCATGGGCACCTGGCGGTAATGGTAGTTCCAGAGGTAGATCCCGTCGGCGCCGGCCGAGAAGATGTTGGCTGCCGCGCCCCGCATGGTCTCATCCGAACCGAACACCTTCAGGCCGCAGTTGATGCAGGGATAGACGGGGACATCATGGCGGTGTCCCAGATTCACCAGCTCCCGGGCCGGGTTGGTGAAGACCGTGTATCCCCCGCCGATCAGCATCCGGTCCACCCAACCCTGCTTGAGCCAGGTCTCCACGTCCAGGCCGATGCGATTGCAGGCCTGCAAGGTCCCCGGCACCCTGACGCCCAGAAGCAGGGGCCTTTGACGGGATTCCGAAACCTTCCTCACAACCCGGTGAGCCCCCTGGACCAGGTCGTTCATGAGAGGCGCTCCCGCTTCCTCCTCCCCGGGCTTGAAGTACCAGGGCATGCGAAAGAAGTTCAGGTCGATCCCGTCCAGGTCGTAATTCTCGGCGCTGTGGCGGACCCACCAGAGCCGGTCCTCCCGTACTTCCGGCAGGGCGAAGTTCAGGCCGGACCACATCGCCGCCTCCAGGGTGGTGAAGGGGCTCCCTTTCTGGCTTTGCTCTCCCAGCAGCCACTCCGGATGGTCGACCTTCGGGGGATAGACCAGCTTCCCCTCGGGCATCCCGAAGGCATCGTGGGTGTCGTTCATTCGGATCGACCCGAAGACCTCCAGGCCGCGCCGGTGGATGCCCTCGACCATGACGGGCGTCGGATCGTGGATGGCCTCATTGAGCGGCCGGTTCTGCTGCTGGGTCTGCCAGTAGCGGGTCTGCCCCGGACCCTGGGCGATCCCCCACATGATGCACCAGGCAATGCTGTCCACCGGCGTCCCCAGGATGGGCCGCAGGCGCAGCCCCAGAAAGGCCTCGGCCCCCCTGGCCGCCTCGGGGTCGTAGACCAGGTCCCCGTCGTCGTCCAGGATCAGCCGGCGCCTTCGTTCCACCGCCCTGCGCCGCGCCTGCTCGAGCCCCTCCCTGCTCCCCGAGCAGCCCGGCAATCCGGCCAGCCAGGAGCCTCCCACCAGGGCCCCGGCCGACCCCAGGAAACGCCGCCGATTCAAAGCCGCCGGCTTCGGCCCTCTCACGACTCCGTCATCGATCTCCATGTATCCTCCGGTATCCAGCATGTTTCGCATCAAAACGCGACTCGGCCGCTATCCGTCAACTCGGGACGGTCGGCCATAAAGTCCTCCCCCACGGGAGGCGCTTCGTCGGCATAGGACTTCCACGTCTTGCGAACGGGCGCAATGACCAATGCATCCCCTTCCTTGCGGATGATCACCTCATCAACACCCTCGAATCGATAGGCTTTCGGTATCCGAACGGCCTGGCTGCGACCGTTGAAAAACAGCTTGGCGGTAGCTTGCATGACAACTCCTCGACTCGGACTGACACCGGACCTGTATCTCAGCGTATATTACAAGAATTTGCCAAAGAGCAAAAAGACGCAAGAAACCGCTCTGAGAAGGGGGATTGAGACGGGCGGCAAGACTTCTTTGCTTCTTCATACCCACCAAATGCCTGGAGACAGTATGGCGATCAGCGTGACGGAGCTGCCATATCGGCACTGGCTGCGGCTCGGCAAGTCGGCGCGTGCCCCCTTGAGGAGCAAGAGCGATGGGAGGAGGCCCACCCGGGAGCGCGGGCGTCCCGCCCGCATGCCATCCCGTTGCGTGCCGCTCAGTTTCCCTGCGATGCGGCACCCAGCCACCTTGCCGGCGGGAACTCCATGGGCTCGGGCGACGCAGCGTCCTGGCCCCGGCGCCGGTTGACCCAGGTCGAGGAAATGGCCGAGGCTGTGCCAAGACTTGTGCGGGCAGGACGCCCGCGCTCCCGGGTGGACTTCATTCCATAACGTGGTCGCAGCAAAGCAGCTTCATCGGTCTTTTTATGTATCTGTGCCTCGTCTTCAAGAACGACCTGCCGTTTCTTCCTTGAAGGGTCCACCCGCCACCGCCCATCCCTTCGACAGGACCTCGGCCTGCTCCAGGACGGTACGGGTCGCCTTCTCCTGCTTGTCGGGCGGGTAGCCGTGCTTGCGCAGGATGCGCTTGACCAGCCGGCGCAGGTTGGCCCGGACGTTCTCCCGCAGCGTCCAGTCGATGGTGACATTGCCCCGCACCGTGTCGACCAGCTCGCGGGCGATGTCGCGCAGGGTCTCGTCGCCGAGGACCGGGACGGCGCTGTCGTTGGTCTCGAGGGCGTCGTAGAAGGCCAGTTCCTCTTCCGACAGACCCAGTTCAACCCCCCGGGCGCCGGCTTCCCGCATCTCTCGGGCAAGCCGGATCAGCTCCTCGATCACCTGGGCGACCTCGATAGCGCGGTTCTGGTAGCGGCGAAGGGTCTGCTCCAGCATCTCCGCGAACGAGCGCGCCTGGACCACATTCTTGCGACGCCGGGCGGCGAGTTCGCCCTTCAGCAGCTTCTGCAACAGCTCGACGGCCATGTTGCGGCGCGGCATCCCCCGCACCTCGGCCAGAAACTCATCGGAGAGGATGGAGATGTCGGGCTTCTTCAGCCCGGCGGCGGCGAAGATATCGATGAAGTCGTACTGGCTGCGGTGGGCCTCGTCGGCAATGACCACGACGTTGCGGCGTTCGGAAAGCGCCGGGTAGGTATCGCCCTTCTCCTCGGGCAGGAACTTCTGGATGGTGGTGAACACCACCCCTCCGGCTTCCACCGAGAGCCTGCCGCGCAGATCGGCCGCCCGCAGAGTCTCGTCCACTGCTACCTGGACCGCATGGAACTGATGGTAGCCGGCCATCTTCTTGACCAGTTCCCCGCCGCCATCGTCCTCGAACACGATAAAGTCGCGGACCAGCGGAAGAAACCGCTTATGTACGGGCAACCCTTGTGGTTGCCCCGTCTTTTCCCCATGCCCCGGTAATGCCCGGCTTGGGCGGTTGTTTCCGCCCCCCCTCGTCTGGTGGTTCCCAAATCGGGAGTCCATAAGGGACACTCCTGCTGATTGGGCAACCACAAGGGTTGCCCCTACAGGTTCGTGCAGGACGATGATCCCGTGAACACGGCCTACATCAATTGGACTCCCGGAAAAATGCCACAGCATCCACGATTTCGTGGTCAGCAGCCATTTCTTCAGTCTGCGTTGCCCATTCCAGGTGCCGCCCCTGCCACTCTTTCACACCGCGATTCAACTTCACCTTGACCACAGCGATCCGTTCGGGCGACAGGTCGTCGAAGCCCTCTTCGTAGCCGTTCACGACGACGCGCATGTCCGCCGGATAGGTCCTTAGGATATGGATCAGGTCCTGTACCGTCATTTGTCACCTCCGAACCCAAGCCTCGTTAGGTTTTCCTCAATCGCCGCATCCAGCCTGGCGGCCTTGACCTGCTGCTTTCGCCACTGGGCGGCCAGGCGCTTCATCTTGTCCTCGAACGGCTCGCGGTCCTCTTCCTGCGCTTCCGCCCCCACGTAGCGGCCGGGGGTGAGGACATGGCCGTGCTTGCGGACCTCATCCAGTGTGGCGCTCTTGCAGAATCCGGGAACGTCGGCGTAGGGCTCAGCCGCCTCGTCTTGGCCCTCTGTCTCTGAGGAAGAGGGGGCCCGGCCGCGCCAGGCGTCGTAGGTGCCGGCGATGCGGGCAATGTCCTCGGCGGTCAGCTCCCGGTGGGTGCGGTCCACCATTCGGCCGAGCTTCCTGGCGTCGATGAAGAGGACCTCACCTCTCCGCTTGCGCCGGCGCGCCAAAAACCAGAGGCAGGCAGGGATCTGGGTGGAGTAGAAGAGCTGGCCCGGCAGGGCCACCATGCAGTCCACCAGGTCCGCCTCGACCAGCGACCGGCGGATCTTTCCCTCTCCCGACTGGCCCGACGACATGGAGCCGTTGGCCAGCACGAAGCCGGCCGCGCCGGCAGGCGACAGGTGGTGGACCATGTGCTGCACCCAGGCGAAGTTGGCGTTGCCCTTGGGCGGGACGCCGTATTGCCAGCGCTGGTCCTGGGTAAGCCGCTCGCCGCCCCAGTCGGAGACGTTGAAGGGTGGATTGGCCAGGATGTAGTCGGCCTTGAGGTCGGGATGGCGGTCGTTGTGGAAGCTGTCGCCGTGGGCGATCTAACCCTCGATGCCTCGGATGGCCAGGTTCATCTTGGCCAGACGCCAGGTGGTGTAGTTGGATTCCTGGCCGTAAATGGAGATGTCGGCCCTGGCCTGTCCGCAGTTGCCGTTTCCACTGGCGTGGGCCCGGATGAATTCCACCGACTGCACGAACATGCCGGAGGAGCCGCAACAGGGGTCGTAGACCCTCCCCCGATAGGGCTCCAGCATCTCCACCAGCAGCTTGACCACGCAACGGGGGGTGTAGAACTCGCCACCCTTCTTGCCCTCGGCGCTGGCGAACTGTGAGAGGGAGTATTCGTAGACGCGGCCCAGCACGTCCTTGGAGCGGGCTTCCTCATCGCCCACCTGGATGTTGCTGATGAGGTCGATGAGCTGGCCCAGCCGCTGCTTGTCGAGCGAGGGGCGGGCGCGGTATCGCCGGTTACGGAACGCTTGCCGGCGATGATTTGACTCACCCGGTTGGGCGGCACATCTATCTGACGGGCGAATGCCGTAGGGCTCACGCCAAACTCGGCCAGCTCGTCTCTCAGAATCTCGCCAAGGTGAACGACGCGCTTCAACATGCCAACGTCCCTCCTCATCCCGTCATCCGGCGACAGCCGCCGCCTCGACTACTGTTGCGGTGCACTGCGGTTCCGGCACCGGCTCACCGTGTTCGCGCAAGCTCTCGATGTGAAACTCGATCGCTTGGCGCATCTCCCTGACCGCTTCTTCCCTGGTAGCTCCGGTTGCGACGCAACCGGGCAGGTCGGGTACGTAGGCTGCGTAGTTGCTTGGCGCCTTTTCGATAACGATCGTGTATTGCATCCCTATCTATCCAGGCCGTCGGCAACCGCCACGTCCAGATCGCTCCAGTCTTCTCGTTCAGCAGCCATGGCGCGACAGGTTTCTTTCCAGGAGAGCCTGGTCTTTTCCTTGCTGTACAAAAAGACCCCGTCCGTCCTCTCTTCCAGGACAAGCCAACCGCTCCATCCATGCTTCTGCAGAAGAACCTTGGGGATTTGGATTCCTTCGGAGTTGCCGATGGCAATCAGCTTGACGTATCTGGTAGTTGGTGTATTGCCCATTGTCAGGAGGCCATTGAGCACATCAACGTAATTGCGGTACTTACCATCTCGGCCGCCGCTTGGCTTGATTGACGTGCCTGAGGGAGGTGAAAATCGTACCATAATGGATGCTTGTCTGGTCGGCCGGAACCAGGTGCCCGATCGGGGGTAGGCCTTGGCGAAGAAATCAGGAAGATCGAAACGGAAATCCCGCGCACGGATTTCGTCCCCTGGATCCCGATTCTCCCTTGGTGACCGGCGCCTGTGGGTTCCGCTGCTGCTGTTTGTAGCGGTCGTCGGAGTCTACCTGCCCTCGGTGGACCACGGGTTTCTCTATGACGACTACGAGGTGATTCTGTCCAACGCTCCTTTGCGTTCGGTTCAGGACCTTGGGCGCATTCTGACGGAGAGGCACTTCCTGACGCTCCCCTACTACCGGCCGGTGGTGCGCTCCTCTCTGCTGCTGCAACGATCCCTCCACGGAGACGAGCCGGGGCCCTTTCATTTGTTCAATGCCTGCGTGGCCGGGTTGATCGCCCTCATCGCCTACGCCCTGCTGAGGCTGCCGGTCTTCGGTCTGCGGCCCCGCTGGGCCTTGCTGGCCGCCGCCGCTTTCGCCCTGCATCCGGTGGCTTCCTCCTGCGTCTACCCCATCGCCTCGGGACGCGAGACCCTGCTGCCGGCCCTGTTCGTCCTGCTGGCCCTCTACTGCTTCCTGAGGTCGGGAACCTGGTGGCGGGTGGGTGCAGCCGTCGCCTTCGCTTTGGCTCTGTTCGGCAAGGAGCAGGCGGTGGTCACCCTGGCGATCTTCGTGCTGGCAGACGCTCTGGGACTGACCTCGGGCGCGCCCGGCCGCAGCCTCCGCCGCTGGGTGGTCCGCTACTGGCCCGAGGCCGCCGTCGGCGCCCTCTACTTCTCCATTCGACACTTCCTGTTTGCAGGCGGGGAGTATCGCCTGGGAGACCTGGGGCAGTTCGCTCTTTCCTACCTCTACGCGCTGCAGGTGGTGGCCGTCCCTTTCTGGGAGATGGTTTACGAGCCCACCGCCCGGGTCTGGTTCAGCCCCTGGCGGCTGGCCATCGCTTTGGCTATTGCCGGCTGGGCGGTGTGGTGGATCCGGCGATCCTGGCCCGCTGTTCGGGCCGTGACCTGGTTCTGGCTGGGCTGGTTCGTTCTGACCCTGCTGCCCACCGCCAATCTGCTGGACCAGGAGGCCCCTTTTGCCGAGCGCTACGTGTTTCTGGCCGCGCTGGGTCCGCTCTTTCTGCTGGCCCGGGTTCTCTCCGACCGCGAGAAGGACGGAAGGCCGAAGCTCCGGACGGGCCTGGCCGTGGCGCTGCTGCTGCTGCTGGCCGCCCAGACCGTCGCCCGGGGCGCCTATTATCGAGACTACGAGGCCTTTTGCCGGCAGTGGGTGAAGACCGATCCCCGGTCGCTCAACGCCCACAACAGCCTGGCGGTGGTTCTGACCATGGACGGCCGCCTGGAAGAAGCCGGGGGCCACTATGAAGAGGCTCTAAAGATTGCGCCGCACAGCCCTCAGGCTCGCAGCAACCTGGCCAACCTGCGCCTGCAGCAGGGGAGACTTCAGGAAGCCCATGACCTCCTGCAGGAAGCGTTGCGCCTGGACCCCGACTCCTACGCCACCCACAACGCCCTGGGCGCCATGCTGCTGGGCCAGGGCAGAATCGAGCAGGCCATTCCCCACTTCGCCCGGGCCATCAGCCTGAACTCGGAAAACCAGCAGGGGCACGCCAACCTGGCCAACGCGCTGGCGCACCAGGGCGACACCCGGCAAGCCGTCCACCACTACCGCGAGGCACTGCGCATCCATCCGGGCCTGGTTCACGTGGCCAACCGCCTGGCCTGGGTCCTGGCCACCGATCCCGACCCGGAGCTGCGATCCGGCACTGAGGCGGTTGATCTGGCCGAGCGCTTCTGCCGGCCGCCCAACGACGCCAACCCGATGTTCCTGGACACCCTGGCGGCGGCTTACGCCGAGACGGGACGGTTTCCTCAGGCGCTGGGAACGGCCACCCGGGCCGCATCCCTGGCTTCGTCCATGGGCCGGCTCGAGCTGGCGGACCAGATCCGGCAGAGACTGGAGGCTTACCGGGAGCGCCGCCCGGTTCGCTACTCCGAGATTCAGTGGAGAACCTCCGGCACTTCCTTGAGGCACGATTGACCTTCATGTCCCGCCGCCCTCTTTCCGATTCGTGGTACCCTTAGCCGCCCTGCCGGGCTTGGGGATTCACGACCAGGGAGGCGCCCATACCGCCATGAAACATTCCGTTGCGTTCCTTCTCGATGCCGACAACACCTTGCTGAACAACGACCGCATCCTGGCGGACTTCATGAGCCACATCGAGCGGACGGTGGGCCACCAGGGGAAGCAGCGCTATTGGGCCGTCTTCGAGGAGTTGCGGGACGAGCTGGGATACCACGACTACCTGGGAGCCCTGCAGGGCTATCGCAATCGACACCCGCACGATCCGCGCCTGATGTCGCTTGCCTCCTTCATGCTCAACTATCCCTTCGCCGATCGTCTCTACTCCCGGTCGCTGGAGGTGGTGCGCCACCTCCAGCAATGGGGCGTGGTGGCCATCCTCACCGACGGCGACATGGTGTTCCAGCCTCGAAAGATGGAGCAGTCCGGATTGGCGGAGGCCGCCGGCGGCAACGTGCTGATCTACGTGCACAAGGAGGAGGAGCTGGAGGACGTGGAAAGGCGCTATCCCGCGGACCACTACGTGTTGGTGGACGACAAGCTGCGGATCCTGACGGCCGCCAAGAAAGTGTGGGGAAGCCGGGTCACCACCGTCTTCCCCCGGCAAGGGCACTACGCCCTGGACCCCGAAATCCTGGCTCAATACCCCCCGGCCGACCTCAGCCTGGAGGGAGTCGGCGACCTGCTCACCTGCGAGTTACCGGCCCTGATCCAGGCCGGACAGTCCTCATAGCCACGGAACGCCTCAAGATCTCCAGGCCTGTCTGAAACAACGGGAAAAAAGAGTTATCCACGAAGACACACGAAGGACGACGAAGGGCCACTAAGAAAGATCATGTTCTTGACCCACTCAAAGGGAACGCCCCTTGGGTTCGGGTGAGGGAAAACGTAGCCAGTCAGCTCCCCGTGCACCAGCCTCTCGTCCTGTTAACCCTGTGCATCCTGTGTATCCATGTTCAATAGGTAGATAACCGGATCAACGGCACCGGGTCCCTGTTGTCGATAGGCCACGAAAGAGCGATCATGCTGGACGAGCTGAGATGGACCCTGCGGTCGCTGGTCATCGACGCCCTGCTGATGCCGGAGTACTGGCGAAGCGGCGTAGCCTTCAACCCGGTGTCGGCCAGGGCAATCCGGAATCCCTATCCCGCCTATGCGAGGCTGCGCGCCCGATCGCCGGTGCACCGCAGCCGGGTGCTCGACGGCTGGGTGTTCAGCCGCTACGCCGACGTCGAGGCCATCTTTCGAGACTACCGCCGATTCTCAAACATGCCGAGCAATCGAAGGGTGTCGAGGCAGGATGTCTACTTCATTCCGCCCCGGGCCGACTGGTCCCTGTTGTTCCTGGACCCGCCCGAGCATACGCGCCTGCGGGGACTGGTCAATCAGGCCTTTACCCCGCGGGCCGTCAACGCCCTCGAGCCCCATATACGGAGGGTCATGGTCGAACTGCTGGACGCGATTGCCGACCCCTCCGGCTTCGACCTGATGGCGGCGGTGGCCGGTCCGTTGCCGGTGATCGTGATCGCCGAGATGCTCGGGCTGCCGCCACAAGACCGCCTCCAATTCAAGCACTGGTCGAACCAGCGCGCGCGCATGTTGGAACCGCTCATCAGCCCGGATGAGCGAAAAAGGGCCGCTGCCGCCGGCGAGGCGTTCGACGCCTACTTCATGCCCATTATCAGAGCCCGGCGACTCCAACCGAAAGACGACATCATCAGCGCCCTGGCAAAAGCGGAAGAGGACGAGGACACCCTTACCGAGCGAGAAATGCTGATCATGCTGCGCCTGCTGCTGGTCGCCGGCAACGAGACGACCACCAACCTGATCGGGAACGGTATGCTGGCGCTGCTGCAGCATCCGGAGCAGTTGAAGCTCCTGCGGGAAGACGCCCGTCGGATGCCGGGGGCGGTGGAAGAGCTGTTGCGCTACGACACGCCGGTCCAGCTCGACATCCGGGCCGTGGTCGACGATTGCGAGTTTCAGGGCTTTCGGTTGCAGCGCGGCGATCCCGCCATCCTGGCCATCGGCGCGGCTAACCGCGACCCGGCGGTGTTCGAAGACCCGGAGCGGCTGAACATCGAGCGTGCCAAGGGCAGCAACCTCTCCTTCGGCCGGGGCGTCCACCACTGCCTCGGTGCACCCCTGGCGCGGTTGGAAGCGCGGGTCGCGCTGGAAGTGCTGCTGGAGCGCTTCAGCTCCATGCGTTTGCTTGCGGACCGTCCCGCCTTTCGCCGGGCCATCGTCCTGCGCGGTCTCGAGTCGCTCCCGGTCTCGGCCGTCCCCGCGTAGTCCATCCCTCACAATTCGCGCATCCCGACAGGACGCGGATGCTGTCCTCGGTACTCCCCGTCCCACGCCCCGGACCGAACAGGTCGTCTGTGCCGAGCGGCATCCACGATCATGGTCTCAGGTGTTTTTCTGTGTGCCTACTTTCGAGTCATTGGGCAGGCGGCTGTCGAAGCGCACCAGTTCCCTGACTTGTCGCTTCAGGATGGGGAAATCTCCGTTTGGCTCCAAACCGGGTGCTGCCCACCGTCATTTCACCCTGCTCGAAACCGTCGACACGCTGAAGACTGACATTCAGGATAGAGAAAGGGGTGTTTGCAGCCCAGATGGTGGAGGTCCGCTTGTCACCTCCTGAATGGACTTCTCAATCAACGCTGCCGCACCCCAGCGACGCCGGACGCATTCCAGAAGTTGAGTTCATTCCTCCCCCACAGCCGAGGCACGGCAGTCCTGGTCAGGAGGTTTCAATTGGTTGTTTTCACTTGAAGCGAAGGCGAGTCCCTGGAGGACAGGTCTTTTTTCTAGTGCACAACGTTTTTGGCACCGGCTGAAGGGAAACTCTGATTTATTCTTTCCTTTCATGAGATCATAAAACGGTCCGTGACCCAGTCAACAGGAGGTGAGGATCGATGCGTCAGAGCAGCTTTGCGGAGGGACCATCGTGGATGCGACCCTGATCAACGCGCCCAGTTCGACCAGGAACCGGGAAAAGAAGCGCGACCCTGAGATGCGTCAAATGATGACGCAAGCCACCCGTCTCGGCTGTCTGGCAGGCCTGATGGCACTGCTAGGTTCGACCGTGCCACTGTCGGCATGGGCTCAGCAAACCGCGCCTCAGGACGAAGAATGCCTTGAGGTTCGCGTTCTAGACCCCTCGGCGGCATCGATACCAGGAGCCACGGTCACCATTGGGAATCGGGAGCAGATGACCGACAGCTCGGGTGTGGCCACCTTTTGCGGTCTTGGCCCCGACCCCCACCGGGTTGTGGTATCGGCAGAGGATTTTGAGGTTCATGAAGGTTCGGCGGAGTCATCCCGGGGCAGCATCACCATCATCCTTCAGTTGCTGCTCGAGACCGAACTGGTGGTCGTTGGGAGCCGTGCCCAACCCCGATCGGTAACCGAATCCCCGGTACCCATAGACGCCATCCCGCTGCAGGACGTGGTGAGCCAGGGGTCCACCACCCTTGACTACCAGCTAAGGACGCTGGTCCCGTCCTTCAACGTGGCCACCCATCCCATCAGCGACGCGGCCACCCTGGTGCGACCGGCCAGCCTGCGCAACCTGGCCCACGATCACACGCTGGTGCTGGTGAACGGAAAGCGCCGCCACCGCTCCTCGGTCATCGCCTGGTTCGCCGGGGTGACGGACGGCGCGCAGGGTCCCGACATCGCGCCCATTCCCGCCATCGCGCTGCGCCAGGTGGAGGTGCTGCGGGACGGGGCTTCCGCCCAATACGGCTCGGACGCCATCGCCGGCGTATTGAACTTCCAGCTCAAGGATGCCCGGCAGGGAGGCAGCGTGGAGTTCAATACCGGCACCTACCGCGCCGGGGACGGGGATTCCTACACCATTGCCGCAAACATGGGGCTGCCCCTCGGCAAGAGCGGGTTCGCCAACCTCAGCCTGGAATACGGCAACTCCGACCCCACCAACCGCAGCGTGCAACGCGCCGACGCTGCGGCCCTGATCGCGGCCGGCAACACGGCCGTGGCCAATCCGGCACAGATCTGGGGCAACCCCACCATCGACAACGACGTGAAGTTCTTCGGCAACTTCGGCCACCTGTTCTCCAACTCGGTGCAACTCTACGGTCACACCAACTACGCCGAGAAGAAGGTGACGGAAGGCTTCTACTTCCGGAATCCCAACAATCGGGCCAACATCTACAGCCTTGACGAAGGCGAGACTCTCATGATCGCCGATGTGCTGGACGCACGCGACGGCGTGGTCGACGGGTCGGCGAACTGCCCCGTCGTGCGGATCACCGACAATGTACCCGACCCCGAAGCCCTGGCGAGAGTGTTTGAGGACCCGAACTGTTTCTCTTTCAGGGAAATCGCTCCTGGAGGATTCACACCCCGTTTCGGCGGCGTGGTCACCGACATGTCGGTCGTGGGCGGCGTGCGCGGCATTCTGGGCAACGGTATGACCTGGGACGCCAGCGCCAGTTTCGGCGCCCATGAGTCCGACTTCTTCTTCCAGAATACGGTCAACGCCTCACTCGGGCCCGACACACCGCGGGAGTTCGACCCGGGGCTCTACCGCCAGGAGGAAACAAACCTCAATTTCGACGTCTCCTATGCCGCCACCGACATGGTCAACATCGCGGCCGGCACCGAGTGGCGCAGGGAGCGATTCGAGATTGGCGCCGGCGGAAGACCCTCCTGGGAGGTAGGGCCCTACGCTGCCCAGGGCTTCGTCTCCGGCTCCAACGGCTTCCCCGGATTTCCCGACTATACGGCTGGTGCCTGGAACCGCAGCAACGTGGCGCTCTACGGCGATCTGGAGTTGCGGGATCCGGATGACCGCTGGACGGTGGGCGGCGCCCTCCGATTTGAGCACTTTGACCTCTTCGGCGCCACCACCAACGGAAAGCTGTCGGCCCGCCTGGGGCTGAACAAGGCGGTTTCCCTGCGCGGCGGCATCAGCACCGGGTTCCGCGCTCCCACGCCCGGTCAGCAGAACACGCTCAACGTGCAGACCACCATCGACCCGAAAACACTGCAGTTGGTCGATAGCGCCAACGTGCCCTCCACCTTCCTGGCGGCGGAACTGAAGGGCGGCAAGCCGCTCGAGCCCGAGACCTCGGTCAACACCACCGCCGGGCTGGTGGTCGACACCGGAGCCTTCACGCTGACCGCCGACTATTTCCGGGTCGACCTCTCCAACCGCCTGGCGCTCTCACAAACGTTTACGCTCACCCAGGAGGAGCGCGAGTTGCTGATTTCGGAAGGGATCGCCTCTGCCGGCACACTGGCCTTCTTCCGGTTCTTCATCAACGATTTCTCCAGTCGCAACCAGGGGATGGACCTGGTTTCGACCTACACCCCGGCGGAACTGGGAGGCAACACGGTCTTCAGTTACGCGCTGAACTATACCCACACGGAACTGACGGAAGAGTCGGAGCTGCTCACCGCCGGAGACGTGCTGGGCCTGGAGCGCGGCGTTCCCCGGATTCGCTGGAACGCCGCCGTCACCCAGCGCCTGGGGCGGGTCAACCTGCTGGGCCGCGTGAACTATTTCGGCTCCTGGGTCGACCACTTCGACGCCCGGTTCGTCCGGGGTCCCGACTCGCCCAATCTGGACGGCCGGCACATCCTCGACCTGGAAGCGAGCATCGCCTTGACCGACAACCTGAGGCTGGCGCTCGGCGGTCAGAACGTCTTCAACACCTTCTCCCAGCGGATGGACCTCTTCGCCAATATTTTCGGACTCCCCTACAGCCAGTTCACCCCCTGGGGCATGAGCGGCGGATACTACTACGCCCGAATCAACTATTCCTGGGGAAGCACCTTCTAGTGGCTAGCCCTAAATTCTGACCAAGGGCCGAATGCAGGTGCGCCGCCGCCCCTTGAGTGAGGCCCAAAGGGCGCGCAACCGCCTCCAATCCAAGATACGGGCCAAGGTCGAACACCCCTTTCACATCATGAAACGGGTCCTTGGCTTTACTCATGTCCGTTACCGGGGATTGGCCAAGAACACCCATCGGGTGCAGGTCACCTGTGCCTTGGCGAATCTGTTCCTGGTGAGGAAGCAGTTGTTGAAACCGGCCTTGGCGATGGAGTAGTGGGCCTGGTTGACCACGACCGGCTCGAAAGCGCCTGCCGCGGACTGCCCAGAGCCGGGGTCGGCCTCTCAAATCACCTGTTTTTTTGCTCCACCACCCTTCCCCTGTCTGTCTCCGGTTGAAATCGATGATTGATCAGAGTTTCCTTAAGTCAGTCCAAAACACATCAGCCAGGACCTCATCAGGCGAATATAAAGCGGATATCGTATAGCACGACGCACCAACGAAGGTGAATGATTCTTGAGTTCAATAGTTACGCTCCTCCCTTGTCCTGGTTGCCTGACCCCGAGAAGTTGCGGCACAAGACAACCGCGGGGGTTGTTTCCGAGGCGGATCGAGCCCAAAATAAGGATTGTCTACTATGCGTCTCTAGCGGTCGCCGAGGGATTTTTCGGCATGGGGCGGACCTGAAGACGGCAAGAGATGTTCGGAAGGGATAGAACCGGCAGCCTGAACAGAGGACGGGGAGGGAATAGAGAATGGACGCCGTGGACATCATCCTGCGGGTGTGCCTGTGGGGCAGCGTGGCCCTGACTCCGATTTTGCTCTTGTGGGCCCTGTTCGGGGGCCGGCTTTCCGGCAGCGGCAAGCGAAGCCGGCCCAAGCGGGAATCGGTGCGGAGGCAGGGGTTGACTCCGCCGCCCCCGAGAACCGGCAGCCAGAGTCCGGAGGTTTCAAGAAGCACCCCAGGCGGAGCCTCGGCATCCCCCAAACCCGATGCATCGAAACCCCAAGGCGGTCCGAAGCCCAAGCGGGTAAGTGGGCGCGGGTTCATTCTGCCGCCCCCGACGATCGACAAGCCAGGCCCGGAGGTTCCAAAGAGGCCCTCGGCCGAAGAGGGAACATCTGCCCCACCTGCCTCATCCAAGCCCCCGGGCGAGCCCAAGCCGGAACCGATGAGCGGGCGCGGCCTTGTTCCCCAGCCACCGCGATCCGGCAAGCCGAGCCCGGAGGATTCAAGACCCGGCACGGTCGCAGACGCGGTGTCGCCTCAGCCTGATCCCTCCGAGCGCCTGGGCGAGCCCACGGCGCAAATGGAGTTCATCTCCAAGGTCGATTTCGAGGCGCGTCCCCTTCTCAACAGACCGGAATACAGGATTCTCCGGATTCTGGAGGCGGTCGCCCAGGACACCCCCGGCGGCCTTCGCGTCATGGCGCAGACCAGCCTGGGTGAAGTTCTGACGCCCCAGCCCGCCTCCGGTTCGCAAGAAGCCCGCGACCTGGCCTTTCGCTCCATCAACAGCAAGCGCCTGGACTTCCTGATGATCGACGCTTACGGCATGCCCGTTCTGGCGGTGGAGTATCAGGGGCATGGACACTTCAGAGACACAACCTTCATGCGCGATGCCGTGAAACGGGAAGCCCTCAGAAAGGCCGGCATCCGCCTGCTGGAGGTTCCGGCAGTATTTGACGCCGAGGAACTTGAGAGAGACGTTCGCAAGGCATTGCCTTCGAACACCGCCCGCCGACCGTAGAAGTCGATTCTTCGACGCCCTGCCCCCGCCAGCGCAGGCTCCCGTCACTCCGCGGCGCACGTTTCCGCTATCTTGCCGTGAGGTCTCCGAGGCAACCCTCTCGGCAGCCACTCAGAAGCGCAGGCTGAGCCCCACCTGGGCGCGCCGGGTGTCGCCCAGACCGCTGCGGAGCGTGCCGTCGAAGTTGAAGAGGAGCGAACCGACGGCGGCGTCGACGAAGTTGTCGGTGTTGGTCAGGTTGAAGATCTCGAAGAGCGGCTCGAGGGTAGCGCCGCCAAGCGAGAAATGCCGGGACACCCGCAGGTCCCAGGAAAAGAACTCGTTCTGCCGCCGAAGCGTGTTGCGGGTGAGGATGGAGCCGTCGGCGCAGACCCGGTCCGCCGGCTGGGCGGCCCGCTGGCCCCGATTGGCGCACTGCTCGGAGACGGGAGACGGGGACAGGTAGCGCACGACCTGGCTCAACTGCATCCGGGCCGGGAGGGTAACCAGCACGTACCCGCTCACCTGGTGGCGCCGGTCGCGATCGGACCAGCCGTACTCCGGCGCCAGGTTGGCGGCGTGGGCATAGCGGAGGACGAACGGGTCGCGCTCGTTGTCGTCGTCGGAGCGATCGAACGCCAGCGTGTAGTGCGTCTCGAAGGTGATGGGCCAGCCCCCCAGGCCGCTGCGCCCGCGCAGCCCCGCGGTGAGCGCGTGATAGCGGGAGCGGGCGCTGCTCTCGGTGACGGTCAGCGTATTGATGCCGCCGCCGGCCGGGTGCGTCCCGATCCCGAACGGCGCCCCCAGGGCGGCATCGTTGCGGTTGACGAAGCGGAAGAGATTGTCGGTGCGCGCCTGGATGTATCCGATGCTGGCGACGACTCCGCGCCCCAGGTCCTGGTCGAGGGCGGCGCTTAGCGACCAGGTGCGCGGCAATTCCAGATCGCGGTCCGCCACCTGGATGTCCGGCAGGAACGGCGGCGAGGCCGAGGTGTCGATCTGCTGGTCGATGGCGGGGACCGGACCCAGCCCCGGAGAACTGCTGCTGCGGAAGAGTATTTGCTGGAAAGCGCCGTTGGTCGTCCGGTGCTGGGCGAAGACCAGCATCGGGATGCGGGCCACGTAGGACCCGGCGTTGGCGCGGAGAACGGTGCGGCCGTTGCCGCCCAGGTCCCAGGCCAACCCGAAGCGCGGCTGCAGGTTGTCCAGGTCATCCGCAATGCGACCGTCGGACGGGAACCGCGGATCCTCCAGATAGGGAGCGAAGAAGGTGTCGGCCGGCTCGATGAAGACGCTCGGGTGCCAGGCGCCGTCCCAGCGCAGCCCGATGTCCAGCGTCACCCCTTCGCGCGGATGCCAGGTATCCTGAAGGAACAGTCCCAGCTCATGCATCCGGGACTGCTGGCGCCCGAGCTGCTCGGCCGGGACACCGGGAACGGTCCCCGACTGCAGGTAGACCAGGACCGGGCCGGCGACGGCGGAGCCGGGCGGACAGACTCCGAACGGGCCGGCCGATCCGTCCGAGCAGGTGACGTAGCGGTTGCCATGAGTAACGAAGCCGATAAATCCCTCCACCGAATCGAACAGGTAGCGGCTGTTGGCCATCCCGATGAACTGCTGGTCGACGCCGGTCCGGTTGTACTCCACCCCGGCCTTGACCAGGTGGGCGCCCGCTGCGAACGAGAGATTGTCCACGAGCTGCACCCGCGTGTCGAACGCCGGATCGATCGGCAGAAAGAAGGGCAGCCCGATGCGGAAGCCGTCCTCGAAGTCCATGGCGATGTCGGGAAAGGGCCGGCCGCCCAGATCGGCGAACTGGGGCGGCCCGGGCAGGCGCGCGCCCGGGAGCAGCGGTCCCCGGTACCAGCGCGGTCGGTCCTCGCGCGCTCCCTGTAGGCGCAGCTCGTTGGAGAGGGCATCGCTCAGCAGTGAGCGGAGACTGGCGTTGACGGCGTGCGAGCGCGCCCTCTCGATCCCGTTGGCGGATGCTCCCCAGGAATCGACGTCGAAAGTGCCGTTCACCTGCTCCGCCCAGGTGTAGTTGTACTTGACCGAGGCTTGGTGGCGTCCGTCGAGGTTCAGATCGAGCTTGGCCAGCAGCGAGCGCGCGTCGTCGGTGCGCCGGACAGGACCGAACTCGTCGTCGAAAAGGCCCGGCCAGCGCTCCTGCAGAAAACTCTCGAGACGCTGCAGGTTGGCTGAATTGCGGACGCGGCGGGTCGCCTGCTTGGTCTCGGCGGCCGCCTGCTGGTCGTAGGCCAGGAAGAAGAACGTCCGGTCCCGCACCAGCGGGCCGCCCAGTGTCCCGCCCAACTGATTGCGGTGGAAGTCGGGCCTCCCGCCGCCGCGCGGCTCCGGAAACGGGGCGGCGATCTCATCCCACTGCCCGAAGTAGTGGGCTGACCCCTTCACCTGGTTGGTGCCCGACTTGGTGATCACGTTGACGAAGCCGCCGGCCGAGCGGCCGAACTCGGCGGTGGCGCCCTGATTCACCACCACCAGTTCCTCGATGGCGTCCTGATTGAAGGTGAAAGCCGGGCGCTGGCCGCCGCGCTGCTCGCCGAAGAAGGGGTTGTTGAAGTCTGCGCCGTCGACGATGAAGTTGTTGAAGATGCCGCGCTGACCGCTTATGTTGAGCTCGTCGCCGTCCGGTCCCTGAGAGACGGAGGCGCCGGGGGTGAGCAGCGTCAGGTTCACGAAGTTGCGGCCGTTGCTCGGGACCCCATCCACCACATCCTCCAGAACCCGCTGCGAGCTGGTGACGTCTACGGTGTCGAGCGTTGGGGACAGCTCGCTGACGACGGTGATGGTCTCGGCTGTCACGATCTTGAGCGTGACGGCCAGGTCGAGCATTTCACCGACACGCAGCCTGGCGCCCCGGATGCGCTCGGTGCTGAAGTCGTCGGTTGCCGCCTTCACGGTCAGGTCGTAGGTCCCCGGCGGCAGCAGGGTGCGCGCGAACGTCCCGAAGGAAGAGGTCTCCACGGTGGTCCGGAGGTCGGTCTCCCGGTGCTGCAAGACTACCACCACGCCCTCCATCGGATCGCCGAGCGGATCGCGGACCGTGCCGCGGATGATACCGGTGGTCGTCCCGGCCTGGGCGGCCGCCTGGTAGGCAGTCTGATGCACCAGCATCGCGGCGGCAATAGTGAAGAAGAGGCAACGGAAGAAGCTGAAGCTGCAAGCTTTCGGCATGGCTCGAGACAGCGCGCAGGATTGTGCAAACGCGGCCGCTTCGTCGCCGAGGAGGAGCGAAATGGAGCGCGGCCGCCTGATAGTATACTGAACCGCGAGCCGCCGGAGAGTTTCTTCAGGCGTTTCCGACCCGGGTCACGGTATGATGACCGGCTCCGGGTGTCAAGCGGTGCGCAAGACCGATCCGGCGCTCGGAACAGCCATCCTCTCCCCCGAGAAGGATCAGGCTCCAAGGAGTTGCTGCCAACCGATGTTGGAAGGACGCTATCTCGATCTGTTCAGGGACCTTTCCCGAGTCATCCCGGGCGAGCGGTTGATCCGGGACGACCTGCGCACCCTGGCCTACGGGACGGACGCCAGCTTTTACCGCCTGATTCCCAAGCTGGTGGTCCGGGTCGACACCGAAGCCGAGGTGGGGGAAGTCCTGAGGCAGTGCCACGCTCGACGGCTTCCACTCACCTTCCGCGCGGGAGGAACCAGCCTCTCGGGGCAGTCCCTGAGCGACTCGGTGCTCATGCAGTTGGGCACGGGGTGGCGGGGGATCAGGATCGAGGAGGAGGGCAGGCTCATCACCCTGCAGCCGGGCGTGGTCGGCGCCCATGCCAATGCCCGCCTGACTCCCTACCGGCGCAAGATCGGACCCGACCCCGCTTCCATCAACGCCGCCATGGTGGGGGGAATCGCCGCCAACAACGCCAGCGGCATGTGTTGCGGCACCTCCCAGAACAGCTACCAGACCCTTCAGGGCATGCGAATCATCCTTGCCGACGGCACCGTCCTGGACACCCGCAGCCAGGCCAGCCGGGATCGATTCCGCCAGACCTGTCCGGACCTGGTGGAACGCATCGGTCGCCTGGCGGAGCGGACGCGGGAGAACGGGGAGCTGGCCGGTCGGATTCGCCGCAAGTTCAAGATGAAGAACACCACCGGCTACAGCCTGAATGCCCTGATCGACTTCGAAGATCCCCTCGACGTGATCCAGCACCTGATGATCGGCTCCGAGGGCACCTTGGGCTTCATCTCCGAAATCACCTATCGGACCGTCCCCGACTATCCCCACAAGGCCACCGCCCTCATCCTCTTCCCGGACATCCGGACCGCCTGCGAAGCCACCACCCTGTTGAGGAGTTGCCCCGTCTCGGCGGTCGAGATCATGGACCGCGCCGGCCTTCGCTCCGTGGAAGACAAGCCCGGCCTGCCCCTGGACCTGAAGAACCTGGACCCGTCGGTGGCGGCTCTGCTGGTTGAAACCCGGGGCGAAACACCGGAAGAGCTGGACCAACACCTGGGAGCCACCACCCGAAGCCTGGCCGATCTGCCCACGGTGGAGCCGGGCGCCTTCACGCTGGATCCCACTGAGCAGCTCCGCCTCTGGAACATCCGCAAGGGCCTGTTCCCCTCCATCGGGGCCATCCGGGAGATCGGGACCACCGTCATCATCGAGGACGTGGCCTTCCCCATCGACCGGCTGGCTGAAGCCACCCTGCAGCTCCAGCAACTGTTCCGCAAGCACCGCTACACGGAAGCCATCATCTTCGGGCATGCCCTGGAGGGCAATCTCCATTTCGTCTTCACCCAGGACTTCAACCGGCCCGAAGAAGTTCGCCGCTACCGGGACTTCATCGGCGACCTCACCGAGATGGTGGTTCACGGCTACGACGGCTCGCTCAAGGCGGAGCACGGCACCGGACGCAACATGGCCCCTTTCGTGGAGCTGGAGTGGGGGGCGGAAGCCTACCGGCTGATGCTGGAGATCAAGGCCATCTTCGATCCCGCAAACCTTCTCAACCCGGGGGTGATCCTCAACAGCGACCCTCAGATCCACCTCAAGAACCTCAAGCCCCTGCCCAAGGCACACTCGGTGGTCGACAAGTGCACCGAATGCGGTTTCTGCGAGGTCAATTGCCCCTCCCGCGACCTGACACTCACCCCTCGCCAGCGGATCGCCGTCTGGCGTGAAATCTCCCGGCTTCGATCCAACGGCGGCAACCCCGACCGACTGGTCGAGCTGACCGGCCGTTACGCCTACCAGGGCAACGCCACCTGCGCCACCGACGGCCTGTGCGCCATCGCCTGCCCGGTCAGCATCGACACCGGCAAGCTCATCAAGGACCTGCGGCGCCTTCAGGTCCCGGGTTGGCAAGACCGGGCCGCCACCCTGCTGGCCGACCATTTCGGCTTGGCCACCGCCTCGCTGCGGATTCTGCTGACTGCCGCCCACCAGTTCCATCAACTGCTGGGCGCGCAAGGCATGCGGCACGTCGCCGAGTGGGCGCGAAAGCTCTCGGGGAACCGGTTGCCGCAGTGGAACCCCTGTCTGCCAAAGGCCGCCGAGGTCCTTGCCACCTCGGGCGACGACGGCGGTTCACCCTTGAAGGCGGTCTACTTCCCGAGCTGTCTCAGCCGTACGCTGGGCGCAGCCGGCGACAGCCGGGGCCAGCCCTCTCAGAATCGCAAGATGGAGTCGCTGATGCGCAAGGCGGGAGTGCAGCCGGTCTATCCGAAGAACCTGGCCGGCCTCTGTTGCGGGATGCCCTTTGCCAGCAAGGGGTTCGAGCGGCAGGGAACCGGCAAGCAGGAGGAGTTGCAGCGGGCATTGAGAATGGCTTCCCGCGACGGCCTCTATCCCGTTCTGGTGGATACCAGCCCCTGCCTCTTTCGTCTGAAGGAGTCGGCTCTCTTCGAAGCGGACTTTCCCATCTACGAGCCGGCGGAGTTCATTCTGAAGGTTCTGCGGCCGGGACTCGCCTTCAGGAAGAGTGGCGGCCGGGTAGCCCTGCACAGTCCCTGCAGCTCCCGAAAGATGGGGCTGGACGGCGCACTGCGCCAGGTTGCCGAACTCTGCGCCGAGGCGGTGATCGTCCCCGACAGCGTGGGCTGCTGCGGGTTCGCCGGAGACCGGGGCTTCAGCCACCCCGAGCTCACCGCCTCGGCCCTCGGCCCCCTGAAGGCCTCCCTGCCCTCAAGCTGCTCCAGGGGTTACTCCACCAGCAAGACCTGCGAGATCGGGCTGTCGCTGCACGCCGACATCCCCTATCAGTCGATTGCCTACCTGGTGGACGAATGCACCGAAGGCGTGAGCCGGCAGGATGGGCCGGCGGACTCCGGGGGCGGGTAGGGCTCGGTTGCAGGAACCGGGATCACGTCTCCTGCTCCCGTTCGGCTTCGGCGCTTCCCAGAACCTCATAAAGCGAAGCCGCTTCGTTCCTTCGGGGATCTGAGCCGGGCAAGCAAGCCACCCTCACCCTCAGCGTTGCATTTCTCTTCCGGCACTCGATCACATCCCCGACCTTGATCGACCTGCCGCCCTTCGACACCTGCCCGTTGACCGAGACCGCTCCCGCCGCGCAGGCCTGCTGAGCCAAGGCCCGGCGGGGAATCAGGCGGGACCTTTTCAGGAATAAATCCAACCGCATGGATTCGGGGGAGAGGCGGGAGCCTACTTCTTCTGTTCACCCTCGAAGGCTGCCGGAGGGAGTTCCTCGCCGGTCGGCTGCTCCTTGTCGGCAGAGGCCGTTGCCACCTCGGCGCCGCTGTCCACGTAGCCTTCCTTGAGACGGATGTAGCTTTGGCGGCGTAGCGTCTCCATGTACTTCCGGACAGCCGGGACCGCCTTGTCCTCGACGAGCTTGTTGCGGATCTGATCCTTGACCAGGTCCAGGGGCTGAATGCCGGCGGTGTTCTTTTCGATCACCTTGAAGATGCGGAAGCCGCCCTGGCCCTCCAGGATATCGGTGATCTGACCTCGCCGCAGGGAAAAGACGATATCCTCAACCTCCTTCAGGAGCATTCCTCTACGGAAGAATCCCAGGTCGCCCCCCTGCCTGGCGGTCGGCCCTTCGGAATACTGGGCCACCAGGTCGCCGAACACCTCTCCGCCCCTGGCTTTCTCCAGCACTTCCTCGGCCCTTTTTCGGAGCCCCTCGACATCGGAGGAAGGACCCTTTCCGTTGGAAGCGATCAGAATTTCCTGGAGCCGCACCTGCTCCGGCCGATCGAACTTCTCCCGATTGGCTTCATAGAAGGTGGTGATCTCCGCGGTCGAAACCTGGATGCGGTAGTAGACTTCGCGCCCCAGAACCTGTTCCTTGAGGCTCTGCTCCTTGATTCTCTTTCTGAACTCGACGGGATTGATGCCCTGCCCGCGCATCTCCTGCTCCAGGGTTTCGATGCTGGGCAGATTGTTCTCCTTGCGAAGCCGGTCCAGGTACTTGATGACCTCGGTGTCGGCGGTCATCCCCAGCTCGACTGCCTTTTGCACCAGGAGGCGTTCCTCGATCATGTTCTTGAGCAAATCCTTTTCGCCCTCGCGCACCGCCTGCGCCAAATCGTCGCCGGAAAGCTTTTGCTGAGCCCGGACCCGCAGCTTGAGCAGGTTGACGGCCTCCTCGTATTCGGACTTGGTGATGATGTCGTTGTTGACCCGGCAGATTATCTCCTCGAAGATGGTGGTTTCCGCCAGAGACGTGCCGGACAGCAGCAGCACTCCCGCCAGCACCCCGTGAGAAAGCCTTGGCTTCATGGTTCCTCCTCCTCGAACTCCCCCGCCGGGCAGAACCCGGTAGCCTCAATTCAGCGCATACCTGATGTTATCCGAAATCTCCACGGAAGTTAACCCGCCCGTGTCGAAGGGGGAAGTGATTGTAACATCGAGAGGGACTCCTCAGGAAGCCAGCTCGCCCAGCAGCGCTCGCACCGAGGCAAGCACCTCCCCGTGGGAGACACCTGCCGACCGAAGCCTCAATTGCCCCCCCGGGCTCACCGAAAGGCCGGGGACACTGGAGACCGTTTCCACCAGCTTGTGGGGCGATATGGGGGTCCTGGGGTGAAAGGTGATGGCGATGCCCTGACGATCTCTCTCCATCGACTCCACCAGAATCCTTTCCGCCAGACGGCGCACCCTCATATAGTCCAGGAGCCTCTCCACCTCCTCCGGCAAGGGCCCGTAACGGTCCTCCAGCTCATCCCGGAGGGCATCCATCTCCGAGTCCAGCTTCAGGGAGGAAACGCGCTTGTAGACGCTCAGGCGTTGATTTTCCTCGGGGATGTAGTCCGGTGGAATCTTGACGCTTACCTTGAGATCGAGCCGGGTCTGGATGTCGGGCAGGACCTCCTGCCCCTGGAGCTCCCGGATGGTCCGTTCCAGCATCTGGCAGTAAAGATCGAAGCCGATGGTGTTGACATGGCCATGCTGGTCCCCGCCCAGCAGGTTGCCCGCACCCCTCAATTCCAGATCCAGGGCCGCCACCTTGAAACCGGATCCCAGCTCGCTGAATTCCTTCAAGGCCGCCAGCCGCTGCCGTGCGATGCCGGAGAGCGTCTGGCGCGGCGGCACCAGCAGATAGGCGTAGGCGCGGCGGCTGGAACGGCCCACCCGTCCCCGCAACTGGTAGAGCTGCGAAAGGCCGAACCGGTCGGCTCGATTGACGATCATGGTATTGACCAGGGGTATGTCCAGACCGTTTTCTATGATCGTAGTAGAAACAAGCACGTCGGCTTCATGCCTCAGAAACTTCAACAGGGTGGCCTCCAGATCTTTCTCCTTCATCTGACCGTGAGCCACCAGCAGGCGAGCTTCAGGGCAGATGTCCCGAATCAGCAGGGCAATGGAATCGATGGTCTCCACCGTGTTGTGGACAAAATAGACCTGGCCCTGGCGCTCCAGTTCATTTCTGATGGCGTTTTGGATGACCTGGCGGCTGAAGGGCAGCACCGCGGTCTGTATGGCCAGGCGATCCTGGGGAGGCGTCTCAATCACCGACATGTCCCGGATGCCGGTCAACGACATGTGCAGTGTTCTTGGAATGGGAGTGGCCGTCATGGTCAAGGTGTCGACGTTCTTCTTCAACTGCCTCAATCTCTCCTTATGGGCCACACCGAAGCGCTGCTCCTCGTCCACGATCAACAGGCCCAGGTCTCTGAACCGGATGTCCTTGGAAAGCATGCGATGGGTGCCGATGAGGATGTCCACCTTGCCGGTGGCCACCCGCTCCAGAATGTCCTTTTGTTCCCTGGGTCTGCGGAATCGGCTCAACATCTCGATGGTGATGGGAAATGCGGTAAACCGCTGCCTGAAACGCAGGTAGTGCTGGTAGACCAGGATGGTCGTGGGAGCCAGGATCGCCGCCTGCTTGCCGTCGAAGGCCGCCTTGAAGGCGGCCCGCATGGCCACTTCGGTCTTGCCGAAGCCCACGTCTCCACAGAGCAGCCGGTCCATGGGGCCGCTCAACTCCATGTCCCGGTAAAGGTCCCGAATAGCGTCCCTCTGATCCGGGGTCTCGGTGAACTCGAAGGCATCCTCGAATTCCTGATGCCAGTGGCCGTTGGCGGAAAAGCGGTATCCCGGCGCGATCTTTCTCCGGGCATAGAGATCGAGAAGCTCCTGCGCCATATCCCGGATGGACTTCCTGGCGCGGGCCTTGGCTCTTTTCCAGCTCACTCCTCCCAGCTTGTCGAGAGGAGGGCGGGCGCCGTCGCCGCCGCTGTGCTTCTGAACCAGGTCCAGCCTCTCCAGGGGCACGTAAAGCCGGGCTTCGTCGAAATACTCCAGGATCATGAACTCCTGGTTCACTCCATCGCGGTCGATCTGCTTCAGACCCCGGTAGCGACCGATACCGTGGTCCACGTGCACCAGGTAGTCTCCCGGACTCAGCTCGCGGAAGTCCGAAACAAAGGCTCCGCTTCTGGACCTGGACGGAGCCGGATGGGAGAGGAACTCCACTTCGTCGAAGACGTCCTCGTCCCCGAAGATACAGATCCCGGAGGAGGGCTGGCGGAATCCTTCCAGGACGTGGCCGACCACGACGGTAATCCGGTCGCTCGTCCCATCGCCTGCCCGGTCCCTGTCGTCGAAATCGGAAACGACCGGAAGATCGTATTCCCGCAGCATTTCCCCCAGGCGCTCGGCTCGTCCCAGGGAGGACTGGGCGAACAGCAGTCGAACGCCGGCTTGCAGCCACTGGCGCAGGTCCCGGGCCAGGCTGGCGATGTCGCCGTGGTATTTTCGGACGGGCGCCGTCTGGCAGTCCAGATGGATCGGGGCCGGGGCGGCAGTGGCTCCAGGCCTTGAATCGACCGGGCGGGCGGGCGTCTCGCCCGCGGCCGGAAGCGAGGAGGACGAAGGGTCCGACTTCTGACCGGGCGTGATTCCCAGTTGCTTCAGGTCGATGACCGGTCGGCCCTCCAGCCTGTCCCCGGCTTCGGTCAGGGAAAGAAAGAGTTCTTCCGGATTCAGGCTGGGCCACCCGCGCCGGCTCAACGCCTCCCGGTCTCCGGCCATGTCCTGCCACCAGTGGCGCAATCCCTCCTCCAACTCGTCCGGCTCATCCCTCACCACCACGAAATCGGCGGCGTAGTCCAGAAACGGCACCTGCACGGGAAGGGTCAGCCCATGCAGGAACTCGAACCCCTGGAAGTGCTCCCCCCGGCTTGCCTGGACCACCTGGGTTTCGAAGAAGGCGGGAAACTCCCGGGGATTCCACCTTTCGGAAGCCTCACGGCTCCACCCCCGCAGAGCGTTCGGATCCACGAAGGTTTCTCTCATTGGAACGGGAGTCACGCTGTCGAGGCGCCCCACCGACCGCTGCGAGCTGACGGAGAACTCCCGAAGCGATTCAACCTCGTCTCCAAAGAACTCGATGCGGGCCGGATTGGGGCTGCCCGGGGGATAGACATCCAGAATCCCTCCCCGGCGGGAAAAGGTCCCCACGCCGGTCACCGGCTCTTCCCTGACGTATCCCGCCCGTTTCAGGTAGCCGATCAGCTCCTCCAGGGCAATCTCTCTGCCCGGAGACAATTCGGGCACCTGCCGGAGGTCGGGAAGGACCTCCGGCAAGCGAGTCACCAGGGCCGTGGGTCCACAGAGGAGAATATCCAGGGACCGCCGGTGCATCTTCCAGAGGGCCAGGGCCCGCTGCTCCACGGCCTCGGCGTGGGGAGAAAGACCGCTATAGGGACCCGGCTGCAGCGCGGGAAAGGTGGCCACCCGCTCCCCCTGCTTTCCGGAGAGGCCGCGGTGATAAAAGGCCGTGGTGGCGGCCATGGCTTCCAGGTCCGGGACACCGGCGCTGAGGAACAGAATCGGCCGGCTCAGGATCCGATGCAGGAGAGCCAGATAGGCGGGTCGTGCAGCCGGGGTGATGCCGGACAGCGTGATTCGGCAGGGCCCGGAATCGACCTGGCGGGGAATGGATTGGAGAAAAGAGTCCTGCGCCAGTTGGGAAAGCAGATGCTGGGTAGCCAAGTTGATCGTGAAACGGGTTCAGAATGCCCGGAGCTTGCGACTGTCTCAACCCCGCCAAGCCTTCCGGCCGTAACGGTGAAGAATGCGCTCAATGATTGCGGTGGAGGATTGGCCCTCCAGGTAGGGCAGGGGAACCACCCTGCCGCCGGCCGCCTCCACCTCCTGTCGTCCCACGATGGTTTCCACCGTCCAGTCGCCCCCCTTGACCAGCACGTCGGGAAGCAGCGCCGCGATCAACCGATGGGGCGTATCCTCGTCAAAGACCGTGATGTAGTCGACGCTGTCAAGCCCCGAGAGCAGGCGGGTCCGCTCATCCTCGGTCAGGATGGGCCGCCCGGGGCCCTTGAGCTCTCTGACCGAACGATCGCTGTTGACTCCGACAATGAGGGCACCTCCCATTTGCCGGGCGCGGCTCAGGTAGTCGACATGGCCGGGGTGGAGCAGATCGAAGCATCCGTTGGTGAAGACCGCCCGCTTGTTCTCCTGGCGCAAACGATCCCGTTGCGCCAGCAGGTCCTCCAAAGCCAGAATCTTCTGCACAGACATGTTGGAAACCGACGGGGAGATCGGAGGCAGGGAGCAGGGATGGCAGGCGGGGATTATAGCACAGCCCCGGAACAGGCCGGGGGAATCCTCGGGGGCTTAACCGGCTTCCCGAAGCCGCATCCCCATGCGTTCCAGCAGGTCTCGGTCCAGGTCGGTTTGGGGATTGGGAGTCGTCAGCAACCGCTCCCCCATAAAGACCGAGTTGGCGCCGGCCAGCAGGCAAAGCGCCTGGGCTTCATCCGAGAGCGACAGGCGTCCGGCGCTCAGGCGCACCATGGCCTCCGGCATCAGGACCCGGGCGGTTGCGGTCATGCGGACCATTTCGAAAGGATCCACCGCTGCTTGGTCCGCCAGCGGAGTTCCCTCCACCCGAACCAGCAGATTGATGGGCACGCTCTCCGGGTGGGGGTCCTGGGTGGCCAACTGTTCCAGCAGGCGCCAGCGGTCCCGGCGGCTCTCCCCCATCCCGATAATCCCGCCGCAGCAGACGCTGATGCCCGCATTTCGCACCCGCTCCAGGGTTTCCAGGCGATCCCGGTAGGTCCGTGTGGTGATGATTCGACCGTAATATTCGGGCGAGGTGTCCAGGTTGTGGTTATAGGCCGTCAGTCCCGCCTCGGCCAGCGCCTCCGCCTGGGGCTGCGACAACATCCCCAGGGTGCAGCAGGCCTCCATGCTCAGCTCCCTGACGCCGCGCACCATGGCCAACACTTCCTCGAACTCGTCACCTTCAGGGGCCTGCCGCCAGGCCGCCCCCATGCAAAAGCGGGTCGCCCCCTGACGCCGCGCCTCCCGTGCAGAAGCCAGCACCCGCTCGGAGCTCAGGAGCTTCTGGCCGGCAACGCCCGTATCGTAACGGGCTGATTGCGGGCAGTAGCCGCAGTCTTCCGGACAGCCCCCGGTCTTGATGCTGAGAAGCGAACACCCCTGCACCTCCTCGGCGCAGTGGTGCCGGCGGTGCAGGCTCTGGGCGCGAAAGATCAGCTCGGGAAGGGGCAGGGTGTAGATGCCCTCGATTTCCTGCAGGCTCCAGTCATGACGGATGGGGCTTGAATCGGGCTGCTTCATTTTTGCGCTCTTCCTTGACCCCGCTTGGAGTCCAGGGTTGGCGACGCCGGGCGCTCCCCCGGCCCCGGGTAGCGGGTCAGTTATAGATCTCCCCATACTTGGCCTTCAGGTAGCTCACGAAGGGCTCCGCCCTGAGCTCCTCTCCCGTTACCCGGCGGACCAGTTCGGCGGGCATGAATTTCCGGCCGTGGCGATGGACGCGCTCCCTCAACCAACCCAGCAGCGGCGAGAATTCCCCGCGTTCGATATCCGCCGGGATGCCGGGAACCTCCCTGCTGGCGCGGTCGTAAAGCTGCACCGAAATCAGATTGCCCAGGGAATAGGTGGGAAAGTAACCGAACAGGCCGTGAGACCAGTGGACGTCCTGGAGCACTCCCAGGGCATCGTTGGGGGGAGTGATCCCCAGATAGTCCCGCATCTTGCCGTTCCAGGCCTCCGGCAGGTCCGCCACCGGGAGGCTGTCATCGACCAGTTGGACTTCCAGCTCGTAGCGCAGCATGATGTGCAGATTGTAAGTCACCTCGTCGGCCTCCACCCGGATGAGTGATGGCTCGACACGATTGATGGCCCGGTAGAAGTCTTCCAGGGAGCAGCCAGCCAACTCCTGAGGAAAGGTGCGCTGGAGCCTCGGGTAGGCGAATTTCCAGAACCCCCGGCTCCGGCCCACCAGGTTTTCCCACATCCGCGACTGGGACTCATGAATGCCCAGGGAGGTGCCACCGCTCAGGGGGGTACGCTCCAGGGCCGTGCTCACTCCCTGTTCATAGAGGGCGTGGCCGGTTTCGTGAAGGGTGCCGAACAGCGCCGACGGGAGGAACCTCTCATCGAAGCGGGTGGTGATGCGAACGTCCCGGTTGGAAAAAGAGGTGCAGAAGGGATGGACCGACTCGTCCTGGCGTCCGGCACCGAGATCGAATCCCATCTCCTGCGCCAGCTCCAGGCCGAAGGCCGTCTGCTTGTCGATGGGGAAGCGCTGGCGCAACACTTCATCCTGCACGCTGTCCAGCTTCCGGGAGATCTCCTGCACCAGCGGAACCAACCCGCGCTTCAAATCGGCAAAGAGCCGGTCCAGGTCTGCGGATTGCATGCCCGGCTCATACTGGTCGAGCAGAGCGTCGTATCGTCTCTCCCGATATCCCAGGCAGTCGGCCAGCTTCCTCTGGAGATCCACGAGGGTTTGCAGCGCCCCTTGAAACAGGCTGAAGTCGGACTGGCTGCGGGCCTTTACCCACACCTCCATCCCCAGGGAGGTCTGTCGCGCCAGCTCCTCCACCAGCGCCGGAGGAATTCTGCGGGCCTTGTCGTAGTCCCGCCGGGTGAGTCGCACCAGGCTGGCGTCGTCCGATTCGTAGGCGAGGGCCCGGGTCTCGGCAGCCGCTCCCTCCAGCCAGGCGCCTACCTCCTCGGTGACGAAGCGCCCGTGGGCGAGCTTCTCCAGGGTGGCGATCTGTTCGGCACGCGCCGGCGCGCCGGCGCGCGGCATACAGGTTTGCTGGTCCCAGCTCAACAGCGCGGCAGCCGCCTTGAGATCGGAAACCTCCGCCATCCTGCTTTTGAGATGATCGAGCTGGCTCATTTCCCCTCGGCACCCGGCCTGCCCCCGCCAGGATCAAGACCCCGGCGAGACCAGCGGGCTGGAATTCACCTCGTTCCGGCGCTCGGTTGGAGCGCGAGTATACCACAGGGGATGGGGGGGCAGCGGCGGCGCGGCATGTTCCGACAGCTCGGATTCCTCCACCGCACGAGAGTGAAACAAGAAATCTCCCCTGCCTGATTTTTGGACCGACCACCAACTCCTCGTCTTGTGATGTCCTCCCCGGCGTGGTACGGTTGCTGCGCCGTTGGTACCCGTCCCCTGGCCCTTCCCCCGCGGCCGCAACCTCGGAGCCCACTGCCCCGGAAGCTTCCGAATCCGGAATCGACCTCGATGAGAGTCCTGCTGCCCTGGATCGTCAGCCTGAGCCTGACGCTTGCTGTCGGTCTGCTGATTTACTTCAGCGTTCCCGACTGGGCGCAGTCCTGGAGAGTGATGCTGCAGGGACAGCCGGTCCTCTTGCTGGCCGGCCTCTGCCTGACCCTGCTTCATATGGGCCTGCGAGCCTGGAGGTGGGGTGTCCTGCTGGCCCCCGTCAAGCAGCCCATCGCCTACCACGGGCTTTTCTCCCTGACGGTAGCCAAGTACGTCATCAACCTGATTCCGCCGCGGGCCGGCGAGGTGGTGGCCTCGGTCGTGCTGGCCAGAAGGGAAAAAATACCCGCCGCCTCGGTCATCGCCACCTCTCTGCTGGAACGGCTGCTGGACCTCGCCACCGTCGGAGGGATCTTTGCCGTCTACCTGGCACTGTTCTCCGGCCAACACCCGCCCAATTCCGAGCAGGGGCGCGAAATCATGTTGGCCATCCAGAGATTTTCGCTGATCGGCATCCCTCTTCTGGCCTTGGCATTGCTGGGGCTGGCTTTCCTGGTCCGGCGATGGGACTGGACCGAAAAGATCCCAGGCTGGCTTTCCCGCATCGTGGTTTCCTTTGGGGATGGCTTCCGGGCGTTGCGAAGGGGGGGAGGGCGTGGCCAAGTGATGGTGCTTTCGCTGGGCATCTGGATCACCATCAGCCTGCAGCTCTGGTTTCTGGCCAGGGCCTACCTCAGCGATTTCCCCTTGGACGGCGCGTTGTTGTTGACGGTGATTACGGTGGTGGGAGTCGCCATTCCGACGCCGGGAGGAGTGGGCGGCTTCCAGTTCTTCATGCACCTGGCCCTGACCAACTTCTTTGCCCCCCTCCTCTCGACCCAGGATCCCAGCTCACAGGCCGCCGGCATCAGCAACGGCTGCTACCTGGTTTCCATGGTGCCGCTGCTGCTGCTCGGGTTCGTGCTGCTCCATCGAGAAGGTCTCTCCTGGAGCAGAATCTCAAGGATTGCCGGCGAGAAGAGGGCTCCAGCGCAGAGCTGACCACGCCGCAAAACGTCCTTCAAGAAACTCCGAACGGGTGATGCCGGGGGTGGTGGATCGGCGGAAGGTGGCCGGCGGGGCTTCAAGCGCTGAGGACCGCTTGCTGTTTGCTCCGGATGGAGGACAGCAGCCGGTCATAGGCGTCGGCGAAAAGCTTGACGCCGTCTTCCTGCAGCTTGTGGGTCACGGCGTCCATATCGACACCCATCTCCCGCAGCCGAACAAAGGTCTGCCGGGCATCCTCCAGGTCCTCGTCCAGGGTGGCTCTCACCACGCCGTGATCCCGAAAGGCAGCCAGCGTCCCTAGGGGCATGGTGTTTACCGTGTCGGGGCCGATCAGGGTTTCCACGTAGAGCACGTCCCGATAGCGGGGGTTCTTGGTGCTGGTGCTCGCCCACAGAGGGCGCTGCACCCGGAAGCCTTGTCGCTTGAGCTCGAGAAAGCGACTCTCGCCAAAGATCTCCCCGAATTTCCGATAAACCAAGCGCGCATTGGCAACAGCGGCGCGGCCCTGCAGGGCCCGGCAGCGTTCTTTCTCCTTGGCGCTGCCGGCTCGTGACTCCATTTCCTGCAGCAGCTTGTCGACCACGGTGTCGACCCGGCTGACAAAGAAGCTGGCCACCGAGGCGACCCGAGCGGTGCGGCCGGAGGCGGCCAGGGTCTCGATCCCCTGCAGGTAGGCCTCGGCCACCTGGAGATAGTGCTCCATGGAGAACATCAGGGTGACGTTGACGTTGATCCCCTCCCCCAGCAGTTGACGGATGGCCGGCATTCCGGCCGGGGTTGCGGGAACCTTGATCATCAAATTGGGTCGCGCCACGGCTTTCCACAGGCGACGGGCTTCCTCCACGGTCTCCCGGGTCCGGTAGGCCAGGTGGGGCGAGACCTCCAGACTGACGTAGCCGTCTCCACCCCCGGTCGTCTCGAAAAGCGCCCTGAACTGGTCGGCGGCTGCCTGAATATCCTTGATGGCCAGCACTTCGTAGATCCGCTCGGCGGAGAAGCCGGCCCCGGCCAGGGTGCGGATCTCCCGGTCGTAATCGGTGCCGCCGTCGATGGCCTTCTCGAAGATGGAGGGGTTGGACGTCACCCCGCGCAAGCCATCCTCGGCGATCATCCGGCGCAATTCGCCTGAATCCAGCAGGGATCGGCTGATCGAATCGCACCAGACGCTCTGGCCCTGTTGCTGCAAGTCGAGCAGCGGACTCGTGCCCTTGCCGCCCCAATTCCGGCTGTCCATCGAAACCTCCCAGAGTGAGTGTCGGGACTCCCGCGTCCCCCAAGTCCATCGATGCCAAACTGTAGCCCCCGCGCCCCGGCCAGGACAACCAAAATTCCTGGGCCAGGATCGCGCACCCGGTGAGTGGCGGGCTAGGGCAGCAGCAGCCGGTAGAGCCGGTCGTGCCTTTCCAGAGCGTTCCGGTAACGCTGGTGCCGTTCCGGGCAAGGATCGAAGCGTTCTCCCAGAGGAGTCTCCACCTCTTCGATGCGGTCGAGAAACCCCAGGGCTTCCAGGGCCAGCAGGGCTGCGCCTCGACTCGAGGCTTCCTTCACCGCGGAAGCCACCACCGGCTGTCCCAACACGTCCGCCATGATCTGCAGCCAGGCTGGCGATTGCAGGAGCGCCCCGCCGGAAGCCACAATCTCTCGATCGTCCGGGACCACAGGCTCCAGCAGCCGTGCGATCTTTGCAAACCGGTAGGCCACCGATTCCAGCGAAGCCCGCAGGATCTCAATGGGACGGGTGTGCAGGCTCAGGCCCGTTACCGCTGCCCGGGCCTTGGATTGCCAACCCGGGCTGCGCTCTCCGGCCAAAAAGGGGAGAAGGGTCAGTCCATGGGAATCCGGGGGCATCTCAGCCAGTCCGCGCTCGACGGCCGCGGGGTCCCGCTCCAGCCGCAGTGTCTCGGTCATCCATTCGAAGAGGAGTCCGCCGTTGCTCAGAGATCCACCCATGACAAAGCGGCTCCGATTGCCCCGATAGCACCACAGCCCCCAAGGGACCGACGGCTTGTCCCCCTTCCCCATCACTCTCATGGCCCCCGACGTGCCCACCATCAGGGCCAGGCGGCCGGGAGCGCAACATCCGCTGCCCACGTTGCTGCAGACCCCGTCTCCAACGGCTGCAACCCAGGGAATTCGCCTCAGGTCGGACCAGCGTTCGGCGAAGGGCGAGCCGAGGCCCGACAGCGGCGTGTCCAGGTCGATGAGGGGGGACAACTGGGTTCGCTCCAGGGGCAGGACCTGCAGAATTCCTTCGTCCCACTCCAGGCGGTCCTGATCCAGCAAGCCCGTCCCCGACGCCATGGACAGGCTGCACCGGTTGACGCCAAAAAGTTTCAAATAGGCATATTCCCCGAATGACATCCAACGGGGGGTCCCGCGGAACAACTCCGGACGGGACCGATACAGCCACAACAACTTGGCCGGCAGGTAGCTGGGGTGGAGCGGGCAGCCCGTGCGGGCGTGGTATCGGCTTTCGTCCACCAGGCTGCGAAGCTCCTCAGCGGCGGCGGCGCTGCGGGTGTCGGCCCAGGAGTAGACCGGGGTCAGCGCCCGCCCCCCGGCATCCACCCCCACCAGGTTGTGCCAGAAGGTCGACATGGCAACGGCGGCGATCCCCCCGCGGCGGCGCCCGCTTCGGGCCAGGATCTCGTCGACTGCCTCCACCACCAGCTTGAACAGGGCATCGGCGTCCACCTCCACGCCGCCATCCGAGGTGGTGGCGAACTGGTAGGGTCTCCGGGCCTCCAGACCGGGCAGGGCACGGCCGCAACGATCGTGGATGGTGGCCCGAACCGAGGAGCTCCCGGCGTCGATGGTGAGGATCAGGGGGCCACTGGAACCGGTCGGCAAACTGAACACCGTCCCTTTCCCTTTTTGCGGATAGAGAGGCCGTCGAACAGGTCAGACAAGAAATCCTTCGCGGCCTCAGAACTGATATTTGAGTCGCCGCCGCGACTTGCGAGCCTTCAGGATCAGGACCAGGCCGGCGACGAAGCCGCCGATATGAGCCCACCAGGCCGTGCCTCCCATGGAGAGATCCCCCGCCGTCAGGGAAACGGCGCCGTTGAAGAACTGCAGCAGAAACCACAGTCCCAGGAAGATCACGGCCGGCAGCCGGACCAGATAGAAGAAGAACAGGATGGGCACGAAGGTGAGAACCCGGGCTCCCGGGAACAGCACCAGGTAGGCCGCCAACACCCCGGAGATGGCGCCGCTGGCTCCGATCATGGGTATGGGCGAGCCGGGATGGACGGCAATCTGCAACAGGGCCGCCAGGAGACCGCACACCAAGTAGAAAAGCAGGAAGCGCAGCGCTCCCAGCCAGTCCTCCACGTTGTCGCCGAACACCCACAGGTAGAGCATGTTCCCCAGGAAATGCATCCAGCCGCCATGAAGGAACATTGACGTAAAGAGGGGAGCCAGACCCAGCAGGACCCCGGCCTCCTGCCAGTAGCCGATACTCAGCAGCGCCCGGGGAACCAGTCCGAACTGGTAGATGAACCCTGTCAGCACGGGCCCGGACCCCAGGGACAACTGGTAGATGAAGACGGCCGCATTGACCGCCAACAGCAGCAGCGTGACTGCCGGAAAGGACCGGGTTCGGTTGGTGTCTTTCAGGGGAATCATGACGCTTCCCGGCCAAGGCGGCCCAATCCTTCTTCGATGCGCAGCACGCAACCCTGGCGGCGCCCGGACCTCATGCCGGTCTCACTCGGCGCCGGCCCTGGGCGGCCCCGCCAGCACCAGGTCCAGGGGTCCTTCGCCGCAGTGTTTCAAGACCTCCGCGTAGGCCGCATCCCTCAAGCGAATCATTTCCGCCCACCCCTTTCCGCCTGGCTGGATGGCCGGGCTGACAACCACCCGGAGCGGGCCCGGCGAGGGCAGCAGGCTGCCGTCGCGGAGCACCTGCCGGGTCCCGCAAAGCGTGACCGGCAGCAACGGCGATCCGGTATCGGCCGCCAACTTGAAGGCGCCCATCTGAAATGGCCGCAGGCCGCTGGCGTGAGTGAAGGTGCCCTCCGGGAATACATGGACCGGGGTCCCGCCCAGCAACCTCTCCTCAATGCGGCGGCCGTCCTGGACGGCCTCGGGCGCGTTCTCGCGGTCGACGGTGAGGTAGCCGGACCGGCGAATAAAGGTGCCCACGAAGGGCCAGGAGGCGGCCTCCCGCTTGGCCACAAAGGAAAAATCGAAGGGCAGGGCCGCCATCAACACCAGGATGTCCAGATAGCTGGCGTGGTTGGAAACGATCAGGAACCGCGACTGGCCGGAGCGATCAGCCGGGGGCAGGTGCTCCAGTCCGGCCACCACCGGCTGCAGCCCTGCCAGTCGGAGCGTGATCCGTGAGATCCGTCTGAGCAGGGCCGGTCCGGCTCGAGGTCCGGTGCGGGACGGCGTCAACAACAGCAGCACCCAGCAGGGCAGGCCGACCGCAACCAGCACCACCCACACGTAACCTCCGTAGAGCCACCCGCCCACCGTCCCGATCACCCGGCGGCTCCGCTGCGCCAGACTGCGGACTGCCAGCCGCGCCACCTGAACCCAGACCGCCGATCTCGGGGAATCGAGCTTGCCTTGCAGGTAGAGGCGGCGACAGTTGTCCCTCCGGATCTTGCCGCTGGAGGTCTTGGGGACGCTTTGCGGGGGAACCAGCACTACCTCATCCAGAGGGATGCCCACTTGAGCGTCCATCCTCTCCCTGATGGCTGCAGCCAGCTTTTCCTTCTCCTCGGGTTCGGTTCGACGCGTTTCGGCCACCAGGACCAGGCGCTCGCCCGCCACGCGGCTCCCGCTGACCCCGAATGCGGCGACACAGCCTCGCCGAACGCCCTCGACATCCCCCGCAATATGCTCCAGTTCCTGCGGGTAGAGATTTCGCCCCCCCTGGATGATGATGTCCTTGACTCGACCGGTGACAAAGAGTTCTCCATCCGCCAGGTAGCCCAGGTCGCCCGTCTTCAGCCAGCCATTCTGCAAGACCTCGGCAGTAGCCTCGGCTCGTCCGAAGTAGCCCTGCATGACGGAGGGCCCGCGACACTGGATGTGGCCCTGGACCCGGTCCGGAAGGGGATTGCCGGCACGGCCGACGATTCTGACCTGGTGGCCGGCCAGCGGCCGGCCGGCAGATACAAGGGTCAGCGGGTTCACGGATTGACCGGAGGCGGGCCGCGCTCGTCCGGTCGCTTCAAGAGCGCCCCTGTCGACGGGGTCGAGTAGAGGCCTCCTGCCCAGGGGCGGGATGGTCACCGCCAGCGAGGACTCGGCCAGGCCATATACCGGCATCAGGGCTTCCGCGCGGAAGCCATAGGGCTGGAACCGCCGTGAGAACCCCTCCAGGGTTTCGGGTTGAACCGGCTCGGCGCCGTTCAGCGTGCCCCGCAAGCAGGAGAGGTCCAGTCCTTCCAGGCTCCGATCGTCGACCCGCCGCATGCAGAGTTCGTAGGCGAAGTTGGGTGCGGCCGAGAGGGTGGCGCGATAGCGGTGTATGGCCCACAGCCACCGCTCCGGTCGGGTCAAGAAAGCCTGAGGGGACATGATCATGATGGGAACCCCGAGATAAAGGCAGGAAAGCCAGGCTCCGATCAGGCCCATGTCATGGTAGAGGGGAAGCCAACTCACGCCCACGTCCCGCGAGTCGATCTTCAGCGCCTCCGCGATGGCCCGGATATTGGCAATGAGATTGGAATGGGTCAGCACCACCCCCTTGGGGTCGCCGGTGCTCCCCGAGGTGTACTGAATGAAGGCGACGTCCCGGGGCAGCGGCCGGACAACGGTGCCGGCGGCCTTGCCCAGGCTCCCCACGGTCACCACCCTTTCCAATCCGGGAACTTGGCTGCCCAACAGACGCGCCAAGCGGCCAACCTCCCGAAAGGTCACCAGCACCCGTGCCCCGGAATCGGCGATTATCCCGGCCTGGCGCCGGGCGTACTCCTCGATGCGGTCGGGACGCCAGGGGGGATAAAGGGGAACCGGAACGGCGCCGGCCAGAACGGCGCCGAAGAAAGCCGGGAAGAACTCGGGGGCGGTGGGGAGCATGAGCGCAATCCGGTCCCCGGACTGCACGCCCGCCCGTTGCTGCAACGCCGCCGCCACCGCCGAGCTCTCCGAAAGCAGCTCGCAATAGGTGATCGGGCGCATCTCCCCATTCTCCAGCCGCAGTTGAATGTGAACCCGCTGCGGGTCCCGCTGAGCAAAATGGAAGAGCGCCTCATCGAGGGTGGTGGGCCAGCCGCCCTCCCGGTTCCAGGCATCCACTCCGCCCGGCCGCGGCGTGGGTCTCCCGGTCTGCCGGAGCAGGAGGGGATCGATTTCGCCCGTCCCCGGGGAGCGCGATGCCGGCACGCCTGCCTGAGACCTGGCCGTCATCACGGCTCGGACCAGGTCGCCGACTGCCTCGGCCCGGGACAGGAGATGCTCCGGCAACTTGAGGGAGAGTTCTCTTTCCAGCCGCAGCAGGAGTTCCACCCGTTCCAGGCTGGCCAGCCCCAGGTCTCGCTCCAGCGAAGCGCTCCGTGAGAGGTGTCGCAGGGCTCGGTGAGCCCCCAGTTCCACCAAGAGATCCCGAACCACCTGGAGGATCTTCTCCTCCAGGTCTTTCTGTTTCGGTTTCCTCGAGTCGGCAGGGGAGGATTCGGTCTCCAGGGGATTCATGGAGTATGCGTCTTCCAGGCAGCTTGGCGCAGGGCCGGCAGGTTCAGGACTGCCCATCCGGGTCCGTGGACGATTCCGCCGGCATCTCAGCCCGAGCTGGATGCCACCGCCCGGGCGAGCCTTCCCAGGGTCTCGGCATGATCGGTCTTTTCCCAACTGAAGGAGCCGTCCGCGCCGGGAGGCCTGCCAAAGTGACCGTAGGCGGCCGTGGCCCTGAAGATGGGGCGCTTGAGAGAGAGCGCGTCGATGATCCCCTTGGGACGAAGATCGAAGACCTCTCGAACCACCGTCACCAGCTCCTCTCCGCTCAGCTTGCCGGTGCCGAAGGTGTCGACCAGAATCGAAACCGGCTGCGCCACGCCAATGGCATAAGCCAACTGGACCTCGCATTTCTCCGCCAGTCCGGCCGCCACGATGTTCTTGGCCACGTAGCGAGCGGCGTAGGCGGCGCTTCGGTCCACCTTGGAAGGGTCCTTTTCGGAAAAAGCCCCGCCGCCATGCCGAGCCCAGCCCCCGTAGGTGTCCACGATGATCTTGCGACCCGTCAATCCCGTATCTCCCTGGGGCCCTCCTCGGACAAATTTTCCCGTGGGATTGACATAGTAATTGGTCCGATCGTCCAGCAGGCCGGCAGGGACGACGGGGCGCACAACTTGCTCCAGGACATCGTCATAGATCCGGCTGTAGGGGGCGCTTTCGTGGTGCTGGGTCGAGATGACCAGCGAGTCGATGCGCACCGGCTTGCCGTCCGCATATTCCACCGTCACCTGGCTCTTGCTGTCGGGCCGGATATAGTCCAGGGCGCCCGCCTTGCGCAGCCTGGCCATTTCTTCCACCAGCTTCTGCGCCAGAACGATGGGGGTGGGCATCAGTTCCGGAGTCTCGTCACAGGCGTAGCCGAACATCATGCCCTGGTCCCCGGCTCCCTGTTCCTTGAAAAGCCCCGTGCCCTCGGTGACTCCTTGAGAGATATCCTCCGACTGGGGATCGATCCTGACGTCGACCCGGCAACTCCCAAAGTCGAAACCGATACCGCCTTCCACGTAGCCGATCTCCCGAATCGTGTCCCTGACAACCTGCTCGACGTCGACCCGGTCTTTGGCCTTGGAAGTCACTTCCCCCGCAACCAGGCAATAGTCGGTGGTCACCAGCGTCTCACAGGCGACGCGGGACTCGGGGTCGCCTGCGATGTAGGCATCCACGATAGCGTCGGACACCTGGTCCGCAACCTTGTCGGGATGTCCTTCCGAAACGGCCTCACTGGTGAACAGCATTCTTTCCCTGTCTGCCATAACTGCCTACTCCCTCTATGGTCTGGTTACATTCGCCGCAATCCAATGCTGCGGTTTAAGCGCAAACTCGTCATATAATTCCACTTCAGCCATGAAAAGGACCGGTGGGCCCGGTCCCGGGGGCTTGGAGCGAGCGGCTGAACGATAGTCTTGAGCCTTCCGATTTGTCAAGCCAATTGCCGTTCGGAGGGCGGGCGGGCGAACTCGCCACGGACCGCCTCCGATCAAGGAGCAGATGACGCCATGACCATGGATCTCCAGGAAGTTCAAGCGCAATTGAAAGCCAGGCAACTGGATGGATGGCTGCTTTACGACTTTCAGGGCCTCAATCCGATTGCCCGCAAGCTGCTCGGTCTGCAGGACGCCATGCTGACCAGGCGCTGGTTCGGCTGGATCCCTTCCCAAGGTCCCATGACCCTGCTTTGTCACCGCATCGAGCGTCAGGGATTCGAGCACCTGCCGGCGTCCTCGGTTCTCTTCAGCAGTTGGGAGGAGATGCAGGCGGGTTTGGAGCGCCTGCTTCAGGGGAGCAGTCGGGTAGCCATGGAGTATTCTCCTCAATGCTTTATCCCCTATGTTTCCAGAGTGGATGCCGGCACGCTGGAGCTGGTGCGCAGCCTGGGCAAGACGGTGGTTTCCTCGGCCGACCTGGTTCAGTACTTCGAGGCGCGCTGGAGCCGGGAGCAACTCCAGACCCACCTGCAGGCCAGCCGTCTTCTGATGGAAGTCCTGTTCGAGACCTTCGATCAGGTGCGTGAGGCCACCAGGAGCCGCAGCCATCTCACCGAGTACGCTTTGCAGCAGAACATGTGCCAAAGGTATCGGGAGCGGGGCCTGGAATCCTCTTCTCCTCCCATTGTGGCCGTCAACCGGAACAGCGGGAACCCCCACTATGAGCCCTCCTCGGAGGATTCGGCTCCCATCCGGGCGGGGGACCTGCTGCTCATCGATTTCTGGGCCAAGCTCTCCCGGCCGCATGCCGTCTACGCCGACTATACCTGGGTCGCCTTCCTGGGAGAGTCGGTTCCCGAAAGAATCCTCCGGGTCTGGGACGTGGTTCGGGAGGCGCGGGACCGCACCCTCGAGTTCGTGCGCTCCAAGACCGGCCGGCAGACCGCCGTGCGGGGATGGGAGGTGGATGGAGTGGCTCGCCAAGTGATCTCCCAGGCAGGGTTCGGGGAGTATTTCATCCACCGGACCGGCCACAGCATCGGGGAGTCGGACCACGGCAACGGAGCCAACATGGATGGATTGGAAACCAGGGACGAACGGCTCTTGATTCCACGCACCTGCTTTTCCATAGAGCCGGGAATCTACTTGCCGGATTTCGGCATCCGCAGCGAGTTGAACGTTTACCTGGGCGAGGAGGATCTGCTGGTCACCGGGGACCCCATCCAGCAGGAGATACGAAAGATCTGAATGCCAGGGGGGCTGGGCGCGGCCGAAGAGCGGCTCAGCCTTGTTTCTTGGACAGGCTCCTGTCCAATGCAGCCAAGCTGTCGATCAGCTTCTTTCTCTGGCCGGGGGCAAAGCGGTTCATCTGCTGCAGGTCGCGGAAGAGCTGCCTGGAATCGCCCCTGACATCCTGAAAAGCCCGAAACAGTTGGGCGGGGCCGGGCGTCGCCAGGGTGTCGGGGCCCACCTTCATCCGGGAAAATCCTTGAGCCAGGAAGTGGAACAGGGCCTGGGTCCTGGCCATGGCCCGGTCGTGCTCGGTGGGTGTCGTAATGCTCACCTTCACCCCCCGGCTCTCCAGGTGCTGCTTGATTGTCCGGACCCGGTTGCCCCTGCCGGGGCAGAGCACCACTTCCAAACCGGCGATCCCGTGGCGTCCTGTCTCCGGGCCGAAGAGGGGATGGGTGCCCAAGACTTCGACCGACTCGGGGAAGTGCTCCAGCATGAGCCTGAGCGGCTCCTCCTTGACGGAGCAGGTATCCATGACCAGTTGGCCCGGGGTCAGCAGAGGCCCCAGTCGGCGGCACACCCGCTCCATTTGGGAGATGGGGACGCAAAGCAGCAGGCAGGGCTTGCGGGCCACCTCCCGCAGGCTGCCGCGGCAGACACCCGGATCCCCCGAGGGACTCTTGGGGTCATAGGCGGACACCGAAAAATCCCTGCCGAGGATCCGGGCGGCAAACTGACCGAACCTTCCAAAGCCGACGATGCCGATTTCCACACCTTGCTCCCGACGCATAAGCCCCTTGCCGGCGCAATTTTGCAAGAGGCTCGGATGACTGTCTCGATGGAGGGGGAGAGAGCGCCCGGCGCATTCGAGGCCGAACCGGCGGAGGCCCGCGCAAGCAGTGAGGAGGGTGACTCGCAGCCGGAGCGGCTGCCGCCCCGGCTGCGAGTCGTTGTCAGAGACCGGAACCGGCCAGGGGACTAATTCAACTCCGCCATGGCGGCCTTCCGGATGCGGTCGAGACCGTCCAGCGAACCCCCGGTGGCGGCCCTGAAGAGGGCCTCCAGAGCCTTTTTGGCCCGAGCACCGTAGCTGCCGCCGAGGCCCTCGGCCTGGGCCAGGAGCTTCATCGCCACCCGGTTCTCCTTCAGTTGCCATTGGCTCATTCCCATGTGGTAATAAGCCGCGGGATCTCTTGGCTTGAACCTCAAGCTGTTCCGGTAGTTGACCATTGCCGGGCGCCACCGCTTTCGATTGAAGTGATTCAGCCCGATGGTTGAATAGAGCTGGCCCTTGACCTGGTTCCAACTCTCCTGGGTAAAGCCGGTGGGCAGCTCCTCTCCCGGGTACGCCGCCAGCATCTTTTGGGCAAAGCCCGCCGCTCGACCGACACTCCTGCGACGGGAGTAGTGATCGAAGAGCTTGATGTTGTAGGGAAACGCTTCCTTGTCGCTCTTCCCCTCGGTCACCGTCCGGGCATAGGTCGCGAATTTATTGGCGTCCTTCAGCTTGTCGTAGCAATCGGCCAGGGCAGCGGCAATGCCCGGAGACGGCTTTTTGGCATAGAGCTGCTCCCCGAACCTGGCCGCCTTGGCGTAGTTCTTGGTGGCGTAATAGGCCTCCAGAGCTGCTCCCAGACCTGTGTCGTTGCCCGGCTGCATTCGA
This sequence comes from Acidobacteriota bacterium, assembly GCA_022826755.1. GTDB lineage: Bacteria > Acidobacteriota > Terriglobia > Versatilivoradales > Versatilivoraceae > Versatilivorator. Next base: position 155,449 of record JAJDUG010000072.1, read on the forward strand.
AGCAACTGCTCCGACGCGGGGCCCAGCGCGGCCATGTCCTTCTTCTGGTAGAGCTCCACGACCCACTGGTGCGTGGCGTTGACGGCTTGTTTCTGCGCGTAGTCCTTGTACTGCGAGTCCGGGTGGGCCCTGACGAACGCCCTCAGCGCATCGGACTTCCCTTTCCAGCCGTTGGCCTTCAGCGCCTTGTCCAGCACGGCGTATTCCTGCCTGGCCTTTGCGTTCGGATCCGCTTGCACCGGTGCCGCCGTCAACGAATCGACGGCCAACCCCAGCGACAGCAACAGCGCCAGAACCAAGGATGCGACTTTTAACATGATGTCCTCCCGACGACACTTCATCGGCCTTGCCCTTCCCCGGCCGGCCCACGAAGAGCATTCCTTACTGGTTTCATACAGGTAAGGGGCATTATCGGGATTTGCCGGTTGCCTGTCAATAGTCATGCGACTCAGGCGCCAGCGAGGATCGCCTTCCTCCGACAGAACCATCACGCCTGCCGTGAGGCCACCGAAAGGGCTTCGAAATAGACGGCTTCGATGCTATAAAATCCATTGGGCCCTGCCTCGTGACCTGGCTCGGCAACACGGCGGTCCTCTTTCGGCGCGCAACGGCCCCCGATTGCTGGAACCCATAAGGATCTCTCGAGCCGACCTTTTCCCGGTGGAGCCTTCACCGAAAGGGGCAACTCTATTTCTGAGACAGGACACCGGGATCGGACCAGGACACCCCAAACCCCCATACAAGGAGTTGGCACTTGAACCGCAAGACTGACCGGACTTCGGAGGACGCCCCCACGCCTTCTCACCACAACGAGTCGGCTCGCAAGATCGAAAGCTACAGCATGCTGGCTCCGCGAATGAAGAGAATCTACTTCGAATTCTACTCGGAGACCTACAAGGAATCCCGACTGGACCGTAAGACCAAGGAGCTCATTGCGATTTCCGCATCGCTGACGGCCAAGTGCCAGGGCTGCCTGGAGGGCCATATCAAGAAGGCCCTCAAGTTGGGCGTTACCAAGGAAGAAATCAGCGAGACCATCGCCATCGCCATGGGAGTCAATGCCGCGGCCGTCGTGGATGTGACCGATATCGCCGCAGCCAACCTCAACCTGAAACATTATTAGGCTTACGCACGACACCGCGCCGTCGAGGACTTTCGTCGAAACCCGCTCCCTACTATCAGCGGTTGATCTGCCACGATCGGAGCTTTCTGCCCCATAAAGGACAACTGGCGGCTTTGTTTCCGGAAGGCATTCCCTGAAACCTCCTCCGGCGCCGCGCTTTCCCCCGAATGGAACGACTTCATCAACCTGACGGCAGTGATCCCGCGGAGGGCCTCCGTCTCAGTGAATCGGAGGTGCGGGCCCAAGCCTTCTACGATCGTTGGATCGGAGAGGGTGACTTCTTCTCCCAACTGGGGCGCGCGGTATTCAGCCTGAGCGGCGCGGTCTACGCCGGAAGCTTCATCCGGGCAGCAGGCCTTCGACCCGAGGATCGGGTGATGGAGGTCGGTTCGGGGCTGGGCAGAATCCTGACGACCAGCCAACGTCGCGTCCGGGCGGAGCAGCTCTACGTCGGGATCGACCTGTCCTACCAGATGGTGCAGAGGGCCCGAAGGGGCCTGGACCCGCAAAAGCCGCCACCCCACTTCCTGGTCGCCAGCGCCCTGCAAATGCCCTTCCGCCCGAGATGCTTCGATGTCGTGCTGCTCTCCCACGTGGCGAAGTACCTGACCGACCCGCAGTTGCGCCAGGTGCTGGCCCAGGTGAGGGAATTGCTGCGCCCGGGAGGAAGGATCGTTCTGTGGGAGTTCCGGCCCTATGCCTGGGGCCGGATCAATCGCGCCATCCTGCGCGGCAGCCGATCGCACAAGCTGCGAAGCGCCGCCGAACTGGTGGCCTTCCTTCAGGAACAGGGCTACCGCAACCTGCAGCCTTTTCGAGTTCACACCCCCTGGCCCCCTTTCCGCAACCTGGCCTATCGGGCGCAGGCGGGCTGAAGCGGCCTTGCGGCGCGCTTTTTCCTGCGGTCGGCCTCCCACCCGGAGAGAAATGCGCGCCAAGGCCGATGGAGGTTTCGGGGAGGGGAAGCACAACGGCGCTGGTTGGCTGAAAGGCCACGGGTCTCTCGACCCCACCGTTTCTCTGTGGAACCTCCAGCGGAGATGGTAATCTTATCTCTGAGACAGGACACCCGTTATCATGGCCCTCATGGATGCTCTGTGTGACGCTCACCTTCATTTTTTCACCCGGGAGGTGCTGTGTTTTTACGCCAGGCAGTCCGCGGAGTACCGGGCACTCGAGGATCCCGCCACCCGGGTGGCGCAACGGTTGGGCATCTCACTGCCGCCCGGGGAGCCGCAAGATCTGGCCAGGTTGTGGGCGGAGCAACTGGATCGTCACCGGGTCTCCCGTGCGTTCCTTTTCGGAAGCGTCCCGGGCGAGCAGAAGGCGGTGTCTCAGGCGGTTGCCGCCTTTCCGCGCAAGTTCGCCGGCTTCCAGATGCTGAACCCGCTGGACCCGCAGGCCGGCAGGGCCACTGCCGACATCGCCGCCAGGGGGCTCCGAGGGCTGCTGCTCTTTCCGGCCATGCACCGGTTTTTCCCGGACGACCCCGCCTGTCTGGAAACCTGCCGCCAGGCCGAACAGCATGGGCTGATAGTCTTCGTCCACCTCGGACCCTTGCGCATCGTCATTCAGGAAAAACTGGGGGGCGGCGGCGCCATCCGGGAGAGCTACGGAGACCCCCGGCGTTTGGGCATCGCCCTCCGTGCCTTTCCGGAGGTCCCCTTTATCGTTCCCCACTTCGGCTGCGGCCTGTTGACCGAGGTGCTGGATTCGGCCAGGGAAACCCGCAACCTCTACCTGGACACCTCCAGCTCCAACTCCTGGATGCAGCAGGGACCGGAGCCCACCGATCTGGAGACCGTCTTCGGCAAAATGCTGGAGGAGAAAGCCTTCGGGCCCGAACGCCTGCTGTTTGGGAGCGATTCCACCGTGTTTCCCCGAGGGTGGAGAAAAGACATCTATCTGGCTCAGCGGGCGGCGCTGGATCGATTGAGGGTATCGTCCCGCGAGAGACGGCTCATTTTTTCCGGCAACCTGGAACGCCTGCTGGAGCCTGCCGGAGCCGCCACCCGGCCAACGGCTTGAGGCCCCGTGCGGCCGCCGTCAGACCATTTTACGATCAGCCAAGAAGGGAGATCATCATGAAGGACCCAGGAGTGGATCGCCGCGGTTTTCTCAGACGGCTGGGGATGGGCGCCGCCCTGGCCCCGGCCTGGAACGCCCGAAGCTACCTGGCCATCCCGGGGGCCAATGAGCGGCTTCGGATCGGGGTCATCGGTTGCGGCAGCATGGGCAACTCCCACATGAAGGCCCTGCTGGGCATGCAGGACAGCGCCAACATCAAGGTGGCGGCAGTTTGCGACGTCTTCCGCAAACGCCTGGATGCCGCCGCCACACTGACCGGCGGCACCGCCTACTCCGACTACCGGACCCTTCTGTCCCAAAAGGAACTGGACTACGTCCTGATTGCCACGCCCGAGCACTGGCACCACCGTATGACTCTGGACGCCCTGGATGCCGGCAAGCACATCTACCTGGAGAAGCCCCTGACCCAGACCATCCGGCAGGCCAAGGAGGTGGTGCGGCGGGTGCGGCGCTCCAAGCTGAAACTGCAGGTGGGGGTGCAGGGCATGTCGGACGAATCCTATGAGGTGGCCGGCCGCTATATCCGGGAGGGAGTCCTGGGCAAACTGGTCATGGCCCAGATCGACTACTCCCGAAACTACACCGACGACTTCTGGGCCTACGACATCGACCCGGACGCCAATCCGCGGACCAATCTGGATTGGGCGGCCTGGCAGGGTCCGGCCCCCAAGCGTCCATGGGACCCGCGCCGTTTCTTCCAGTGGAGGCGCTACTGGGACTATTCGGGCGGCATCGCCACCGACCTCTTTATCCACCGCGTGACCCGGATCATCAAGGCAGCCGGGTTGACTTTCCCGGACCGGGTGGTTGCCAGCGGCGGGACCTGGCAGTTCACCCAAAGCGTCGCCCAGATCCCCGACACCTTCAGCATGCTCTGCGACTACCCCGGAGGCCCCACGGTGGCCCTGATCTCCTCCATGGCCAATAATTTCAAAGTGGCCCACGTGATTCGCGGCCACAAGGCCACCCTCCGCTTCACCCGGGACGGATTCGTGATCAATCCTCAGTCGGTCAGCCTGGAAGACCGGGTTGAGCGGGGAGAGTTGAGAGCTCAGGAGACCTGGTCCAAGGTCTACCGAAAGACGGGAGGCGAGGACATTCGGCTGCATCATCAGAATCTGCAGAACGCCGTTCGCCTGGGGGAACAACTGAAGTGCGACGTCATGCTGGGCTACTACGGCACCGTGGTCACGGCCATGGGCGTGCAGTCCTTCCGGCGGAGGAAGTACCTGAAGTGGAACCGGAGGAAAGAACGGGTGGAAACCGCTTGAGGGTCGCTTGGATGCGGGCGGGCGGCGGCTCGGTCAGTGAACCACGTTGGATTGACCGTCCAGCAATCGCTCCGACTGGTGGGTGATCAGACAGGCAGCCGCGACTTGATCTCCCTCCAGGAGATCCATCAACTTCACTCCCTGCGTGCTTCTGCCCACGGCTCTTATAGTCTCGGCTTTCAGGCGGATCAGTTTCCCCTGGGTGGTGATGAGGATGATTCCCGAACTCTTGTTCACCTTCATGATGGCCATTACCTTCCCGTTGCGGTCGGTGGTCTTCATGTTGATGACGCCCTGGCCGCCCCGGGACTGCTGGCGATAGGCGCCGATCGGCGTGCGCTTGCCGTAGCCGTTCTCGGTGACCGACAGGATCAGGCCCTCGTCCTCCCCCACGGTCATGCCGACCAGATAATCGCTACGGGTCAATTTGATGCCCCTGACGCCGCGTGCCGGCCGACCCATGTGCCTGACATCCGACTCGCTGAAGCGGATGCACTTGCCCCGGTGGGTTCCCAGGAAAATCTGATCCTCTCCCGAGGTCAATTCGGCGCCGATCAACTCATCTCCCTCGTCCAGGGAGATCGCATGGATTCCTCTGGCCATCGGGCGGCTGAATTTATCCAGCCGGGTCTTCTTGACCGTTCCCCGCCGAGTGGCGAACATGACGTACTTGTCCTGGGCAAACTCGGTGACCGGCAGCATGGCGGCCACTCTCTCACCGCGGGAGAAGTTGACCAGGTTGACGATGGCCTTGCCCTTGCCGCTGCTGCCCACATCCGGGATCTCGTAGACCTTGAGCCAGTAGACCTTCCCCTGGTTGGTGAAGATCAGCAGATAGCTGTGGGTTGAGGCCACAAAGAGGGTCTCGACGAAATCCTGGTCCCGGGTGCGCATCCCGATACGGCCCTTGCCGCCGCGGTGCTGCATGCGATAGATGCTGATCGGGGTTCGTTTCAGATACCCCGTATGGGTCACGGTGACCACCACGTCCTCGACGGCGATCAGATCTTCCAGGGTGATCTCGGCAGCCTCGTCCACGATGTCCGTGCGACGCTCGTCCCCGTATTGCTTGCGGACCGCCCTGAGTTCCTGGACCAGAAGCTTCTTGAGGGCGGGGTCGCTGGAGAGGATCTCGCGGAGCTCGGCGATTTGCCTGGACAGTTCGGCATATTCCTGATCCAGCTTTTCCCGCTCCAGGCTGGTGAGGGCCCGCAGCTGCAACTCCAGAATGTGGCGGGCCTGGACGGCCGAGAGCGCGAATTCCGCCATCAGGCGATCCCGAGCTTCCTGGGGAGACCGGGACCGGCGGATGATCCGGATCACCCGGTCGATATGGTCCAGCGCCTTGAAGAGGCCCTCCAGGATATGGGCCCGTTCTTCAGCTTTTTTCAACAGGTAGCGGCTGCGGCGCCGAATCACCTCGCTACGGTGATTCACGAAGCTCCGCAGAGCATCCACCAGATTCAGGACTCGCGGTTGGCCGTCGGCTATCGCCAGCATGATCACGCCGAAGCTGTTCTGCATGGGCGTGAGCTTGTAGAGATTGTTCAAGATGACTTCCGGCTGTTCGCCGCGGCGCAACTCCACCACGATGCGCATCCCGTCACGGTCCGACTCGTCGCGCAGGTCGGCGATGCCGTCGATTCTCTTGGTCTGGACCAGGTCCGCAATCTTTTCGATCAGCTTGGCCTTGTTGACCTGAAAGGGGATTTCCGTGATCACGATCATGTGACGATCGCCACGGGCCTGCATCTCGATGGCGGCCTTGGCCCGGATGACGATCGAGCCTCGACCGGTGGCGTAGGCCCGGGCGATTCCTTCCCTGCCGTAGATTACGCCCCCGGTGGGGAAGTCCGGCCCCGGCACGATCTTGGCCAGTTCCTCCAGCGTGGCGTCCGGTTTCTCCACCAGGCGGATCACGGCGTTGATCACCTCGGTCAAGTTGTGCGGGGGGATATTGGTGGCCATCCCCACCGCGATGCCGGCCGAACCATTCACAAGCAGGTTGGGAATCCGGGTGGGCAGACAGACGGGCTCGAGCTGGCTCTCATCGTAGTTGGGAACGAAATCCACCGTGTCCATTTCGATGTCGGCCAGCATCTCCCGGGCAATGCCGGCCAGACGGGCTTCGGTGTAACGCATGGCCGCGGGAGGGTCTCCGTCGACCGATCCGAAGTTTCCCTGCCCGTCCACCAGGGGGTAGCGCATGGCAAAGTTCTGAGCCATTCGCACCTGGGCGTCATAGATGGCCGTATCGCCATGAGGGTGGAAGTTGCCCATGACCTCGCCGACGATCTTGGCGCACTTGCGATAGGGCTTGTTGGGCGTCAGCCCCATCTCCCGCATGCCGTGCAGGATCCTGCGATGGACCGGCTTGAGTCCGTCCCGAACGTCGGGCAGCGCACGTCCGATGATCACGCTCATGGAATAGTCCAGGTAGGAGCGCCTCATCTCCTCTTCGATGTTGACCGGCACTTGATTGAGGGGTATCGAGTTTTCCATGAGATTCTCGGGTGGACTCTACCCGGCTGGGGGGTGACGCCGAAACGGCGTCAAATGGGCCTAACCGGCCCTATGGCGGCAGCATGGCGTGGCATGCGGGCTACACATCCAGGTTCTTCACCTCCAGGGCGTTGTCTTCGATAAACCGGCGGCGAGGCTCGACGGCATCTCCCATGAGAATGGTGAAGATTTCATCGGTTTCCACCGCGTCTTCAATCCGCACCTGCAGCAGCGAGCGTGCCTCCGGATCCATGGTGGTTTCCCACAGTTGCTCCGGATTCATCTCGCCCAGTCCCTTGTAACGCTGAATCTGGAATCCCTTCTTTCCCAATGCAATCACCGTGTCCAGCAGCTCCTCTCGACTGGCCAGTTCCACCGTGGAATCGTCCTTGCCTTCGATCACGAAGGGGGGCTGATCCAAGTCGCCGAAGGCGCGCTTGAGGTTCACGGCGCCCCTGAATTCGGGCAGGGTGACGAACGGAAGGTCGACCACCCTGCCCGAGGCGCCGTTGTCTGTTCTGGCCGGTATCACCAGCTTGAAGAGGCTGTGTTCCGGGTCACGAACGATCTTGGGGTAGTAGCCCAGATCCCGGATCGGCTCCAGCAGACCGCTGAGAAAGGCTTCATCCCTGAGCTGCCTCCTGTTGTGAAGGCCGCCTTGCAGCAGCACTTCGACCAGGGCTCGATCTCCCAGGCGCTTTTCAAGCTTGCCGAAGAACTTGCGAAAGTCCACCAGCTTCTCCAGGAACGAGTTCAGCCGGCGGGACCGAACCCTCTGTCCGCTCTTGCCTGCTCGGAGGACCAGGTCTTCGGTGGCGTTGCGCATGAGTTCCCTGGTCATGGACTTTTCGTCCCGGACGTACCGCTCCTTGCGCCCCTTTTTGACCTTGAACAGAGGCGCCTGGGCAATAAAGACGTGTCCTCTCTCGATCAACCCCACCATTTGACGGAAAAAGAAGGTCAGCAACAGGGTGCGGATATGGGAGCCGTCCACGTCCGCATCGGTCATGATGATGATCTTGTGGTAGCGAAGCTTGGCGACATCAAAGTCCTCGGCGCCGATTCCGGTGCCGAGCGCCGTAACCATTGCCCGGATTTCCTCATGTCCGAGCATCTTGTCATAGCGGGCTTTTTCGACGTTGAGGATCTTTCCCTTCAGCGGCAGAATCGCCTGGAACTTCCGATCACGGCCCTGCTTGGCCGAACCGCCGGCGGAATCGCCCTCAACGATAAAGATCTCGCTGTGAGCCGGATCCTTTTGCTGGCAGTCGGCCAGCTTTCCGGGCAGGGAGGCGGAATCCAGCGCGCCTTTGCGCCGGGTCAGCTCCCGTGCCTTGCGGGCGGCCTCACGAGCCCGTGCCGCCTCCACGGCCTTGAGAATGATTTTCCGTGCCACCGACGGTGTTTTTTCCAGGAAGTCCGCCAGGTGCTCGTTGATGAAGACTTCGACCAGGCCCTTGATGTCGCTGTTGAGCTTGCCCTTGGTCTGGCCCTCGAACTGCGGCTGAGGCAACTTCACGCTGATGACGGCGGAAAGGCCTTCTCTGACGTCCTCGCCGCTGAGGTTTTCCTTGAGATCCTTGAAAAGGCCCGAGGCTTGTCCGTAGCTGTTGATGGAACGGGTAAGCGCCGACCGGAACCCCGACAGGTGGGTGCCTCCGTCGACGGTGTTGATGTTGTTGGCAAAGGAAAAGACGTTCTCGGCGTAGCCGTCGTTGTACTGAATGGCCACTTCCAGCCGAATCGATTCTCCGCTGGATGACTCTCGCTCGGCCTCGAAGTAGATCGGCGGCCGATGCAGCACCGTCCTGTTTCGGTTCAGGTGCCTGACGAATTCGGAAATCCCGCCGGCGTATTTGAACTGGTGGGTCTTGTCGGTCCGTTCGTCGGTGACGGTGATGACCACACCCTTGTTCAGAAAGGAAAGTTCGCGCAGGCGCTGAGACAAGGTGTCGAAGTGAAAGTCCAGGGTATCGAAGATGGTGGAATCGGGCCTGAAGGTGATCTTGGTGCCCCGGCGATCGGTCCTCCCGGTCTCCTGCAGGGGGCCCAGCGGCCGCCCGCGCCGGTAGGACTGCTGGTAGACCCTGGAGTTTCTCCAGATTTCCAACTCCAGTTCCTCGGCCAGGGCATTCACGCAGGAGACCCCCACTCCGTGCAGACCTCCGGAGACCTTGTAGCTGTTGTCGTCGAACTTGCCGCCGGAGTGCAGCGTCGTCATCACCACCTCGGCCGCCGACTTCTTCTCCCCTTCGTGGTAGTCGACCGGGATGCCCCGGCCGTTATCCACCACCGTGATGGAGTTGTCGACGTGGATGGTCACATCCACCCGGTCACAGAACCCCGCCAGCACCTCGTCGATGGAGTTATCCACCACCTCGTAGGCCAGGTGGTGCAACCCCTCCTCGCGGGTCGAACCGATATACATGGCCGGACGCTTTCGAACAGCCTCCAGCCCCTCGAGCACCTTGATGCTGGAGGCATCGTACTCGAGCTCTCCGCCGTTCGACTTCCTGCGCCCGGGCGGGCTGCCGGTGCCGCTTGCTCCAGGCTTGGGACCCGCTTCGCCAAGCTCACTCATGGACAGTGCCTTCCTTGTGGGAAAGGGTTAGTGGACAGAGGCCGTTTCCGCAAAGCGCCCCGACTCGACCTGGAACACTTTCGATCCCCTGTCTGCGGTGAATTCAACCGATCGGCCCCGTATGAAGTCCGGCTTGTTGGTAGTGATGAACAACTGCGCCTTGGCCCCCAGGACCTGCAGGAGGCGGTCGATGCGTTGTTCGTCCAACTCGGCGTCCAGGTCATCCATAAGGAACAGCGGATACTCCCCGCGCTGGTCAAAATGGACCTCCATCTGGGCAAGCTGGTATGCGATCAAGGAACTCCTCTGCTGCCCTGCCGACCCGAAACGTTGCATGCCCCTGCCGTCCACATCCATCGAAATGCGGTCTCGGTGAGGCCCGATCAAGGCCCTGCGAGCCCGAAATTCGCTTTCGCGTCCCGAGTTCAGCATTGCCATCAATTGTTCTTCGATCTGAGCCAGGCTGGCGCCGGCATCCACCTCGGACGAGGCAACGTAGCGCAGAGTCAGTTTTTCTGGGGTGAAGCGGTTGTTGCGGAGGAGTAATTTGCTCCGGATCTTTTGGATATATCCGTGTCGTGACTGGATGATTCTTGCTCCCAGTGCCGCTATCTGCGGGTTCCAACTGTCCAACAAATCACGGCTGTGATTATTATAGCCGGAAGGGCCTTCCCGCAGTAGAGAATTCTTCTGTCTTATAACTCGACCGTAGTCCAAAACCCTTTTTAGATGAGTTGGTTGAAGAGGGTAGAGCCCTCGATCGAGCAGCCGGCGGCGGCTGGCGTCGCCAGACTTGAACTGCTCCACCTGGGCGGTGGAAAAAACGACAACGCTCAGGCGACCGACATACTCCAGGAGATCCACCCGGGACCGATTGACGCAATACCTGCGCGAAAGGGCTTTTTGCTCGATAGAAAGCCAGTAGTCGCTGTCCCGGCTTCTAACCTGCCCCCCCAGGTAGGACTGTCCGGATTCCCACTGAATCAGGTCGCTGGACTGGTGAGTCCGGAAAGAGCGACTCAATGCCAGGACATGGATGGCTTCCAGCAGATTCGTCTTGCCGTGGCCGTTCCCCCCCAGGATCCAGTTGGCTCCCGATGAGAAACCGAGTTGGCATTCCGAGAAGTTCCGAAAGAACCTGACTGACAACCGAGAGAGAATCATTCCGACCCGGTGAGGTACGCCGGCTTAGACCCTCATGGGCATGACCACATACCGATAGCGATAGTCCTCCGCGCCAGCGGGACGGAGTTGTCCCGCGCTCTCATCGTCCTTGAAATCGAAGCTTACCGAGGGATCCTCGGTCGCTGCGAGAAAATCCAGAATGTACTGGCAGTTGAATCCGATGTCGATCTTGCCGGCGGAATAGTCGGTATCCAGCTCGTCCTTGGCTTCACCAAGTTCGGCGTTGCTCGATCGGATCTCCAGCTTGTTGTCGTCCAATACAATCTGGACCGTGTGAGACTTGTTGTCGGCCAATAGCGCCACCCTCCTGACGGCAGTGGCCAATTCCTCACGGTCCAACACGACGCTCCGATGGTTCTCTTTGGGAAGCACTGCCTCATAATTGGGGAATTGTCCCGTCACCATTCGGGACACCAGCAATCGCTTGCCCATCTGAAAGAACAGGTGGGTCTCATCCTGGCCAAAGCTCACCGTGTCCTTTTCGCCCGCTTCCGACAACAGCCGTTGCAACTCCGCCAAGGCTTTTTTCGGAATCAAGGCACTGATTTCGCTGGACAAGTGCTCAAAATTGGCCGGCCTCTCCACGTGTGCCAATCGGTGCCCGTCCGTCGCAACCATGGTCAGGCTCAAGGGCTTGATCAAAAGAAGAGCCCCGTTGAGAGCGAAGCGGACTTCTTCTTCAGCCACCGAAAAGATGGTCTTGTTGATCAGGTCGAGCAAATCCCTGGCGGAAATCTCCACCAAAGCCGTCCCGAACACGGGCAGCGTAGGGAAATTGTCGGTCGGCAAACCTACCAGCTTGAATGAGGCCGAAGCACACTCGATCCTCAGCCAGTTGTTCTCCAGTTTCCTGATCCGGACTTCTTCGTCGGGCAAAGAGCGAAGGATATCCAGGAAGTTTTTGGCCGGCGTGGTGACGGCGCCGGGTTCTTCAACCTTGGCGATACAAGAACTCTTGATTCCCAGATCCAGATTGGTGGCTGCAAGGTTTACTTCACCCGAACCGACATCCAGCAATAGATTGGCCAGAATGGGAATCGTGGTCTTCTTCTCAACAGCTCCCTGGGCCAATCCGACCTCTTGCAGAATGTCCAATTTTCTAACTGTGAATTCCATGAGATTTGTTTTCTAGAAATAACCAATCGTAGTGTTGGTAGTGTTGTTGAAAACGAGGAAAAATCCCGGATGTGATGCCGTTTCAATGACCAAGCTTGTGCAAAACCCTGAGGAGAACCCCGTGGAAAGCAAGTGGAAAATAGAGCACCCGAAGAATTCCACACGATTTCCACAGGGCTCCTGCCGGTACTCCTTGTGGAAAACTCGGTGACTCATTCCAGTGACTCCAGAAACATGTCGATCAGGTTGTTGAAATCCTTTTCGCTCGATCGTTTGGCCTCCACTTTCCTGATGGAGTGCATGACGGTCGTGTGGTGCTTGCCGCCGAAGGCGCGGCCGACTTCGGGCAGGGAGGCGGAGGTCAGGTTCCTGCAGAGGTACATCCCGATCTGCCGCGGTTGGGTAATCGTTTTCGAGTTGTTCCTGGCTTTCAGAGCGGAGACCTTGACACTGAAGTAGTCGGCGACGACCTTTTGAATACGCTCGATGGAGACGGTTCTCTCTCTGGTCTTCAGGGTGTTCTTCAAGACCCTTTGAGCCAGTGCAAGAGAGATGGGCTCTCCGGTCAGGGAACTGAAGGCTATCAACCGGTTCAGGGATCCCTCCAGTTCCCTGATGTTGGATTCAATCTTGCTGGCAATGAAAAAGGCCACGTTGTCCGGGAGTTCACAATTTTCGAATTCCGCCTTCTTTTTCAAGATCGCGACCTTGGTTTCCAGGTCGGGCATTTGAATGTCGGCAATCAATCCCCACTCCAGGCGCGACGTCAGCCGGTTCTGAATATCCGGAATCTCTTTTGGAAGCAGGTCGCTGGAGAGGACGATCTGCTTCTGGGCATCGTAAAGGGTGTTGAAGGTATGGAAGAACTCCTGCTGGGTCGCCTGCTTGCCGGAGATAAAATGAATATCGTCAACGAGAAGCACATCGACGTTCCTGTATTTTTCCCGTAAGGCCAAGGTCTTGTCGTAGCGAATGGCGTTGACGACCTCGTTGGTGAATTTTTCCGAGGATACGTAGCTCAAGCGAGCTGCCTTGGAGATCGACCGGACCTTGTGACCTACGGCTTGCATCAGATGGGTCTTGCCCAGACCCGCGCCGCCGTAGAGGAAGAGCGGGTTGTAGATCCGGCTCGGAGCCTCGGCGACAGCCCGGGCGGCAGCATGGGCGAACTGGTTGCAGGAGGCGACCACAAATCGATCGAAGGTGTACTTGGGATTCAGCAGGTTCTCATCGGCGGTGAAATCCAGTTCTCTTTGGTAGGGAGCGATTTTCTGGACGGGCTCGGGTTGGTCGGCGTTCTTGGCATGGAAGAGAATCTTGAGGCCGTCAAAGTGAGACTCGCGAGCTGCGTCCTCGAGAACGTCGGAGAAGTGCTCCACGATCCAGCTTTCAAAAGTCAGGTTGGGGACGGTCACGTGGAGGGTGTTGTCAGCCTGCAAACTCTGGAACTGGGTGGGCTTGAACCAGGTTGTATAGGTCTGCTTGTTGAGTTTGTTCTCGACGCACTTCAAGATCTGTTGCCAAGCATTCATGGGGAGAGGGCTTGCCGATTCTTGCCAGAGCTTCAGGGAGAGGGCATTTTCGTATAATGTAATAAAATAGAGCTTAAACAGACAAATAAAAAACGAAAAAGAGGCTGTTGAAAACGTGTAAAAGATACCATAGCAGGGGGGAGAGGTTCAACTCAAAAGGATCCCTCGAGAGTGCTCGGATCCTCCCGGTCGGATTGACAGGTCAAAAAGGCCTGTGCTATAAAAAGTGGCCCTGGACTGGAGCACAGGTGACGCTCCTTCGGGGTACCTATGCGGCCGACTTTTCGTCCCAACAATCGCAAGCGCGCCAAGACCCACGGCTTCCGAGCTCGAATGAGGACCAGGTCGGGGCGGCTCATTATCAAACGCCGTCGTGCCAAGGGCCGCAAGCGTTTGACTCCCTGATGGCGTAGGGCTTTGGACTGCGGTTTTCCAAAATCGAGCCGCCTGTTGACGGCCGAACAATACCGGCGGGTTTATTCCGGCGGCAAGGCCCTTCGCGGCCGGCAGATCCAACTGTTCTATTTGAGGAACAGCATTCGACGTCCCCGCTTTGGAGTCTCGGTCGGCCGCAAGTTGGGAAAGGCCGTCAGGAGGAACCTGCTACGGCGTCGTATCCGAGAGGCAATACGGCTGAATAAAGCCCGCTTGGCCCAATATGGCGTGGATGTGGTGGTCCACCCGAGGCCTGGGGCGGCATCGGTGGGATCTCGATCGGTCTTTTCTGAATTGCACCGTCTTTTGGGACATTTGACGAGGACACTTGGAACTCCTCAAGAGAGGCGTACTCAGCATCATATGCTGCTACAAGCAGTTTGTTTCGCCGCTTCTACCTCCAGCTTGCCGGTTCTGGCCCTCCTGCTCGGAATATTCCTATCAAGCCATCAGTAGATATGGTCTCCTGAAAGGGACACTGCTCGCCATGAGGCGAGTTGCGCGTTGCCATCCGCTTCACCGTGGCGGCTACGACCCGCTTGAATAGTCGGATCGCCGATGAACAGAGACTTTCTCCTAGCCATTGCTCTTTCCTTCCTCGTTCTGCTGGCTTCCCGCTACTTTCTGGAGCCTTACTTCCGACCGGAACCTTCCGAGCCAACCGCCGATGCAGAGCCGCCGAGTCCTGATCCGGAACCCGCGCCGGCACCGGCGGCGGTGCCTCCCCGGATTCCCCAGGAAAGGTCGCAACCGGACATTGACAGGCCCCGCAAAGCCGTCCAGGAGCAGGTGTACTCGGTAGAAACCGACTTGTACAAGCTGTCGTTTTCGAACCGGGGAGCCGTGGTGAAGGAATGGGTGCTGAAGCGCTACCTGGACGCCCATGGCGAACCCTTGAATCTCATCGACACGGCCGACTCGCCGCGGGCCGTGTTTCCCCTGGCCGTCATGGTCGGCAGTCCGGCTGAGGACTCGGTCCTCCGGAACGCACTCTTTGTCAGCGAATCCCCCAAGCACGTCGATCTGACCGGCGGTGGAGTAACCTCGGGACGTCTCCGATTCCGCTATGCGGACGGTGGTATCGAGGTGGTGAAGACCCTATCCTTCCGCTCGGGTTCCTACGAGGTAGAAGTGCATTGCGACGTGTCCATCAACGGCCGGCCGGTCGATTACGTGCTGCTCTGGCAGGGTGGATTCGGGGATGCCACCCTGGCAAATACCTGGGCCAAGCGCACGGTTTTCTATCGTGGCCAGGAAGCGATCGAACGGATGGACGCCGGGGACCTGGAGAGCAAGCAGGAGATGGAAGGCCGATTCAGATTTCTGGGAGTGGAGGATCACTACTTTGCGGCCGTTTTTCTGCCGGTAGGGCCGAACGGCCTCCACCGGATCCACCTGGCGCAGCACACGGATCCTTCGGCCGAAGACTCGGAAGCGCATTCCCTCCGGGCCGGGGTATACAGCGCGGCGTCGGAGGGTCGTTTCAGACTGTTCGTCGGCCCCAAGGACACCGAGGTTCTGCCCGAGGAGTTGCCGGATCTTATTGATTATGGGTGGTTTGCCTTCCTTTGCAAACCGTTGTTCGTGGGACTGAAGTGGATTTACGGCGCGGTGGGAAACTATGGGGTGTCCATTATCCTGCTGACGGTCGTCATCAACGCGGCGCTGTTTCCATTGCGGTACAAGTCGGTGACGGCGTCCCAGAAGATGCAGAAGATCCAGCCACGGATAAAGGCCATCCAGGAAAAATACAAGAAGCTGAAGGCCAGCGATCCCAAGCGTCAGCAGATGAACAGCGAGGTCATGGCGCTCTACAAGGAGCATGGCGTGAATCCCTTGGGAGGGTGCCTGCCCCTTTTGCTGCAGATGCCGTTTCTGTTCGCCTTCTACAGCCTGTTGAACGTGGCCATCGAGTTGCGGCAGGCTCCCTTTTTCGCCTGGATCCAGGATTTGTCCTCCCCGGATCCGACCTACGTGCTGCCTGTGCTCATGGTCGGCTCCATGATGCTGACTCAAAAGCTGACGCCGATGCCATCGGCGGATCCGTTGCAGGCCAAGATGATGCTGTTCATGCCGTTGATCTTCGGCTTCATGATGGCCACTCAGTCCAGCGGCCTGGTTCTCTACTGGTTTACCAGTAACCTCGTCAACATATTTCAGCAGTTGGCCATGAATCGCTTTGGTCCGGGAGCGGCGGCGAAGCAGGAGACGGGGGGCGGCGGGGGAGGCAAGAACGCAGCCAAGGTGGAGCAGACGAAGCCCGAGACCAAAGCGGTGACCCGCAGGTCGAAGAGAAGAAAAGCGCGGTCGGCGCGATGAACAAACCGATGACCCTGCAGGATTTCCTGAACCTTTTCGTCCGGTCGGCAGGACTGAAGTTGTCTATTGAAGTGGCGGAACGGGACAATCAGGTAGCGGTGAACTTCACGGGAGAGGATCGGGGGATTCTGCTCGCTCGTTCGGCAGCAGTCCTTCAGGCCCTGGAGTCCCTGTGCAACCGCATGTTCGAACGAAGCGGGTGGCGAATCGTGCTGGATTCCGAGGGGTACCGTTCGGTGCGGACCGAGGAGCTGCAGCTCATGGCGGTTACCGCCGCCGAGCAGGTGAAGCGGCTGGGTACACCCTTTCCGTTGAACCCCATGTCTCCGGAGGAACGACGCATCGTTCACCTGGCCGTAGCCGAAGACGAAGGCATCCGCACGGAGAGCGAGGGATACGGAGAATACAGAAAGGTCGTCATCCACCCCAGATAGTCGGCAGAGCAGCGTCCCCCAGCCGCTTAGGCGGCGGCAACCTGTAGCCTCCCCACCAGCGCCACGACGGCACCAAGAGAGCACCACTCGGGCACAAGTGCAAGTGGTTCCATACCGGGATCGGTAATCATGCCCACCCTGATTGACGACACCATAGCCGCCATTGCGACGCCCAAGGGCAAGAGCGGCATCGGGGTGATTCGCTTGAGCGGGGGAGAGGCCCGAAGGATCGCGGAGGCTGTCTGCGGCTGTCGGGGCAATGGTCTTCAGGATCGGACCACCCGATTGCGCAGCATAAGGCGCCCAAAAACGGGGGAGGTTCTGGACCAGGCCATGGTGACCTATTTTCGGGCTCCACGATCCTTTACCGCCGAAGACGTGGTGGAGATCGGCTGTCATGGCAGTCCGGTGGTGCTTGAGGCCGTGATGGCGGCCTTGCTGGAAGCCGGCGCCCGGATGGCAACGCCGGGCGAGTTCACGCTGAGGGCCTTCTTGCGGGGTAGAATCGACCTGGTACAGGCGGAGGCGATTCGGGACCTGATCGAGGCCAAGACACTGTTTCAGGCTCGAGTGGCGCGCCAGCAGGCAGAGGGATCACTGTCCCGCCGGATGAAGCCGGTCAAGGAATTGCTGGTGAGGTTGATCTCGTTGCTGGAAGCCGGTATCGACTTTGCCGACGACGACGTGCCGGTTCTGGGGGAGGAAGCGATACGCGACCAGTTGCAGCCCGTGGTTGCCGCATTGCAGGAGTTGGAGGTCGGGTTTGGGCGGGGACGGTTGCTGAGCGCCGGCATCACGGTAGCCGTGGTCGGCCGCACCAACGTAGGTAAGTCTACTCTTTTCAACACGTTGCTAAGTCAACAGCGCGCCATTGTCAACGAGCATCCCGGAACCACCCGTGACGTTGTGGCGGAAGACGCTCATTTGGGGGGGATTCCGGTACGCTGGCTGGATACGGCCGGGATTCGAAGCTCGACCGACCCGGTGGAGCGCATTGGAATCGACAAGACCCGTGAGGTGCTGGCCGACGCCGACAGGTTGCTTCTGGTGCTGGATGGATCGGTCGAACACACGGAAGAGGACCGTAGGTTGCTGGAGGAGTTGAAACAGCAAGCCTGCTGCCTGGTCGTCAACAAGATCGACCTGCCGCAGCGCTTGTGCGGAGAGAGGTTGGGGAATATCGAGGCGCCCGTGGTCCGGGTATCGGCGTTAACCGGAGAAGGCGTGGAAAGGTTGCGGCAGGTTCTCCTCGAGGACCTGGGACAGGGGAAGGCGGTGGAGCAGGGAGGGTCGCTGGTCACCAACCTCCGGCAGCAGGAACGAATCGGGGAGGCAATGAAGGCGTTGAAGCGGGCGGCCGGCGCGGTGGAGCAGGAATTGCCTCATGAAGTGATATTGCTGGACTTGCATGCGGCCTTGAGAGCACTGAACCAACTGACCGGAGAGACGGGCATTGAAGATATTTTGGGACGCATCTTTCAAACGTTTTGTGTGGGCAAGTGACCTGGGGAAGCGGCCGGCGGGGGCCAGAGATGGGTAACGGCACCTTTCAAGACCATGATGTGATAGTGATCGGCGGCGGGCATGCCGGCGTGGAAGCGGCAGTGGCGGCGGCGCGGATGGGGTTGGATACCGCGCTCTACACCATGAATGCCGACCTGATTGCGCAGATGTCCTGCAATCCGGCCATTGGGGGTATCGCCAAGGGCCACCTGGTCCGCGAGCTGGATGCCATGGGCGGCGTGATGGGAGAGGTAATCGATCGGACCGGGATTCAGTTTCGGTTGCTGAACCGCAGCCGCGGCCCGGCCGTGTGGTCACCGAGAGCCCAGGCTGACAAGCAGCGGTATCGTGTCGCCATGCGCCGTTTGCTGGAAGGGGAGGCCCGCCTCGGAATCAAGCAGGCCGAGGTCGTGGAGATTGTGAAAGAGAACGGGCGAGTCAGCGGAGTCGAATTGGCAGACGGCCGCCGAGTGGGCGCCCGCGCCGTGGTGTTGACCACGGGCACCTTCCTGAACGGGCTGATCCATGTCGGCGAGCGGAAGAGTGCTGCCGGCCGCAGCGGCGAATCGCCGTCGGTCCCGCTGGCCGAATCGATCAAGGCCATGGGGTTCAGTTGGGGGCGCATGAAGACGGGAACGCCGCCGCGGCTGGATGGACGGACGATCGACTTCGGGTTGGCCGAAGAGCAGGAAGGAGACAAGGACCCCACGCCCTTCTCCTTTAGAACCAAGCGGATAGACCAACCTCAGGTATCCTGCTTCATCGCCTACAGCAATCAACGGACGCACCAGGTGGTCCGGGACAATCTGAACCGGTCACCGCTCTATAGTGGACGGATTCAGTCAATCGGTCCTCGCTACTGCCCTTCCTTCGAGGACAAGGTGGTGAAGTTCCCGGAAAGGCCGAGGCATCAGATTTTTCTGGAGCCTGAAGGACTCGACACCAACGAGATTTACGTCAATGGGCTTTCGACCAGCATGCCGCCCGATGTCCAGATGGAGATGGTGCGCTCCATTCGGGGCTTGGAAGAGGCAGAGTTGATTCGGCCGGGATATGCCGTTGAGTATGACTACGTGGATCCCCGCGAGCTGTTTCCGTCCCTGCAAACCAAGCGCATGGCCGGATTGTTCCATGCAGGCCAGATCAATGGGACCACCGGCTATGAGGAGGCTGCCTGCCAGGGGCTGATGGCCGGAATCAACGCGGCCCGCTGGGTGAGGGGCGAGGAGCCGGTGGTGCTGGGACGGGATGAGGCTTATATTGGTATCCTTGTCGATGACTTGGTCACCAAGGGAACCGACGAGCCCTATCGAATGTTCACCTCCCGGGCCGAATTCCGGCTGCAGTTGAGAATCGACAATGCGGACCGGCGGCTGACACCTCTCGGGGGGAAGTTGGGACTGATCGGGAGGGACGATCTGGAGAACTACCAGGCCAAGCAGCAGCGCATGGAGAACTTGAGGGCCGTCTTGGCGGAGAGGCGCATTCATGTGGGGAGTGGCAGGATTTCGGCAAAAGAGGCCCTGAAGCGCACGGATTTCCGCATCGGGCAGTTTGTCTCGGAGCTTCCCGGAGCCCTGCGGGAGGAGTTGAGCGCGGAAGAATTGCGCAGCGTGGAGACGGAGATCAAGTATGAGGGGTATCTACGGCAACAGAAGGCGGAAATCGAAAAGATGAGGCGGGCCTCGGCCAAAGCGCTGCCCGCTGATTTTGAGTATGGGAGCATTGCGGGTCTGTCGCGCGAAATTGTGGAGAAACTCTCCCGAATCCGGCCGGTGACCATCGGTCAGGCCAGTCGGATCCCGGGGGTGACACCAGCTGCGCTTGCCATCATCCATGTTCACCTGGAGATCGATCGCCGCAAGAGAGAAGCGGGTGTCCTTTCTCGGAAGACACAACACGAGGGCTTAGGCACGGGATGACAGCCGGTGGCTTCTGCGAAGACCAGGGAGTCGGGACCCTTTTGGGCCGGTGGGGAATCGAATGTGCGGGCCCGGTGGCGCAAAGGGTGGAAATCTACCTGGGCCTGCTGGAGCAGTGGAATCGGAAGACAAACCTGACCGGACTCCGTGGCCGGGTGGAAATACTGAGAGATCTGTTCGCCGAGTCGTTTCTGGCTGCCTCGTTGCTGACCGCAGAGGACGGGCCCCTGTTGGATGTGGGCTCCGGCGCAGGATTCCCGGGCATGGCATTGAAGATATACCGTCCGGAACTCACTGTTTATCTTCTGGAGCCGCGGAGGAAGAGGGCCGGCTTCCTGGAAACGGTGCGCCGCCGCTTGGGCCTGGAGGGCGCCGCCGTGATCTGCAAGCGGCTGGAGGAGTGCCGCCCAAGCGACTTCGCCCCAGCCCCTGGCACGGTAACGTTGCGGGGTCTGGGCGCGGTTGGCACCAAGCTGACTTGGTGTGACAGATTGATTCAGGGCAGGGTGAAGGTGGTGCTGTTCACCACCAGGAGAATTTGGAACGGCGAGATGCGTCAATTGCCGGGAGTGGATTGGGCGGCCCCCATCCAGGTTCCTTGGAGTCGGCAACGGCTGTTGGTGAGTGGCACGAGGGAAAACCAGTGTTCCACGTGAAACATCACGACAGCGGAATGAGGTAGTCGATGTTCCAATCTCAAGGGGCCCCCGTGGCGAAAGTCATCGCCATCGCCAACCAAAAGGGTGGTGTCGGGAAGACCACCACCGGCATCAACCTGGCCGCGTCCCTGGCAGCAGCCGAGATGAAAACGCTGCTGGTGGACTGCGATCCCCAAGCTAATGCCACCAGCGGCTTGGGGTTTCCCAAGAACGCCTTACGAAAGAGCCTTTATCATCTCCTGTCGGGAGAAATCCGCTGGCAACAGGGGGTGCTCCAAACCGAACTGGAGGGGATGGATGTGGTTCCGGCCGATCAGAACCTGACCGGGGCACTGGTGGAACTGGTTGACGTCGACCGTCGCGAGTACCGTTTGAAAGAGGCGATCGCGCCTCTCCGCGGAAAATACCAGTTTGTCCTGCTCGATTGTCCCCCCTCGCTCAATCTCTTGACCCTCAATGCCCTGGTGGCCGCAGACTCCATCCTGATACCCATCCAGTGCGAGTACTTTGCCCTGGAAGGAGTATCGGAGATGCTGGAGACACTCGTGCAGGTTCGCCGGCAGTGGAATCCGGGCTTGTCCGTGGAGGGATTTCTGTTGACCATGTTTGACGAGCGCACCAACCTCAGCCGGCAGGTGGCCGCGGACCTGCGCGCGTTCTTTGCGGGTCAGGTGTTCCGGACCGTCATCCCGAGAAATGTTCGCCTGGCGGAAGCTCCCAGTCACGGGAAGCCCATCATTCTTTACGACGTGAAATCCAAGGGGGCCAGCAGCTATATCCAATTGGCACTGGAGGTGATCGATCATGGCACGAAAGGCGCTGGGAAGGGGAATTAGTGCGCTGCTGGGTGCGGCCAAGCCCGAGTTGGATACGAGCTTGCGCGAGCTGGAAGTGGCGCTGCTGGAACCCAATCCCTTCCAGACTCGAGAGATCTTTGACAAGGAGCGGCTGCGCGAGTTGGCGCGCTCCCTGGAGGTGAACGGGTTCGTTCAGCCCATTGCGGTTCGCCAGGTCGGAGACCGATTTCAAATCATTGCAGGAGAACGGCGTTGGAGGGCGGCTCAACTCCTGGGACTGCGCAAGATTCCGGCGGTTGTCAGGCCTCTTGACGACGACCAGTTGATGCAGGCCGCCCTGATCGAGAACCTGCAGAGAGAAAACCTCAATCCGCTGGAGGAGGCCCGCGCCTACTCCCGCTTGGCTAACGAATTCGGGTTGACTCAGGAGGAAGTTGCCCGCAGGACCGGCAAGGAGCGCTCCACGGTGACCAACTTCCTGCGCTTGTTAAAGTTGTCTGCCCCAGTCCAGGAGATGGTCAAGGGAGGGAAGCTCTCCATGGGTCATGCCAGGGCGCTGCTGGCTCTGGACGATCCCCAGTCCCAGCAAACGTTGGCTGCTCAAGCATCCAAGCGGGGATGGTCAGTCCGCCGGATTGAGCAACTGATTTCGCAGCAAAAGAAATCCACCGGAAAGACCGGGGAAGGAGAAGGCCCGGACCCCAATGTAAAGGCAGCGGCGGCCAAGCTGGAGACATCCCTGGGGACCCGGGTTCGCATCGTCCCCAAAGGCAACCGGGGCCGGATCGAGATCGAATACTACTCCCAGGAAGAGCTGCAACGCCTCTACCAGCGCTTGCTCAGGAATTAGGCGCAGAGCCAGCCGACCCGCCCGGGCGAAATTCGGCGATGGAAGCCGGAATCGCCACATCCTGGACAAACCTCATTCGAAACACCGTCCCCGCCGGGAGTCGGAGTTCCTTTCCCCGGGTCAACAGAATCCCCACGATGGCCCCGGCGACAGGTCCCGCTATGGCAGCCCCCAGGCTGCCCGTCGTAATGGCGATGGGAACCGAGGCCATGGACCCGATGGAGGCGCCCTGCTGGGCTTTTCCCAGATCGTGGCCGAGGTCTGGATTGGCTTTCAACTTTCCCTCCTCGTCGGCCCGAATCTTCTCGTCCTCCATGACGTCGTCGGCTGCATCCACGGACACGGCAATCGGTTCAGTCCCGTAATAGGTCTCCAGGCCATCCATCAATGCGTAAAGCTGGGCCTTGCCCTTGACTCTTCCGGGCCGCTTGACGAAAGTGACCCGCCCGGAGAGCTCCATGCCTCTGGGCAGCACGTGCTCCTTGTCGATTCGAAGCGGTTCATACAGCGTCCAGTAGAGCATGTCGCCGACTTCGGAGAGCTTGGTGCTGACCGGGGTCTGCAAGGAGGCCTTGAACCGGGTTCCGGCTTGGATGGTGAGTGCTTGGTCGGAGGACCTGTTGCTGGCGGAGGTTGTTTGGGCCGCCAGGCCGAGCGGTTGATGGACGGCCATCAGGATCGCGAGAGCCCAAAGCGAGAGATCTCTTCTCATGGCGTTCTCCTGGTGCTTCAGTGGATGGATGGAATAAGGACGGGAGCCTACCTCAACTCAATATCGAAGTATAATAATTTTTGCTGTGTTTTATCATTTTCTACGTCAGGGATAATTATTTTGTAGCCGGTCAGGCGCGACTTTCTCTCGGGAAGCTGGAAAAAGACAAACCCCCAGGCGGTGGCTCGGGGTCGGATACGGCGCTTGAGCGATTTTCGAATGAAGTCGTCCTCGATCTCGAGAGCCTGCTTTTCCACGCGGCTCCTGCCCCTGCCAATGCCTGGCCTTGGCAGGGGCACCCGGCCGAGTGGACTCCGGCGACTGCGGTCCTGTCTCAGGATTATGTCTACTACTGCTTTGGGCGGCAGGGCCTGCAGCGACCCATACTCGGGATCCAGCAAGGTGATGGCTGCTCCGTCGATGGAGAGCGCGTCTGGGCCCTGGTTGCTGATGATGAGATTGATCGGAACCAGGCCCAGCTTGGAGAGGCCCTTGATGTCGAAGGCGGTTCGTATCCTGTTTTCCGATGGATAGGGGTCGGCGGCGATGGTCACCGGCCCCTGGCTTTGACGAGAGGCGTAGTCTTCCACCGGGCCGACCTTGACGGCCAGATTCTTGTAGGCCCCCCAGGCCGGCCACGCCGGCAGCAAGCACCACAGGAAGAGGAGAGAGATCCGGCGGAGAGTGGTCGGATGGTTCGGTCGGCTGTGCGGCATTCCGATAGCCCCGCTTCCATTCATGGTTCCAGGGTCCCTCTCTCCTGATGCCGGGTTTAAATTCCAGGATGCTTCACCCGCATTATAGCCGGTTTCCCACAAGCCGTGCCCCCGCCCCCGACGACGGTGCGGACCCTTCGAGGGTGAAACAGGGTTGTTTTACAACAAGTTGCAGGTTCCGGGAGCAGGCAAGCGCCTTGTAACGTGGTTGCACTCTATTTTTTATGAACATGGATGCACAGGATTAACAGGAGTCCAGGCCCTCCAGCACTCCCTGCAGATAACCGATGGCTCTGGCTGCCGCCGTGCTTCCGTCGGGCCTGTATTCGAAGGGTTCCACCGATGCCAGGCCCTGGTACCGGTGCCGGCGCAGGGCTTTCAGTATCGGGCTGAAGTTCAGGGCTCCCTGTCCCGGAGCCAGCCCGCTGGGATCGTTCAGGTGCACGTGCGCGATGGCGCCCGCCGGGAGCCATCGATCCACCAACTGGGGGAGGGATGCCGATTCCGAGTGGGAGGCGGCCCGGGTGTCGAGCATGGTGCGCAGGGAGGGGTTGCCCACGGCCTCCATCATGTCCACGGCGGCTTCGATGGTGTTGATGAAGTTGGTGTCGTGCGCCGCCAAGGGCTCGATGCAGTACAGGACGCCGGCTTGAGCGGCCTGGCCGGCAATGGTCGCCCAAAGATCGCGGGCTCGATTCCAGGCTTCCAGGGGTTCTTCGTCGGCCTTCACCTGGCGCTGCTTGGGAGATCCGTGAACCAGCACCGTGCCGCCGAGGTCGGCGCACAGGTCGACGAGTCGCTTCAGAATATCAATGGTTGTGTCTCGAATGCCGGGGTCGGCGGCGGTGATCGACAGGCCCGGCGGTGTCAGAAGCAACCAATGAAGGCCGGTGATGGCGATGCCGGCGTCGGAAGCCGCCCGGCGAAGTTGGGCCCTTCGGTCGGCCGAGAGGCGGTGAGGCTCCTCTGCCAGCGTGAAGGGAGCCAGCTCCAGGCCGCTATACCCGAGCGCGGCCGCGCGTTGGCACTGGGCCGGGAACGGCAGGTCTCGCAGGACTTCGTTGCAGAGTGCGATCTTCATGCGGGTTCTCCTTGGCGTCCGCTTGCGTACCTAAGCGCCAGTTGAAGGATGGAAATCAGGCTGGCGCCGGTAAAGGGTTTTGGAAGGAACAGGATACAGCCCGAGGCAAAACTCTTTTGGACCATGCCGGGCTGGCTGCTGGCAGTGATCATGATAACCGGCAGATCCTTCAGGTTGGGGTCGGCCTTGATTTTCTCGGTCAGTGTGGGGCCGTCCAGGCCCGGCATGAGGGCGTCGGTGATCATGGCGTCGAAGTGCGATCCCTTCAAGCTGTCGAGGGCCTGTTGACCGTCGCCGGCCGTGGTCACCCGGAAGTTCCCCTGGGTCAGGATGGTCCGGATCAGCGCCAGAATATGGGGGTCATCGTCCACGACCAGAATGTGTTTGTGGTCCATGGGCCGGCTTTGCGGTTGGGGGGCTGGCGAGGGAGGCGCAGTAGGGAGAGGGCCTCATTCTATCCAAAATCGGTTGGAATACCAAGCCCGGCAATGGTGCGCAATGCGGCCCCGTGCGGGGTGAGAAAATGCGGGTTAACGGATCTTGCCGATGGCGGCCAGCATTCGTCCGGCGCTTCCTCCTTCAGCCCGGTAGGAATAGAAGACATCCCGATGACAGGACGTGCAGGGTGGACGGCTGAAGATGCTGCTGCCGGGGAGCCCCGCGGTTTCCAGTTGACAGCGGCAGGCCGCCGACAGGTCCAGCGTTCGCCTGGGGTTTGCGGAGGCGTCCGAAAGACCGGTTCCGGAGGCGAGGACTCGTCCGGGAGGTTGGAAGTCACTCCACAACAGGGAGCGGCCGGGAAAAGCCTGCTCGAAAGGCATGGCCACATCCTGGCCCACTTCGTAGCAGCAGGGTCCGATCGAAGGTCCGATCACCGCCAGGCACTGCCGCGGATCGGAGCCGTATCGGGACTGCATGGCCTCGAGGGTCCTGGGCACGACCCCTGCCAGGAGGCCTCGCCAACCCGCGTGCACGGCCGCCAGGATCCGCTTGGCCTCGTCGACGATGAGCACGGGCAGGCAGTCGGCCACCTGGACGGCCAAGAGCAATCCGGAGCGACGGGCAATTACGGCATCCCCCTCCGCCGGAAGGTCTCCCGGAGCAAACCCATCCAGGCAAACGACGCCGTCGGAATGGCATTGGCGCAACCGCACCAGGATCATGGTCTTTCCGGCCAGGCTGGTGACAAAGGCGTTCTGCGCCGGAAGGGATTTGACATCCTTTCCGGATTGCTCGAAACTCGAAGCGCCGGCCAACGGGTGGTCCCGGGAAAGGCGGTTTCGCAGGCCGAAACCGTGAACCAGCCAAGGGCAGGCCGCCAGCGCCGGGTGCTGCAGGCATAGGCCGCTTGGGGCCAGGCGCCATGGGTCTCCTCTGTGATGAGGCAGAAGCGTCGTGATCGTCGGAACCGGCATTGACCTGGTCGAGATCGGCAAGCTGAGAGCAGCCATGGAGCGGCGGGGCGAACGCTTGCGGAACCGGATATTCACGCCCGGCGAAATCCGCTACTGTGACGGGCGCCCAAACTCCTTTCAACACTACGCGGCCCGTTTCGCCGCCAAGGAGGCGCTGTTCAAGGCCATCGGGACGGGCTGGAGCGGTGGCGTCGGCTGGCGCGATGCCGAAGTTCGCAATCGAACCAACGGCAAGCCCGACCTTCTGCTCTCCGGCAAGGCCCTGGAGGTCGCTCGCCAACTGGGGGCTGTCCGCTACCAAGTGAGCCTGTCCCACACCGATCGCTACGCGGTGGCCCAGGTCATCCTGGAGGACTGACCGTCCCGCCCTCCGGGGCGGCGGTAGCGCAACCCTTGACACCCTTCGCGGTGATTCCCGTGACACGCACCCGCAGCAGTTGATTGGGCCGCCTCTCGGCTCCGGCCAGTTCGACCTGCAGGAAATTGGAACTCAGTGCTCGCGTGGTCGATCGCCGAGACTCCTCCTCGAGAGTGATCACCGGCAGATCTCGCCCGACCTGTGACTCCCGGAAGCGGCGGTTCTTGACTTCGCCCAGCGACCTCAACTCCAGGCTTCTGAGCGCCGCCACGGTCTTGGGCACTTCCGGCTCGAGCTGGGCGGCGGCGGTGCCCGGTCTCCGGGAGAAGGGGAAGACGTGCAGGTAGGTCAGGGGTGAGTTCCGGATCAGGTCCCGTGTCAGGGCATGATCCTCCTTTGTCTCTCCGGGGAATCCCACCATCACATCGGCTCCTATGGCCGCTTCAGGAACCCGCCGCCGGATCTTTTCCAACAGTTCCAGATAGCGAGCGGCTCGATAGGGCCGGCGCATGAGGCCCAGGATGCGGCTGGAGCCGCTCTGCAGCGGCACGTGGAAGTGCTTGGCCATCCTGGGGGAGGTCGCCACCAGATCGATGAGCTCGTCGGTGACTTCCAGCGGTTCGATGGAACTCAGCCGCAACCGCCGCAGGGATTCTTCCTGAAGCAGCCGGCGGACCAGGCTCCCCAGACGGGCGCCGGGGTGCAACTCCCTCCCATAGCCTCCCAGATGGATGCCGGTCAGGACGATTTCCTTGTAGCCCTGGTTCAACAGGTGCCTGGTCTGCCGCAACACCTCCTTCATGGGAAGACTGCGCGAGTCCCCTCTTACAAACGGAATCACGCAGTAGGAACATCGATAGCTGCAGCCGTCCTGCACCTTGAGAAAGGCCCGGGTTCTGCCTCCCCCTGACATGTCTGCAATGGATCGCAGCTCCCGGGACTCGAAGATGCTGCTGCAGTAAACCTCGGCCCCGCCGGGCAGACGCGCCTCCGACTCCGCGCAATCGGCCGTAGCGCGGCGGGGCAGGTGCTTCTCTGCGACCAGGGACGCCAATTGCCGTTTGTGGGAGTTGCCGACGACGCAGGTCACGCCCTCCATTCGGGCGATTTCCTGGGGCGCGCGCTGAGCGTAGCAACCGGTCACCACGATGCCGGCCTCGGGGTTGTGGCGGTGAATGCGCCGGATCGCCTGACGGGCCTGGGCGTCAGCGTTGCGGGTGACGGTGCAGGTGTTGATGACCACGACGTCGGCGGCTGCGCCCTCCCGTCCCTTTTCCAGGTTCTTGCCAAGGAGCGCCTGCTCGAGCGCAGCTCCGTCCGACTGGCTGGCTCGACAACCGAAGTTGATTATGGAAAACGTGGAATTGCCCATGGAAAATTCCGAAAGTCCGAGAACCGGTTGACCGGCCGCCCAAGTTCGAGCATCGTAGGGCGGCAGTCCTCAGGGTTGTCCCGCCGGGATCGCGGCCGCAGCAAACCGCCCCTGCCCTCAACCGTGCCACACCCTGCAGGCGGCTTGAAGCAGCCGCTCGAAATTCCCTATAATAGCAGAACCGGTTCAGAGGAGTTCCCGCCGACGCGGGGCTTTGGGGGAAGAATGCCAGAGGAAAAAGAGGATCTCGTTCAAGACCACCCCGCCGAGGACCGAGCCAACCCGAATCCGGGGAGGGCACGGCGCAAGAGCGCGGCCCGCGAATGGCTGGAAAGCTTGGCGTTCAGCCTGGTTTTCGTGTTCTTCTTCACCAAGTTCATCGCTCAGGCCACTCAGGTGCCGACCGAGTCGATGAAGCCCACCATTCTGGTCGGGGATCATTTCTTCCTGGACAAGTTCGCCTTCCCGGCCAATTACCCGGATTTCCTCCTGAAAGTTCTGCCCAATCGCGAGATCGAGCGGGGAGACATCGTGGCCTTCAAGCCTCCCCATGATCCCGCCGTGCCCTTCATAAAGCGTGTGATCGGCCTTCCCGGCGAGACCCTGGAGGTCAGGGACAAGGCAGTCTACATCGACGGCAGGAGACTCGAGGAACCCTATCAAACCTTCGACCTGGGGGAGGACCACTACGCGCCCAAGGATTCCCACGGGCCTGTCCTGATTCCCCCGGACCACTACTTCATGATGGGCGACAACCGGGACAATAGCCACGACAGTCGGTATTGGGGCCCGGTGCCGAGCAGGAACATCATCGGAAAACCTCTGTTCATCTACTGGTCCTACGACGACGACCCTTACGATCCGAGTCCCAAATCCGTTCTGCAGCACGCCAGGGAATACGGAAGCAAGGCCCTCAACTTCTTCAGCCGAACCCGCTGGTCCCGGACCGGTATGGTCTTGAAGTAGTCCGCGGTCGGCACAGGCCTCACGGCGCCAGCCCCTCCAGCAACCGGTCAGCGCACTGCTCGGCCCGTCGAACGCAGTCCGGGATGCCGATGCCGGTCAGCCCGTTTCCCGCCAGCTGCAGGGACGGCCATTGGAGCAGCCGGCTTTCAATGCCGGCCACCAGGTCCAGGTGCC
The DNA here is from genome assembly GCA_022826755.1 of Acidobacteriota bacterium. Classification (GTDB taxonomy): domain Bacteria; phylum Acidobacteriota; class Terriglobia; order Versatilivoradales; family Versatilivoraceae; genus Versatilivorator. The sequence continues at coordinate 184,560 of JAJDUG010000072.1, forward strand.
CGACGCCATACTGGGGTATGCCCTCGGGGTGGCGTTCCACCCGGCTCAGCAGAGGCGGTCGGGTGATGCCCAGCAATTCTCCAAGGGTCCGGCGGACCCCTGCAATCAACTCCTGATCGTCACCCTCCAGCGTTTCCGGGTGCAGCGCTCCGCCCACGAAAGCACGCAGGAGCGCCGCGTTTCCGGGGGCGCGTCCGGTGAACTTGCGGTGGCTGTAGCTGCAGGCCAGCACCGCCTCCTTTTCCACGGCCGGCACCAGGAAGCCGAAACCATCCATGGCGGCGGGAATATCCGCCGCCGGGTAAGCCAGGTTAACGGTTGCCGTGGAGGCATGCACCACCCTTCTCAAGCGTGCCGCCAGGCCGGGGTCGAGGTCCTCCAACAGGTCGGCCGACCGGTGGGCGGGAAGCGCAAGACAGATTCCGTCCGCCCGGATGGGGGGGGCCTTCTCCAGTTCGATCTCCCACCGGCGGGCCCGGGCCGGCCGCCGCAGCGACACGACCTTGCAACCCAAGTGGATCGACGGGGCGGGGATGGATTCCCGCAGTCGATCCACCAGGAGCTGCAATCCCCGATCCAGGGAGACGAAAAGACCATAGCGAGGACCGGCAGGGGGGGCATCCGCCGGAGACCGCTGTCGTTTGCGGTCCCGCCACATGGCCAGCAGCAGGCTGCGGTGGCGTTCTTCCATTTCGAGGAACTGCGGGAAGGTTGCCCTCAGACCCAGCTTCTCCGGATCGGCGGTATAGATGCCGCCCACCAGGGGCTGGGCCAACCGTTCCAGGGCCTCCTCTCCCAGGCGCCGGCGAACGAATGCGGCCAGGCTCTCATCGTCGTTGCTTGAATGCGGCCGCCGGCGCGGCAGAACCAGGTCGGCCGCCATGCGGAGCTTGCCCGCCCAACTCAGAAGGGGAGAGGCGGCAAAGGAACCGAATCGGGAGGGAGCGATCAGGTGGAACCCCTCCGGAACAGGCAGCAGCTTCCCGCCCCTGACGATGAAGGTCCTGCGATGGCGGGGAGAGGTGCCGATGAGGCTCGTCTCCAGACCCAGGCGCCGGCAGAGATCCACCGCCCAGGGCTTCTCGGAAATGAAGGAATCGGGTCCTCCTTCCAGGAGAAATCCCTGCTCCTTTACGGTGTGGATGACACCCCCCAGGCGATGGCCGGCTTCGAGCAGGTCCAGGCGGACGGCATGGTTCAGCCCGGAAGCTCTTTCCAGCAATCGATGAGCCGCCGCCAGCCCGGAAATTCCTCCTCCAACCACAACCAAACGAGTAGCGGGCTTCGATGCGGGGTTCATGGGAGATTGGCCAACTTCGGCGGGGTGTGGAACGTGCTGCAGTTGTCAATTCAACACTATAGGAGTCGGTCGAGGGCGATGTCAAACCCGTTGGCCGGACCCGAATGGTCTGTCCGCGAAGGCAGCCGGAACGGCGCCGGCCCCTTCGGGAAGGGGGTTTGCAACCCTCCAATCCCCTCCCTTGCGGCCTTCCGGCTGACGCCTTGACTTTGTCTTGAATCCCCTCATAATTAAGATTCCTGACGGCAGATCAAGGGGCCCTTCTTTGGTTATCGATTCCCTTCTCAAGACAGTTTTCGGAAGCAAGCACGAGCGGGACATCAAGGCCATCCAACCCACGGTCGATCGGATCAACGCCCTGGAGCCCGCCCTCTCCAACCAGACGGACCAGGAACTGCGTGCGCACACCGACCGGTTCAAGGCACGGTTGGCCGCCGGCGAGAGCCTGGAGGACCTGCTCCCGGAAGCCTTCGCCGTGGTTCGGGAGGCGGCCAGGCGCGTACTCAAGATGAGGCACTTTGACGTGCAGCTCATGGGCGGCGTGGTGCTTCATCAGGGGAAGATCGCCGAGATGAAGACGGGAGAGGGCAAGACCCTGGTTGCGACGCTGCCGGTCTACCTCAACAGCCTGGAGGGGAAGGGCGTCCATGTCGTCACGGTCAACGACTATCTGGCTCGCCGCGACGCCGAGTGGATGGGCAGGGTCTACCGATTCATGGGGTTGTCGGTGGGGGTGATTCAGCATGACATGGACGACGACCAGCGTCGCAATGCCTACCGCTGCGACGTGACCTACGGCACCAACAACGAGTTCGGATTCGATTACCTCCGCGACAACATGAAGTTCGAAATCGGCGACCGGGTCCAGAGAGGACATCACTACTCCATCGTGGACGAGGTCGACTCCATCCTGATCGACGAGGCCCGAACGCCTCTGATCATCTCGGGGCCGGTCGAGAGCTCCCAGCAGAAGACCTACATGGCCATGAGATCGCTGGCTGAACGCATCCGTGCCCAGCAGACGAAATATCTGGGCCGCGCCTTGCGGGAGGCAATCCAGCAGATCGACTCTGACGGCCAGGCCAGCGAGGAGACACTGGAGAAACTGCTGCTGGTCAAGCGCGGCGATCCCAAGAACAGGCAGTATCTGGACCTGCTGGTCAAGCACCGTGGTCTGAAAAAGAAGATCGATCAGGTCGAAGGCCAGCTCATGAGCAACAAGCAGTTGTCGGAGTTCGACAACCAGCTCTACTGCTTTATCGACGAGAAATCGCACAACGTCGAGATCACCGAGAAGGGCCAGGAGTTTCTGGCGGGCGGGCGCATGGAGGATTACGTCATTCCCGACCCGGACGACCCGGACTACAGCGAGAAGCGCTACGTCGAAGTCACCGAGCGCCTGCACACCATTCAGCAACTGGTCAAGGCCTACTGGCTCTACGAGAAGGACGTGCACTACGTCGTCAACGACAACAAGGTCACCATCGTGGACGAGTTTACGGGGCGTCTCATGCCGGGCCGCCGCTGGAGCGACGGCCTGCACGAAGCCGTAGAGGCCAAGGAGCGGGTCAAGATCGAAAGGGAGAACCAGACCCTGGCGACGGTCACCTTCCAGAACTATTTCCGCATGTACGGGAAACTGGCGGGGATGACCGGAACGGCCGACACCGAGGCCATGGAGTTCAACAAGATCTACAAGCTGGAAGTGGTGGTGGCTCCCCCCAACAGGCCCATGATCCGGATGGATTACCCGGACGTGGTCTATCGCACCGAACCGGAGAAGTTCAGAGCGGTGGTGGAGGAGATCCGGGAACTGCACGGGAAGGGCCAACCGGTGCTGGTGGGCACCATCTCCATCGAAAAGTCGGAACGATTGAGCGGCTTGCTCAAGAAGGCCGGGGTCAAGCACGTGGTGCTGAATGCCAAGTACCATGAGAAGGAAGCCGAGATCGTGGCTCAGGCCGGACGCAAGGGTGCGGTGACCATCGCCACCAACATGGCGGGCCGCGGGACCGATATCGTGCTGGGCGGCAACGCCGAGTTCCTGGCCAGGGAACGGTTGCACAAGCAGAACGTGGACCTGGCGGCGCTCACCCAGGAGGAGTGGGAGAGGGCCCTCAACGAGGTCGACCAGGCGTTTCAGCAGGGTCGCGAGCAGGTGATCGCTGCCGGGGGGCTGCATATTCTGGGAACGGAGCGCCACGAGTCCCGGCGCATCGACAACCAGTTGCGCGGCCGCTCGGGGCGCCAGGGGGATGTCGGAAGCTCCCGGTTCTACCTCTCGCTGGAGGACGATCTCATGAGGATCTTCGCCAGCGAAAAGGTGTCCAGCATCATGCAGCGCCTGGGGATGGAAGAGGACGTTCCGATCGAATCCCGCCTGATCAGCAAGAGAATCGAATCGGCTCAAAAACAGGTCGAGGCCCACAACTTCAGCATTCGAAAGCACCTGCTGGAATATGACGACGTCATGAACCAGCAGCGCAAGACCATCTACGGATTGAGGGAACAGTTCCTGAGCAAGAGCGATCAGAAGGAGTACCTGCTCGAGTTGAGCGAGGACATCATCGGCGGGTTCATCGACAGCTACTGCGACGCCGACAGCGATCCCGAGGAGTGGGACGGCGAAGGGCTTCGCAAGGCCGTCGCCCAGCAGTTCGGCCTGGATCTGCGTCACGAGAGCATCCAGGTTGAGCACCTCAATCGGGAGGAGCTGCTGCAGGCCATTGGCGCCAGGGCCAGGGAGAAGTACCAACGCAAGGACGAGGAAATCGGCTCGCCGGAGATGCGCCAGTACGAACGGCTGATTCTGCTCAACGTCTTGGACGCCCATTGGAAAGACCATCTGCTGGCGATGGACCAGTTGAAGGAAGGGATCGGATTGCGGGGCTACGGCCAGAGAGATCCACTGGTGGAGTACAAGAAGGAGTCCTTCGCTACCTTTGAACAGATGATGGACGGTATCGAGGAGCAGAGCCTGCGGTATCTCTATCTGCTCCAACCGGTTGAAGACAAGGACAAGGTTCGCGAGATGGAGCGCCGCCAGCGCAAGCAGGAAATGGTGATGGGGCATGCCGAGGAAGCGCCCGAGCCGCGCCGGCCCGTCGTTCGGGGGCCGAAAATCGGCCGCAACGAGCCTTGCCCCTGCGGTAGCGGCAAGAAGTACAAGAAGTGCTGTGCCCTGACTCCGGCCTGACCAGACAAACGCTCAGGGAGTGTCCATGTTGACGAGGGAAGTGCCTGAAGGCTTGACCTTTGACGATGTCCTGCTGGTCCCGCGGAAGTCGGACATCGAGCCCGCGGAAGTGTCTACCCGAGCCAGGCTGACGCGGCGCATCCACCTCAACGTGCCCATCGTCAGCGCGGCCATGGATACCGTCACCGAAGCCCGCCTGGCGATTGCCATGGCCCAGCAGGGAGGGATGGGCATCATTCATCGCAACATGTCTGTCGAGCGTCAGGCCTCGGAAGTGGACAAGGTCAAGCGTTCCGAGAGCGGAATGATCGTGGACCCCATCACCATGTCTCCGCAGAACCGGATCTACGAAGCCCTGGAAATGATGAGGCACTACAAGATCTCCGGGGTGCCGATCACCGAAAACGGCAAGCTGGTGGGGATCCTGACCAACCGCGACCTGCGCTTTGAAGACCGCATGAACCTGCCCATCTCGGAGGTGATGACCAAGGAAAACCTCATCACCGTGCCCGTGGGGACCACGCTGGCCGAGGCCGAGGAAATGCTCCATCGCCACAGGGTGGAGAAGCTGCTGGTGGTCGACAGCAAGTACATGTTGAAGGGCCTGATCACGGTCAAGGATATCCAGAAGAAGCTCCAGTACCCCATTTCGGCCAAGGATGGCCAAGGGCGCTTGCTGGCGGGTGCGGCCCTGGGGGTCACGGGAGACTACCTGGAGCGGGCCGAGGCCCTGGTGGACGCCAACGTGGACGTTCTGGCCGTGGATACGGCCCACAGCCACTCTCAGCGGGTGATGGATGTGCTCAAGGAGATCAAGCGGAAGTTCCCGGAGACGGATACCATCGCCGGCAACATCGCGACCGCCGAGGCCGCGGCCGACATGATCGGCTGCGGCGCCGACGGCATCAAGGTGGGGATCGGGCCCGGTTCCATCTGCACCACGCGGGTGGTTTCGGCCGCCGGGGTGCCGCAAATCACCGCGGTGGCCGAATGTGCGCAGACTGCCAAGGATGCGGGAATCCCCGTCATCGCCGACGGGGGGATCAAGTTCTCCGGAGATATCACCAAGGCCATCGCCGCCGGCGCCGACAGCGTCATGATTGGAAGCCTGTTCGCCGGGACGGACGAAAGCCCGGGGGAAACCGTGCTCTACCAGGGCCGAAGCTTCAAGGCCTATCGGGGCATGGGATCTTTCGGAGCGATGCAGGTGGGGAGTCGGGACCGTTATCGAATCGGTCGGGATACCAGCACGCAGAAGCTGGTCCCGGAGGGCATCGAGGGCCGCGTCCCCTATAAGGGGCCCTTGGCGGGAGTGGTGGCTCAGCTGGTGGGCGGGCTGAAAGCCGGGATGGGCTATGTCGGGTGCTCGGGAATCGAGGAACTCCAGGAAAAGGCCCGGTTCATCAGGATCACCTCTGCCGGCCTCAAGGAAAGCCACGTCCACGATGTCATCATCACCCGGGAGGCCCCCAACTACCGCCTCGACTGACGCGCCCCGGGTGCGGGCCGGCCCTCCTCTTGCAACCGGTTCCCCACATCCTCTGTTGGTCCATCACCCCTCCTGCTCACACTCCTCTCCGAAATCTCACCGCCTTCCCGATGAGAACACCGCGATTTCCGGGTAACCCTTTTGCCGGTGTTGCGCATCAGAGGTATTTGGCAGTTGCTTTGGGCGTCGAAACACGGCTTGGCTTCGACACCCGCGGGTTTGGGCGCGCGCCTCGTCTCTCACACGATTTCCTGAAAAGGGAGGGCGTTATGGAGCTAAGGGATTGCAAGTTCTTCTACGGGGGGCAGGAGATGAGCTTCTCGGTTTTTTCAAACGATCCTTGCCGGGCTCGATATCTCGACAGCATCTCGGTGCCCTTGGTTCAGACACGAGTCGATGTCTATGGGATCGAGCCGGGCCCGAAGACCCGTTGGGTTCTGATCAGGGAAAAAGACGAGGAGAAGGACAGATTCAGGCTGTTTGTTCGTCAGGGCGACAGGTTTGTGGAGAGCGGGGAACAGGCACTGTCCAAGGAATTGCGGGACGAAATTCTCGGAAGATTCCCCAACCTGACGGGTGAATTTCACCCGCCGCTGGCGGCTTGACCCGCACGAAGCTCACCCGGTGCTCGGTGCGGGGGGCGCTTGCTTCAGGATGACTTTTGCCGTTGCTCCCTCAGCACGGCCTTTCGGCTCAGCTTGATCTTCTGGCCGTCGATCCCAATGACCTTGACCAGAAGCTGATCCCCCTCCTTCAACTCATCCCTGACCTGCCGGATTCGATGCTCGGCGATCTCGCTGATATGAAGGAGGCCGTCTGTCCCGGGAAAGATCTCCACGAAGGCGCCGAAATCCACCAGGCGAACCACCTTGCCCAGATAGATCTTGCCCATTTCCGCCTCGGCAGTGATGTCCTTGATGATCTGAATGGCCTTACGGGCTGACGCCTCGTCAAGCGCGGCGATGTTGACCTTGCCGTCGTCTGCGACGTCGATCTTGACTCCGGTCTGTTCGGTGATACCGCGAATCACCTTGCCGCCAGGCCCAATGACATCTCGGATCTTCTCCCGCTTGATGCGAAGGGAATAGATTTTGGGAGCATATTTCGAAGTATTGCTCCGGTGGGCTGAGATGGTATCCAGCATTCTGTCGAGGACGAAGAGCCTTCCCCGCAGCGCCTGCTGGAGGGCTTCACTCATGATTTCCATGGTCAAGCCGCCGATCTTGATGTCCATCTGCAGGGCCGTGATTCCGGATCGGGTCCCGGTGACCTTGAAGTCCATGTCTCCGTAGTGGTCCTCGGCCCCTGCGATGTCGGTCAGGACGGCGTACCGGTCACCCTCCTTGACCAGCCCCATGGCGATGCCGGCGACCGGCGCATTGATGGGAACGCCGGCATCCATCAGGGCGAGGATGCCGCCGCACACGCTGGCCATCGAGGAAGAACCGTTGGACTCCAGGATGTCGGAGACAATGCGAATGGTGTAGGGGAATTTGTCTTCGGAGGGAACCACCGGCAGAATGGATCGTTCCGCCAGGGCGCCATGGCCCACCTCCCTGCGCCCGGGCCCTCGCATGAATCCCGTTTCGCCTACGCTGAAGGGTGGGAAGTTGTAGTGGAGAAGGAACCGCTTGGACGACTCGCCCTCCATGATGTCGATCTTCTGAATATCGTCCGACGTGCCCAGGGTCGCGGTGACCAGGGCCTGGGTCTCGCCGCGTGTGAACAGGGCTGAACCGTGGGTGCGGGGCAGAAGGCCGACCTCGCAGGTGATGGGTCGGACGGCGTCGAACTCGCGACCGTCCGGGCGTTTCTTCCGTTCGAGGATGTCGTCGCGGAAGATTTGTTCCTTGATGCGATCGAAAATAGCCGACGCATCGCCGATCAAGTCGGCCGACTCTTCCGCATAGCTGCTCAGCAGGGCTTCCTTGACCTTGTCAACCTGTTCGTAGCTTCCTCTCTTGCCATGCTTTGTGGTGTCGAGAGCGTCCCTGAGATCCGCTGACACCTGCTCGGAAATCTGACTGAAGAGTTTCTCGTCGACCGGACGTGAGTCCAGGGGGCGTTTCCGGACGCCGAGGCTCTCCGCGAGCTGCCTCTGCAAGGGGACAATCTGCTTGATGTGCTCGTGTCCGAAAGCCAATGCTTCGACCATCGTCGCCTCGCTCACCTCGCGAGCTCCGGCTTCGACCATCACGATCCCCTCGTCACTGCCGGCAACGATCAAGTTGAGCTGGCTTTCCTTCAGGTCCCGGCTGGTGGGGTTGATTGCCAGGCGGCCGCCGACCAGACCCACGCGAACCGCGGCGATAGGAGTCTCAAAGGGGATGTCGGACACCATCAGGGCGGCGCTGGCGCCCGTGATGCCGTGGATGTCGGGATCGTTCTCTCCGTCCGCCGAAAGCACCAGGGCGATGATCTGGGTGTCGCAGCGATAGCCCGACGGGAACAGCGGCCGGATGGGACGGTCGATCAGGCGACAGGTAAGAACCTCTTTTTCGCTCGGCTTGCCCTCGCGCTTGAAGAAGCCTCCCGGAATGCGTCCGGCGGCGTAGTAGTTTTCTCGGTAGTCTACGGTCAGGGGGAAGAAATCCACGTTGTCGCGCGGCTGTCTTCTGGAACAGGCGGACACCAACACCATCGTGTCTCCGTATCTGACCTGAACGGCGCCGTCCGCCTGGCGGGCGATCCTGCCCGTCTCGATGGTGATTTCCTTGCCTCCGATGAGGGTGCTGGTTTTCTCAATCATTGGTGTGTTTCCCGGCCCGGCTTGTTGCCGAAACTAAAATAGCGACTGCCGGCATCACGTTTGGCAATGCTCGGAGTCGCCATTGCATTGTTCAAGCTCGAATTGTATTTCCGGGCTCGCTACTTGCGTATTCCAAGTCTTTGGATGACCGTTCGATAGCGTTCGACATCCTTGGTTTTCAGATAGTCCAATAAACGCCTGCGGTGCCCGACCATCTTCAGCAGACCGCGGCGAGAGGCGTGATCCTTTTTGTGTGCCTTGAAGTGGCCTGTCAAGTAGGTGATCCGCTCGCTCAGCAGAGCAATCTGAACCTCCGGCGACCCCGTATCCGTGGGGTGGGTCCGGTATTTCTGAATCACTGAGCTCTTGAGATCCGGTGTCAGTACCATGAATCCGAGGAGTGAACCCTTTCCGTCCAAGCCGACAAAGCAGCCGGAATGTAGCATAGTCCCCTTCCCGAAGTAAAGCGAAAGCTACAGGACCAGCTTGGGGAGAAGGCGCGCCGCGCCCGGCTCGCCTGGCCCGTCCGGGTGCCGGTAGGAAGCCATTTCAGCCAGTCCCAGCAGCAGGCCCGACTCGGAAAGGACCCGGATCATGGGGGCGCCCGAGTGATCGAGGGGAACTTTCCCGACTCCCAGCGTCCTTCCATGGGCAAAGGCTTCCCGGTCTTCCGCACAGACACGGATGCAGGGCATGTCCTCCAGCATGGAGTTCATGGAGAGCAGGAACCGGGTCCAGTCTTGGGGCATTCGTCCCTGGGGCAGCGGACAGGCCATCGACAGCGAGAACTTTCCCGAGGAGAGACGCCGCAGCCTGGAGAGATGAGCTCCACATCCCAGCTTCTGTCCCAGTTCGTGGGCCAGGGCACGGACATAGGTGCCCGGCGAGCAGTGGACTTCGAAATCGACGGTATCCGCCGCGTCTTGGCGAAATCTGAATTGATGAATGCGGACCCGCTGGGGAGGAATATCAACCTGGAGCCCCTGCCGGGCCAGCCGGTAGGCGCGCCGCCCCCCGATCTTCTTGGCCGAGTAGGGGGGAGGAGCCTGCATTAGCTCGCCAACCATGGATTCGACCGCGGCCCGGAGGCGGTCCGGAGCAAGACGGGGCTGTCGGAACTCGGATGTGGGTTGACCGAGGCGATCGTAGGTGTCGGTGGTCAGGCCCAATCGGATGGTTCCCTCGTAGACCTTTCGCCCGCCCATGAGGAATCGCGCCAATCGGGTGGCGCGACCGACTGCCAGGGGCAATACGCCGGTGGCCATGGGGTCGAGAGTTCCGAGGTGGCCGATTTTCCTGATCTGTAGCTGGCGGCGGACGAACTGAACGACCGCGTGCGAGGTCATGCCTTCCGCTTTGTCGATGACCAGGAAGCCCGTGAGCGGTCCATTCATGGGGGTTTCGGGGGAAGGGGGCGGCGGAGCGGAATCGGGCTCGGCCGGGGCCCGATTACTGGTCGGGGGTATCGACGGTTCTGGTCTGCTCCAGCAGTTCTTCAATCCGCGCTCCGTACTCGATGGAGCGATCGTATTGAAAGTCCAGTTCCGGGGCGGCCCTCAGCTTCAGTTGGGAGCTGATTTCATGGCGAATGTGGGCAGAGGCTCGGTTGAGGCCCAGCAGCGTCTGCTCGCGTTCCTCAGGGCTGCCCAGCACGCTGACGAAGACTCTGGCTTTCTTGAGGTCGGCGCTCATCTTGACCTCGGTCACGGTGGCCAAGCCGATTCTCGGATCCCTCAATCCGCGCAGAAGGATCTGGCTGACAGCCATTCGTAGCAGTTCGCCGACTCGTCCCGGCCGTCTGGAGGGGGATTTCATAGAAACTCTATCTGGCATTGAGCCAGATTTCCGTCCAGGATTTTTTCGGCTTCATCGGTCACCGTCTGCAGGGTTCGTTCGAGGATGGTGTGATCGGAAGAGATGGCAACGATACCCAGGGTCGATCGCTGCCAGAGGTCCTGGTGTCCGCACTCGGCTATGGAGACATTGAACTTCTTGAGGCGGTCCCGCAGGCTGCGAATCACCTGGCGTTTGTCTTTGAGCGATTGGGCGTAGGGGATGACGACTTCAAGGGTGAGCAAACCGATGTTCATGGCGGGCTTCGGTGGAGCCGGGCCGGCCTCAATCCATCTGCGGGGCGACCTTCTCCATGGTGAAGGCTTCGATGACGTCGTCGTTCTTGATGTCGCTGAACCGCTCCAGGCCGATGCCGCATTCCAACCCCGAGCGAACCTCTCCGGCGTCGTCCTTGAAGCGCCTCAGGGAGGCGATCTTGCCTTCGTAGATCACGACATTGTCTCGCAGCAACCGCGCTTTGGAGTTTCGGGAGACTTTCCCGTCGGAAATATAGCAGCCGGCCACCACTCCTGCCCTGGGAACCCTGAAAGTCATTCTGACCTGGGCGGTGCCCTGCCAGATCTCCTTGTAGGTGTGGTCCAGCAGGCCCAGCATGGCATTCCGGATCTCGTGACTGATCTTGTAGATCACGGTATGCAGGCGGATATCGACACCTTCCCGAGAGGCCAGTTCAGCCGCCTTCTTCTCCGGCCTGACGTTGAATCCGACGATGACGGCATTGGAGGCCGAGGCCAGGAGCACGTTGGTTTCGGTAATGGCTCCGGTACCGCGGTCGATGATCTTCACCTTCACCTTTTCGTTGCTGAGCTTGGAGAGAGTTTCCGACACGACTTCCACCGAACCCTGCACGTCAGCCTTCAAAATGATGGGAAGCTCCTTGACCACGCCTTCGCTCATCTGCTCATGCAGGTGTTCCAGCGTGAGGCGTGCCGTCTTGGCCAGTTGACTCTCCCGAAGCTTCGATTGGCGCAGGTTGCCGATCTGCCTGGTCCTGCTCGCATCGCTGAGGACCTGGAACAGGTCGCCGGCATGGGGAACCGATTCCAGCCCCAGGACCTCGACCGGCATGGCGGGAACGGCGGCTTGCACCGGCTTGCCGTGGAAATCGAGCATGGCCCTGACTTTTCCCGTGACCGGGCCGGCGATAAAGGGATCCCCGACCTTCAGGGTGCCGTTTTGAACCAGGACGGTTGCCACCGGTCCTCTGCCTCGGTCGAGCTTGGCTTCCACGATGGTTCCCATGGCCGTTCGCTGGGGGTTGGCTTTGACGCCCTGCAGATCGGCGACCAGCAGAATCATCTCCAGCAGGAGGTCCAGGTTGGTTTTCTCTATGGCGGAGACTTCCACGGTTACCGTGTCTCCGCCCCAGTCTTCCGGTGTCAAGCCGTTGGCGGCCAGACTCTTCTTGACCGTGTCCACCTGGGCATTGGGTCGGTCGATCTTGTTGATGGCCACGACCATGGGAACCTTGGCGGCCCTGGCATGGTTGATGGCCTCCAGCGTTTGCGGCATCACGCCGTCGTCCGCCGCCACCACCAGGACCACGATGTCGGTCACCTTGGCTCCCCGAGCTCGCATCATGGTGAAGGCTTCATGGCCCGGCGTGTCCAGGAAAGTGATCAGGCGCTGGTTCTTTTCGACCTGGTAGGCTCCGATGTGTTGGGTGATGCCACCGGCTTCCTGGGAGGTGACGTCGGTTTCCCGGATCGCATCCAGCAGGGAGGTCTTGCCGTGGTCGACGTGGCCCATGATGGTGACCACCGGTGGTCGCGGCGCGATGTTCTCCGACTTTTCCTCGGCGATGGCTTCATACTCGGCGTCTTCCTCGAAACTGACGATTGAGGCTTCCGCCCCGAAATCCGAGCTCAGGTCCTTGGCCAGAGTCTCGTCCAGCGTCTGGTTCATGGTGGCGAATATGCCCTTGTCCAGCAGCCGCTTGATCAGATCCTTGGCTTTGACTTCCAGCCGCTCCGCCAGCTCCTTGATGGTGACGCCTTCGGTCAGGGTGACGGAGCGGTTGATGGGGATAGGCTGGAAGGGTTCGGGCCGGGCCGCGGTGGGCGCCTGCCGTGCGGCGAATCTGCCTTCCCGAGACTCATGCCGCCCCCCATGACGCCGCTGGCCCGGCCTGCCCCGGCGGTGGTCCCGGGGCGGCCCCCCGGGTCCGGCCGGGCGCCCGGGAAAAGGGGTCAGAGGCCTGCGCTGCGGAGGGAAGCCGGAAGTGGGCCTGGTTCCCGCGGGCAGGCTGAGAGGCCGGGCCGGTGCTCCCTGCCGCGACCGGGAAAGGAAAGGCCGGGTCCTGATCTGGCCCGATCTGGAAAGGTGCTGGCGGATGGTTTCGGTCGGCGACGGCCGCTCTGCGCCCACTGGCTTCCTGGGCGGCATCACCGTGGGGGCCCCAGGGCCCGGTTTGGCGCTCCCCGGCTCCAATTTGGCGGCGGGCTGCAAAACGACTGCCGGTTGGCCAGTGGCCGGGGGAGGGGTGGCGGGGGGAACCGCCGGCGGGGCAATCTCGGGAACAGCAGGCCCGGGCTTGACCTCCACGACCGTGGGCGGAGCGGTTTCGGGAGGAGCGTCCGCCGGGGCCGTCTCGACTGCGGCCGGCTCAGCGGCCTCCTCGGTCTTGGCCGGGGCTTCCGCCGCCGATGCGGGTTGGGGCTTCTCTGCGGTTTCGGCCCGGGTCGGTTTCTCCGGTGCGGCTGCCTTGGCCTTCTGCGTCTTTTTGCCGGAGAAGTGGTCCTTGATGTCCTGGACGACTTCGGCCCCCACAAAGCTGCTGGCCGAGACTTTCTTCATCCCCTCCTGCTTCAGGTAGGCGACGATCTCCTTGACCTCGACCTTGATCTCCGGCGCCAGTTTTAACAACCGGGTCTTTTCGCTCACGAAACCTCCGCGGGCAGTGGTTAGCTGCCCCCGATTTCCTCCTTCTCAGTTCCAGGGCCGTTTTCGTCCGAGCCTGACCGGTCCATTGAACTCTCCGCCTCTGCGCCGCCGGTTTGCTCCGGGGAGTCTCCCGAAAGGTCCGAGGCCTGGAGCGAGCCCTCGGCTTCCTCAGCCTGCTGCGCGGCTTCGGCCGCCCTCCTGGCCCTCTCCTCTTCGGCCCTCTTTTCGGCTTCGGCCGCCCTCCTGGCTTCGACTGCTTCGGTATATTGAATGTAGTAGTCCTTCACCGAAGCGATAATCTTTTCGGCGCTCTTGGGGCCAACCCCCTTGATTTCGGTCAGATCCGCAATGGGCGTGTCAGCCAGTTCCTCGATGGTTTCGATGCCGCTTTCGGTGAGCTTGGCCAGGATGCCCGGCGAAAGGGCCGGCAACTCGGAGAGCGGTGTCCTGGCTGACAGCAGAGCCATCTGATCTTCAATCTCGGCCCGCTTCTCCTCTTCGCTCTTGATATCGATTTTCCACCCTGTCAACTTGGCCGCCAAGCGCACGTTCTGGCCCTTTTTCCCGATCGCCAGTGACAACTGGTCCGTTTCCACGATGACTTCCAGGTGCCTGTCCTCGGCATCCAGGACGGAGGCGCGACTGATCTTGGCCGGGCTCAAGGCGTTCATCACGAAGTTGATGGTGTCTTCGGAGTAGGGAATAATGTCGATCTTTTCGCCGTGGAGTTCACGGATGATGGCCTGAACCCTGGACCCTTTCATTCCCACGCAAGCCCCCACCGGGTCGACGTCCTTGTCGCGAGAGGACACGGCGATCTTGGATCGCTCGCCCGTATCTCTGGCAGCGGCCCGGATGGTCACCGTCCCGTCGTAGATTTCCGGCACTTCCATTTCAAACAGCTTGGCCAGCAAGGCCGGGTCAATGCGGGAAACGATGACCTGGGGACCTCTGGAGGGTTTCTCCACCTTGATGATGACCACACGGATTCTGTCGCCCATGGTGAAGCTCTCCAGGCGCGACTGCTCCCGCCTGGGAAGTCGACCCTCTGCCGTTCCCAGGTCGACAATCACGTCGGGGCCCTCGGTCCGCTTCACCAGGCAGGTGACCACCTCGCTGACCCGCTGGCTGTATTCTTCGAAGATGCTCTCCCGTTCCGCCTCGCGAACCTTCTGCAGAATCACCTGCTTGGCCGTCTGGGCGGCAATGCGCCCCAGGACGTCGGTGGGTTTCTCTATTTTCACCTCTCCGTCGATCGCGGCATTGGGATCGATTCGGCGGGCCGCGGACAGGGAGATCTCGTGGGTGGGGTCGGTGACGGTTTCAACGACCTGTTTGACCGCGTAAACCTCGACCCGGCCCGTGTCCTTGTTGAAGGAGGAGGTCAGTTCCTCGGTGGACTTGTAGTACTTGCGGGTGGCCACCAGAATCGCATCCTCGACGGCGCTGACCACAATCTCCGGATCGATTCCCTTTTCCTTGCTGAGAAGGTCGATGTGTTGGTAGAGCAAGGTGCTCATGAATGCTCCGTTGGGCTCGGAAACAGGGCAACCCCATTTCCGGGACAGAACGCTAGAAGTCGAAATCCAGGTGGGCCTTGGAGACGACTTCCAACGGAATCAATACCGGGTCTGCATCCCTCCGCTCCACGGCCACGCGGTTTCCCTTCATGCCGAGCAGCGTTCCACGGAAATGCCGCGACCCCTCGACGGCTTCGCTGGTGGTGATTTTGACCAGCCGGCCCGCAAATCGCTGGAATTCCCCCGGCGTCCGCAGCCGTCGGGTCAGGCCCGGTGAGGACACCTCCAGCGTGTAGCTCCCTGCAACGGCTTCCTCGACCTCCAGCAGCGGACCCACCAAGCCGCTGACTCGAGCGCAGTCGTCGTGGTTGATTCCTCCTGCCCGGTCGATGAAAATCCGTACAACTCGTCGCCCCGGGGAACCCTTCAGCTCGACCTCTACGAGTTCGAACCCTTCGGCCCGGACCACCTCGTCGATGAGGGCCTGTGTTTTCTCTAGCGGCAACAAGCCTCTCCCGCAAGCTGAAAGGCAACAAAAAAGTGGGCTTTCGCCCACTCGGGCCACGGATTCTATCGTGCGACCAGTTAGAAATCAACAAAATTTCGATACTGGCGCCGCGGGGACGCTCGCGAGTCGACGGCTCAACCCGATGTCTGTTCCAGGTGCTGGTGCAGGTCGGCGCTGCTGGAGAAAATGTGGGCCTTCATGGCCCGGCGGGCCTGCTCGGCTCGGCCCGATTTCAGGGCCTCGAGGATGGCTCGGTGTTCCCGGATGGAGGACTCGGCTCGATGCCGGCCTTCGGGGCTGGAAGCGGGGGAGACCAGGCTCTCCTTGATCCAGGCCTGGAGGTAGCCGCGGGTCATGCTGACCAGGTGGTGCAGGATGGTGTTCTGGGTTGCCCGAGCCACCAGCAGGTGAAATTCCAGGTCGAATCGCAGGTACTGCTCCGGCCGGTCCACGGAGCTCTCCATGCCCTGAATCGTCGCTTCCATGGCTTCCAGGTTGGCCGGGGTGGCTTTGCGGGCAGCCGAGAAGGCGGTCTGGGTCTCCAGCATGAGCCGCGTTTCAAGAAGGTCCTCCACCTTCTTGGGGTCCAGCAGAAGGCCCCACTGCAGATTCCGCTCCAGATATCGCTGGTTGTTGTGGGAGACGAAGGTCCCTTCCCCGACTCGGCCGTCCAGGATCCCCATCACCGCCAGTGAACGCAATGCCTCTCGGAGTGTCGCCCGCCCCACCCCGAAGCGCCTGCAAAGATCCTTCTCCGACGGTAGACGCTCCCCGGGTTGGAGCACGTTGCGAGAAATCAGATCGATGATCTGTTCGATGATCTTGTCGCTCAGGGAGATCCGGCGGATGGGACTCACTTCCTGCAGGGGTTCGGGCCTGGCGGATTTGACGGTCATGGGTTCGGTGGCTGTTCTCCGTCTGCTTCAGGGAAGCGGGAAAAAACTTTACTTGGAAGCCTCGAGTACAATACCGTATATTAAGGTTGTCAGACAACCTGTAAATCAGGTTTGTCTCTATGGGCGGGTTGTCAAGCGCGTTGCGGCTCGGCCGGCGGATCGGGCATGCCGGACCGCCAATCCAGCGATGGAACCGAGGGGATCTTGTCATGGGTCTGACCGTCGATCTCGGAAGGCGGATTGAGCTGGTCCCGATGGACCCGCATTTTCACGACATCTCCATCGGCCTTTACAGGCGGGAGGGCGAGGCCGCATTGGAGGTGCTGGTGCACAGCTACAGCCGGCGGGACGGCACCCAAGAGCGCCTGGCGTTCATTGCGGAAGCCATGACGGTTCTCGGTGGGATGGAAGCCTTGCCCGGGGAACCCCTGGTCCTGCGTTTTCCGGCGGGCAGCGATCTTCCGGTGGCCGCCAGAAGGGTTTTTCTGGAAGCCTGCAAGCGTCCCACGGGCGAGGAGGTCGTTCCCCGGCCGCTCACCATCTTCGACAAGAAATCGCAGAGCCAGGTTCAAGTGGCCAGTCTGGGAGAAGGCCTCTACGAGGTAACGCTGGAAGCTGAAGGGGAGCGGGCTGCCAGGCGGTCCGCTCATATCGCCGGCGGAATCGTCAAGCTCAGCGGGGCCGGCCTGGTGGAAGGACATCCAGCCCGGGTGGCCTTGCCGAATCGACAGTCCATAGACCCGCTGGTCGGATTGCTGCTGGTTCGGGCACTCAACGTCCGAGCCATCGTTCGCGAACAGGAAGCGGCTGCTTCCCGGGGCGTCCTGTCCGCCCCCAGCGCCCAGAACAACTAGGCAGATTCTTTCATACAGGAGGGAAGTCCTATGGATAGCGGATCTCGATCGGTTCCATCCATGAGCGGCCGCGAGCGGGTCATGGCTGCGCTGCGGCGCGAGCCGGTGGATCGCACCCCTGTCTGCAGCCCCACCTCGGTGGCCACGGTCGAGTTGATGGACCTGGTCGACGCCCCCTTTCCCGAAGCCAACCAGCAGCCGGAGCTCATGGCTCGCCTGGCGGCCACGGCGTATACCGAGCTGGGGTTCGATACCATCATGCCGGTGTTTACCATCATTCAGGATTCCTCGGCCCTGGGGTGCAAGATCCAGTGGGAACAGAAGGACAACTGGCCCACCGTGAAGATGCGCGAGCCCATCTGGGAGACCCCCGACGACATCCGGATTCCACCCGATTTCCTGACCCATCGGGACACCCGCTGTGTCCTGGACGCCATCACGATCCTCAAGAAGGAGTATGGCGACGAGGTGGCTGTCATCGGCAAGACCATGGGGCCCTGGTCGCTCGGCTATCACTGCATGGGGGTGGAGCCCTTTCTGCTGATGTCGCTGGACGATCCGGGGAAGACCAAGCTCTGTCTGGACAGAATGAAGGAGGCCACCATCCAGTTCGGCATCGCTCAGGTGGAGGCCGGAGCCGACGCCATCACGCTGCCCGATCACGCCACCGGAGACCTGGTGAGCGGTGAGTACTACAGGAGATACCTCCGTGAGCTCCACATCGAGTTCGCCGAAAAGATACGGATCCCCATCATTCTGCACATCTGTGGAAAGACGGTGGACCGCATGGAATACATTGCCCAGACGGGAATGGCCGCCTTCCATTTCGACTCCAAGAACGAGCCGCGGGAATCGGTCGACATCATGAAGGACCGCATCTCCCTGGTGGGAAACATCAACAACCCGGAGACGCTCTTCTCCAAGGGGCCTGAAGAGGTCCGCCAGGAGGTGGTCAAGAATCTGGACGCCGGGGTTCACATGGTGGGGCCCGAGTGCGCAATCCCCCTCCAGACATCCATTGAGAACCTGAAGGAGATCCCGGTAGCGGTGAGAGACTGGAGCCGGGAGCAGGCAGCCGGGAATTAAGGTCGGGAAGACGACCGAGAGGGAATCATGGCCAATATCGCAGACATCCGGAACGAGTTCCTCCGCGAGGAGATCGAAGAGTTCCTTGAACGCCCCGAGGAGATCGAGCGGACGGTCGGCGTCTTCTCCAAGGCGAGACCCGGCATGCAGGACATTGCCGCCGCCCTGATCGAGGGCGAGAACGACACCGTGGACCGGCTGACCCGCGCGGCCCTGGAGGAAGGGATCGGCGCCCTCGAGATCATGGACGACGGCCTGATCGCGGGAATGGGCGTGGTGGGGATCAAGTTCCGCGAGAACTTCATCTTCGTGCCGGAGGTCCTGGCCTGCGCCCGGGCCATGAAAGCGGGAATGGCCCACATCGAGCCCATTCTTTCGGCTTCGGGCGTCGAGCCCCTGGGCCGGGTCATCATGGGGACGGTCAAGGGCGATCTCCACGACATCGGCAAGAACCTGTGCATCATGATGCTTCGGGGTGCGGGGTTCGTGGTGATCGACCTGGGCGTGGACACCTCGGCCGACGAGTTCATCGATGCCATCGAGGAGCACGAGGCCTCGCTGATGGGGATGTCGGCCCTGTTGACCACCACCATGCCCAACATGGGGAAGACCATCGAGGCCTTTATCGACGCCGACCTGCGGGACGACGTCAAGATCATGGTGGGTGGAGCGCCGGTCACCCAGGAGTTCGCCGACGACATGGGCGCCGACGGGTACGGAAAGGATGCGCTGGCTTGCGTCGAGTTGGCCAAGCACCTGCTGAGCGCTGAAGTGGAAGTCCCCTGACCCGCATGCAAAAAATCGACAAGGCTGAATACGAAAAGCGTCTGAAGCGGATCAGCGAGCTGTTCTCCAGCATGGTCGTTCGTGCCGACGAGCTGTCCACTTACCGCTGCCCCTACAAGAACCGCCTGGATCAGTGTACGGCCAAGTTCGGGTGCCGCAACCAGCGACGGCCCCCGGTCAAGGGCGACCTTCTGCTCTGTGCCGGAGACGACAAGCTGGACTACCGTAGCGCCTGGGAGACCCAGGCAGAGGACGGCGGCGAGCCCGGGCGGTGACTGGGACAGGACACTCGATGGGCACCATTCGGCACAATGATCGAAGCCTCGAGCTGGAGGCGGGCAGGACGCTTTTCGACTACGCCGACGAGTTGCGGGTCCAGGTACCCACGTCCTGCGGCCGGACCGGATCCTGTCATGAGTGCATTGTAGAAGTCGGCCAGGGGATGGAGGCGCTCTGTCCCCGCAGTTCCAGCGAATCCTTCCTGCGCGACCCCTACCGGCTGGCCTGCCAGTCCGTTGTCGTCGACGACAGCGGCGATGTCGGCTTCTCCCCCCTCCGGCGCAAACCCCAGATTCTCACCCGGGCAACCCCGGTCAAGACATCGAGGCTGGACCCGATGGTGGTCCGCCAGGGCGATGAGGTCCTCTACGACGGACAGGTCATCGACCGCTATCGGGGACATCTGTACGGGCTCGCCATGGACCTGGGCACCACCACCGTGGTGATCGAACTGGTGGATCTGGAAAACGGCCAGACTCTGGCGGTTGCTTCCTTCGAGAACCCGCAGCGATTCGGAGGAAGCGACATCATGAATCGGATTTCCTACGATGGAGGCCCGTTTCAAGGAGAGCTCCACCAGGCCATTGTCAAGGGCCTCAACTTCGAGATCCGTGAGCTCTGCAAGCGGCTGCGCGTTCGTCGCCGGGAGATCTACGAAGTGGCGGTGGCCGGCAACTCGACCATGCGCGACCTCTTCTTCGGTCTGGACGTTCAAAGCATCGGGCAGAAGCCTTACAAGTCTCTGATCGAGCACGAAGTTCTCGAGGGAAAGCGCCGGAGCATGGCTCTCACCGTCGAGGCCGGCAGTCTGGGGGTCCAGGTGCATCCCCGGGCCCGAATCTTCGGGCTGCCCTTGATTGCCAGCCACGTGGGGGCCGATACGGCCGCCGACCTGGTGGCCATCGACATGGAAGGTCAGAACGACGTCACCATGCTGGTGGACGTGGGGACCAACACCGAAGTGGTGGTCGGGAACGGAGAACGCATGATGACGGCCTCCTGTCCGGCCGGCCCCGCTTTTGAAGGGGGCCTGGTCAAGTACGGTATGCCGGGATGCGAGGGGGCCATCGAGTCCATCGGCGCCGTCAACGGACGCTTCGACTATCGAACCATAGGCGGCGTGGAGCCCCAGGGGATCTGCGGATCCGGGTTGATCGACCTGTTGGCCGAGCTGCGGCGTACCGATCGGATGACACCCAAGGGGGTTTTCCCCGACAGGGCCTTCGAGATCAACGTGGTTCCCGAGCACGGGATCACGCTCTCCAGAGAGGATGCCAGCAATCTGGCGCAGGCCAAGGCCGCCAATTTCTGCGGACAATACATTGTCATGCGGCGTTTCGGCATCGCTCCGGGAGACGTCCGCCGACTCTACCTGGCAGGGGGCTTCGCCAACTACGTCAATGTGGCCAACGCCATCGATATCGGATTTCTGGCGCCGGTGGATCGGGATCGCATCGTCAAGGTGGGCAATGCGGCGGTGCAGGGAGCCAAGGCGGTGCTGCTGTCCCGCAGCCGGCGGGAATCCCTGGAACGCCTGATCGGGCGGATCGAGCACGTCGAGCTGGAAACCACGCCGGATTTCTTCGAAGTCTTCGTGGAGGGTTGTCAATTCAAGCCCATGCCTCAAGAAACCGCCGACCTGAAGGTGGGTTAGCCATGAATCCGACCGCCTCGAACGCGAGCTCCGCCGGCAGCTCCTGGGTGAAGCAGCCGCTGGTCCGCCTGCTGCAGGAGACCGACACCTTTGTGACTTGCGTCGAACTGGTGACCTCCCGGGGCGTCATCACCGAGCGCAGCGGTCGCCGCGTTCTGGATCTGGCTCGCGGCCTGGCCCGGCATCCGCAGGTCCATGCCCTCAGCATCACCGACAATCCCGGGGGCAACGCCATGCTGAGCGCCGACACTCTGGGGACCGATCTGATCTCGCGGGGGCAGGAGGTGATCATCCATCTCTCCTGCAAGGACTGGAACCGGAATGCGCTTCAGAGCCGGGGGTGGAAGCTGGCCAGCGAGGGATTCAACAATATTCTGGCCCTGTCCGGCGACTGTCCCACCGGCGGCTATGCGGGTCGGGCCAGCGGCGTTTTCGACATCGATTCGGTGGGTCTGCTGAAGATGTACTCGGACATGAACGCCGGCTTGACGGGCGAAGGGAGGGGTGAAGCCACCATGGAGCCCACCCGGTTCTTCCTGGGGGCGGTGGTCACCAACTTCAAGCGCCATGAGCGCGAGGTGATGCCCCAGTACTTCAAGCTGGCGCTGAAGGTCAAGAGCGGGGCCCGGTTCATTATCAATCAGATCGGCTACGACTCGCGCAAGCAGGACGAATTGCTGAAGGCCATGCGTCACTACGGGTTGCAGGTTCCGGTGCTGGCCAACGTCTACGTCCTCAGCCGGCCCGCGGCCCGCTTTTTCAACAGCGGGGCCATCCCCGGAGTGGTCGTGACCGACGAACTGCTGAGCCTGGTGGAAAAGCAGGCCAAGTCTCCCGACAAGGGAAGGGCCTTCTTCCTGGAGCTCGCAGCCAAGCAGTGCGCCGTCGCCCGCGGCCTGGGTTATCGGGGGGTCTACCTGGGTGGACACCTCAAGCTGGAACACTATGCCCGGGTGCTCTCCATCGCCGACAGCTTTGCCGAGAACGACTGGAAGGATTTCGCCAGGGAGATCCGGTTTCCGCAGAAGGACGAGTTCCATCTCTTTGACGGCGATCCCGAGACCGGCCTGAGCTCCAGCGAGATCAACCCGTCCTACCTGGCGTCCAAGACCCCGGAGGCCCTCGACGCCCTGCAGGGCCGGCTTCCCCTGAACTACAAGCTCAATCGCTGGGTTCACGAGCGGGTTTTTGAGAGCGGGAGCCCCGGATTCCCCTTGGGCCAGGGATTCTATCGGACGGTGGAGCGGTCCGGTCCCGGGGTTCGGAAGGCCTTGCACGGGATGGAGCATGCTTTTAAGATAGTGGGCTTCGATTGCCGCGACTGCGGGGATTGCTCTCTGCCGGACATCGCCTATCTGTGTCCGGAGTCCCAGTGCGCCAAGAACCAGCGGAACGGCCCCTGCGGGGGGACCCGGCAGGGCAAATGCGAGGTGGGTGAAAAGGATTGCATCTGGGCGCTGGCCTACGATCGCCTGAAGGCTTACGGCGAGGAAGAACGCATGCTGGAGCGTCCGGTGGTTTTCCGCAACGGTGCTCTCAGAGGTACCAGCGCCTGGGCCAACGCCTTCCTGGGGCGTGACCACCATGCGGCCTCGGGGGAGGCGCGGGAGTCCTCCCGAGCCGGTCCCTCGAAAAAGGGATGACGGGACCACCATCAAGACAGGGCTGAAACGGCAGGAAAGACGGAAGGCAATCACAGGCCGTATCCAGCGACGCGGCGAGAAAGTAGGGCCATGAACAGGAATGGGAACCAGGTTCAGTTCACCACCATCGGCGAGAACATTCACACCACGCGGGTCTTGTTGAGGAAGGGGAAGCGCATCGTCGAGAATCCCGGCGGCGTGGAATCGGTCATCTACAGGACTTCCGCGGGAGAGACCCGTTACCTGCCCATCCCGGAAGCGGTCAAGCGCACCCAGGATTACCAGGAGGGTCGGGTCAAGCACGTGAAAATCGCCGTCCTGGCGGCCCAGGCCGGTGGCCCAGAGTCGGAAGAGGGGCTCACCTATCTCCGCTACCTGGTGGAGCGGCAGCTGTCGGCGGGAGTGGACTTCCTCGACCTGAACGTGGACGAGGTTTCCCTCAAGTTGAAGGAGCAGAAGGAGGCCATGCAGTGGCTGGTGCGAACGGTGCAGTCCATGAGCCCCGTCCCGGTATCGGTGGATTCTTCCAACATCGAGATCATTCAGGCCGGCCTGGAAGCCTGCCATGAAAAGGCGGGCAGAAACCTGTTGAATTCGGCCTCCCTGGAGCGGCTGGAAGCCCTGGACCTGGCCCGGGAGCACGACACCACGGTCATCGTGACGGCGGCCGGCGAGAAGGGGATGCCCCAGAACGAGGTGGAGCGCCTGGAGAATGCCTCGCGCATGGTGGAGGCCGCCCTGGCCAGGGGGATCTCCCTGGACAGCATCTACGTGGACGTCCTGGTGTTTCCCATCTCGGTCGACGGCCGGTTCGGCCACCATGCCCTGGAGACCATCCGGCAGTTGCGGGCCCGTTACGGGTCGGAGATGCATATTACCGGGGGGCTGAGCAACGTATCGTTCGGACTGCCCCGCCGCCGGCTGATCAACGACGTCTTCATTCTCCTGTCGCTGGAGGCGGGAGCGGACAGCGGCATCATCGATCCGGTGGCCAGCAACCTGCAGTCGATCCTATCCATGGACCGCCGGGCCAGGCCCTACCGGATGACGGAGGATCTGCTGCTGGGCAGGGACCGTCACTGCAAGAGTTTCCTGCGGGCCTACCGCAAGGGAGAGTTGCAGTAGGCGGCCCGCCGCGTGCGGGGCAGCGAAGAAAGAGCAGGCTGGAATCATGGCGCAGTATCAGATTCTGTTCTGGAAAGACATTCCGGCCCAGATCAAGGTCTTCGAGGGCCGTCGCGGCGTTTCCAGGCCGTTGCCCGACCGCTTCCAGGTCGAGATCGACCGGGTGGCCATGGCCGAAGGCCTGGCGGGCACGGACGACTACCTGGACCAGTGGCACTGGACGGCCAAGCAGGAACGGTCCGGAACCACCCAGGAGGTCCTGGACGCTCTGGCCGACGAACTCGAACGGGAGTTCGACGCCCGCAAGCAGCGCCCTCGCCCCCGACGACGGGGCGGATCATTCGAGAGTAAAACAGGGGGTCGTCAATAAAGACGAACCACGAATGAACACGAAGAGGTAGCCGATGGCAGCAGGCAGACGGAGACTGGAGGACAAGGTGGCCTTGGTCACGGGAGCCTCTCGCGGCATAGGGAAAGCCATCGCCTTGGCCTTTGCCGAAGAGGGAGCCGCGGTGGCCGTCAACTACGCGGCCAATCGCCGCATGGCCGAGGAAGTGTGTGAAGCCATCGCTTCGGCAGGGGGCCGCGCCCTCTGCGTTCAAGCCGACGTGGGAGTCGCCGAGCAGGTGGACTCCATGGTCGGCCAGGTAATGCAGGAGTACGGGCGGATCGACATCCTGGTCAACAATGCCGGGCTCCTCAACCAGGAGCCTTCGCTGCAAGCGACCGGGGCCGGATTCGACCGGATGGTGGAGGTCAACGTCAAGGGGGTCATCCGCTGCGCCGCGGCCGTGGCAGAGGGCATGAAGCAGCGAGGCCGGGGGAGGATCATCAACGTCTCCTCCATTGCCGCTCTGGGCACCTCCATGCCCGGAGTGACCGGTTACGCCATGACCAAGGCTTCGGTCAACATGTTTACGCGCCGGCTTGCCAGGGAACTGGGTCCCCACAACATCAGCGTGAACGCCATCGCGCCCGGGTTCATCCTCACCGACATGTCTCGGGAAGGCGCCCGAGCCAGCGGGACCTACGTGGACGGCATCGCCGAGCGGACCATGCTGCGTCGAGTAGGCGGGCCGGCGGACATCGCGGGGGTGGCCCTCTTTCTGGCCTCCGACGACTCGTCCTTCATGACGGGGCAGGTGCTCACCGTGGATGGCGGGCGCATCGACTATCTCACCCACTCGGTGTAGCCGGTCCGTCGGGCTCCGGGCTTCCGGGTGTAGTTCGGACGGGGTCCCGAGACAGCGTCCGAGGAAAACGAATTCCGTATGCAGCCTGAACGCATCGTATCCATCGCTCCCATCGATCGGATCGCCATCGACATCCTGCAGCAAGTGGCACCGGTGGAGATCTCGCCCTCTCCGGATGAGCCCGCGGTGCTCACCCTGCTGGAGGGGACCGTCGGGCTGGTGGCCCGCGGCACCGAAGGCGGCATTACCCGGAAGATCATTGACAACTGCCCGGGCTTGCGGGTCATCGGTCGGCCCGGGGTCGGCTACGATACGGTGGATGTGGCCTTCGCCACCCAGCGGAAGATCCCCGTGGTGTACGCTCCCATCGGAGGGTTCGCCGTCGCCGAAGCGGCCCTGGCGCTGCTGATGGCCATCGTCAAGAAGGTCCGGTTGGCCGACACCATCCTCAAACAGGGGCAGTGGCAGCGGCGTTACCAGTTGAGCACGGGGGATCTGACCGGGCACACGCTGGGGATCATCGGGCTGGGTCGAATCGGGGGTCGCCTGGCCCGGCTGGTGCAGAATTTTGAGATGGAAGTGCTGGGATACGATCCCTTCCTGACGGAAGAAGCAGCCAGGGGAATGGGAGTCGAGCCGGTGCCGCTGGATGACCTGCTGCGACGTTCCGATTTCATTTCGGTGCACGTCCCCCTGGGGGAGCAGACGCGCGGCATGATCAACCGGGAGCGCATCGCCCGGATGAAACCGGGGGCCATCTTCATCAACACCGCCCGGGGCGGGGTGGTGGAAAGCCTGGACGTGCTGGCCGATGCCCTGGAGAGCGGGCACCTGGGAGCGGTGGGTCTGGACGTGTTTCCCACCGAACCCCCCGACACCTCCCACCGCCTGTTCAAACACCCCCACTTTACCGGGGCCCCCCATTTGTTGGGCGTGAGCAGCTTGGCCATGGAGCGCATCTACCGGTCCATGGCTACCGACATGGTGGCGGTCCTGCAGGGACGGCGGCCCCGATACTGCGTCAATCCTGAGGTTTGCGAGGAGCTGTTGGAGTCTTGACAGACAGGACACCAAGGAAGGAAGGAAACTATGAGAATCGTGGTGCTTGACGGCTACACCCTGAATCCCGGAGATCTCTCGTGGGAGGGTTTGGAGAAGCTGGGAACCACCGAAGTTCACGATCGAACCGAACCCGGGCTCACCCTTCAGCGTGCAGGAGGCGCGGAGGTCGTACTGACCAACAAGACCGCTCTGGACGCGGAGGCGTTGCGCCGGCTCCAGGGCGAGGGGCTTCGCTACGTGGGGGTGCTGGCCACCGGATACAACGTGGTGGATATCCAGGCGGCCAAGGAGCTGGGAATCCCCGTGACCAACGTGCCCACCTACGGGACGGCCTCGGTGGCTCAGTTCGCCTTCGCGCTGCTCCTGGAGCTCTGCCATCATGTGCAGCTCCACAGCGATGCCGTCCGGGGGGGAGAGTGGTCCCGAAGCATCGAATGGTGTTTCTGGAAGACGCCTCTCATCGAGCTGTCCGGGCGGACCATGGGGATTGTCGGATTCGGCCGTATCGGGCGGCAGGTCGGCCGCATCGCCGACGCCATGGGCATGCGGGTCATCGCCCATGACGCCATCACCGTCAACCCTCCCGACTATGAAGGGTTTCGTTGGACCGGTGTGGAAGAGCTGCTCCAGGAAGCCGATGTGGTCAGCCTGCACTGTCCTCTGTTCCCCGAGACCGAGGGAATGATCAATGCCGAGAGGCTGGCGTTGATGAAGCCTACCGCCTTTCTTCTCAACAATTCCCGGGGGCCCCTGATCGTCGACCGGGATCTGGCCGACGCCCTCGATGCGGGTCGGATTGCCGGGGCGGGGCTCGACGTGCTGTCGGTCGAACCTCCCCTCGAGACCAACCCCCTGCTCTCGGCCAGGAACTGCCTGGTGACCCCCCACATCTCCTGGGCGACTCGCGAGGCCCGGTCGCGGCTGATGGACACCGTGGTTGGAAATGTGCAGAGTTTCGTCGAGAACCGGACCCGGAACGTGGTGAATCCCTGAGCCTGTCTGAAACAACTGTGGAGAGTGGAGAGTGGAGAGTGAAGAGCCTTGTGCTCGACACGTTAAGCATCGTGTTGATCTTGGCCTGAAACAACCCTTGTTTCTTCACCTTTGGATGATCCGCCCCGTCGTCGGGGGCGGGGGGTGGGCTTACTTGAAGGACTGTGCCGAGACCGGCAGGATGCTTTGCGTGTCGATCAAGTAGCTCTTCACTCTCCACTCTTCACTTTTCGCCTAGGCGCGTCGCCGTCCCATACGACGGGGCGGGGGTGGACCGGCCTGGAATCGCCGGTCCTCAGGCGCTGAGCACTTGGAGGTCTTGATGGCCCGTATCCGCTTACCGTTGCAGAACCTTTCTCGCGCATTCCTCGAGGTGGTGGAGCAGTCCGCCATCGCCGCCGCCCGTACCATGGGCATTGGCGACCGAGAGTTTTCCGATCAGGCCGCGGTGGAGGTGATGCGCAAGATCATGGACAGCGTTCCCATGAAGGGGACCATCGTGATCGGAGAAGGCGAGCGGGACAAGGCCCCCATGCTCTACATCGGGGAAAAGGTCGGCAAACACAAGGATATCGTCGAAGGCGAGCAGGTGATCCACGAGGTGGACATTGCCGTCGACCCGCTGGAGGGCACCAACCTTTGCGCCACCGGGGCGCCCGGGGCCATCACGGTGCTGGCCAGCTCCGAAAAGGGCGGGCTGCTGAACGCTCCGGACTGCTACATGGAGAAGATCATCGTCGGCCCCTCCTCCAAGGGAGCCATCGATATCGACGCCTCGGTCAAGGACAACCTCCGGGCCATCGCCAAGAGGCTGGATCGCGACGTGGAGAACCTGGTGGTGGTGGTCCTGGACCGCCCGAGGCATGCCCGGCTGATCCAGGATATCCGGGCCGCCGGCGCCCGCATACGCCTCATTACCGACGGGGACCTGTCGGCGGGCATCAGCGTGGCCCTCCGCGGGACCGGAGTCCACGCGGTCATGGGCATCGGCGGCGCCCCGGAAGGGGTGTTGACGGCGGCGGCGCTCCGCTGCCTCAATGGAGAGATCCTGGCAAGGCTGGTGGTGAAGGACCGGGAGCAGGCCGAGCGGATGAGGAGCATGGGCATCAAGGATCCGGATAAAGTCTACGCCACCAGCGAGCTGGCCTCCGGCAAGAACATCATCTTCGCGGCTACCGGCGTCACCGACGGCACCCTGCTGAAAGGCGTGCGGTTCTTCGGAGACGGCACCCGGACGCAGTCGCTGCTGATGAACCTGGCGAACCGGCACGTCCGCTTCGTGGACACCGTCCACCTGGCTCAACGCCCCGACATCAGCGTCCACCTCTAGCCCGCATTTCTCACCAGGCCCCGCCTGTTTCCCGGAGGTCCGGCTTGGGAGTCCTGATCAGCGTCCTGATCGCCGCCGCCGTCGCCCTTTTTCTGCCTGGAGCCGTCCTGCGGTTGCAACCGGCGCTGGCGCCCGCCTTTGCGCTGACCATGGTCCTGGTGGGGAGCCTGGTGCGGGCGGAACACCGGGAGAGCTTCCGGCGAGCCCCCCTGAGGCCCGTCCTGGGCCTGCTCTGCCAGTACACCGTGATGCCCTTGACGGCCTGGCTGATTTCCCTGGCCTTCCAGGAACCCGCCCTGCGAATCGGCATCGTGCTGGTGGGCTGCATGCCCGGCGCCATCGCTTCCAACGTCATGACCCTGCTGTTCAAGGGCGACCTGATTCTCTCCATCACCTTGACCACCCTGGCCACCTTGACCTGTCCGGTGATCCTGGCCTTCTGGCTGCCGCTGCTGGCCGGCGCTCACCTGGAGGTTCCGGCAGGCTCCCTGGCCGTGAGCGCGGTTTGGATGGTGTTGCTGCCGGCCGCCTCCGGGATCCTGCTGAGAAAGTTTCTGCCGAGATTTCCGCCTTGGTGGGACCGGATGGCCACGCTGGTGGCGTCGATGGCCATCGTCTTGATCATCATGGTGGTGGTGGCCGCCAATCGGGAGAGGCTGGCCGAGACCGGCCCCTTCCTGATGGCGGCCCTGGCGACGCTGAACTTGAGCGCCTATGGCGTGGCCTACCTGGCCGGCGGGTTGCTGGGCTGGCCTCCGGCTCAGCGCAGGACCCTGGTGATCGAGGTGGGCATGCAAAACGCCGGGTTGGGTTCCGTGCTGGCCATGGCTCACCTGGGGCAGGCGGCTGCCATCCCGAGCGCGTTCTATACGGCCCTGTGCGTATTGACCGCCGCCATGGGCCTGCCGCTGCAGCGGCGATTGGAGAGACATCGCTCCGTCCGTTGACAAATCCTCATGAGATCTATAGAGTTGAGCTTCCCACGGAGGAGTGTATCCGCAACACCTACAGGTTGGCCCAGGGCCTTGTCGGCAAAGCTCTTTCTTGAATTGCAAGTTCTTTGCGGAAGGGCCGCTGGAGCCGAGGAGTCGAGCATGGTGTTCCACCGATGCAACCGTTTGATGATCGGGTTGTTCCTGCTGAGCTTCACGGCGGGATTGGCGGCCGGCGCCGACCGGCCCAAGCCATCCTACTCCGAACCCGAACTGCACACGCTGGCTCCCCTGGGGGGCAGGGTCGGCTCAAGCCTGCAGGTCGAAGTTCGAGGCAAGTTCCTGGCCGGCGCCCACGCCGCCTGGATGGGGCACGATGCCTTTGACGTTCGGGTGAAATCGGTGGAGCCCGTGGCCGCCCCCGAGGCGGAAGGCGACCAAAAGGCCGAGTCGAAGGATGACGGTGAGTACCGGGTCAATCTCCGGATCGACATTGCTTCCGATGCCACCCCGGGTCCGCACCCACTGAGACTGGTGGCTGCAGGAGGAGTCTCCAACCGGCTCTACCTGCAAGTCCACCAGGACCCCGTCATTGCCGAGTCGTCCCGACCCCACCAAAAGCCCGACACGGCACAGCCGGTCGCCGTTCCCGTGGTGGTCAACGGCACCATCGCAAGGCAAGGGGAACTGGACTACTACAGCCTGGAAGCCTCCAAGGGACAGGAAGTCGCGTTCGAGGTGATTTTCAGCCACGAAACCCTGTCCAAGGGCTTTCGCCCGCAACTGCGAATCTATGAGACCGCGGGCAGTTGGCTGGGATCTCGTCAGCTCACCCAGTTGGCTTTTCACAGCGAAGTCCATGGAGAAATCAATTTGAGCCCGGGCGAAGCGGGACCGCCCCCCGGCACCACGCCGATCAACTCAGGATTGAAGTACCGGTTCGGCAAGGCCGGACGCTACCTGGTGGAAGTGGCTTCAGAACGATTTCAAGGGAAACCGGAGTATGCCTACCAACTCAGAATGGCCCCTGTGGGAGGGGACTACCAGAGCCGCCTCAAGGACTCGGAGTGGGGGCGATCCTTCACACGCAGGATCGGCGCCGACCGTCTGGAAGTGCTTTGGGCGCGAACGGTGACGTCCAATCGGCCCACCGACCCGGGGGCCGAAGGACAGCCCGCCTCCGGCCGCCCCGATCCGGAAACCACCTACGACAACCAGCAGGGGAAGCGCCCGGCTCCCATTCCCAACCGAGTGACCCACTGGACGGAGAAAGAACCCAACGATGGATCGGGTCGAGCCACCGAGGTGGCCCTGCCCGGTCTGATTCAGGGGTCCATTGACCGGCCGGGAGACGTGGATACCTACCGATTCAAGTTGGCATCGGCTCAGCGCCTGGCCTTCGAGATTCAGACTCCCGGCTTGAGTCCCCCCCATTTCACTCCGCGGTTCGAGATCAGGGACGCGGCGGGCCGGTCGATGGTGACCAACCTGCATAAAGTGAAGTCGACATTGAGCGAGGGGCAGTGGGTGGTCAAGGACGTTGAGTCCAAGGTGATCGAAACCTTCGACCAGGAAGGAGAGTACACGCTCGAGGTTCGCGACGTGACCTCCAGAAGCGGCAGTCCGGAATGCCTGTACCGACTGCTGATCAGGCCGCAGATCCCTCACCTGGGACAATTCACGGTGGAGACCTTGAAACGGGGGACGGAAGACCGGCGGGTCGACCCCTTGCGGATCAATCTCGCTCCGGGAGAGGCCAAGACCTTGATCATCACGGCGCGGGTCGAGGAGATCGACGCCAGGATCACCGATTCTCTGGGTGAACGGGCTTTCGACTGGGGAACCGGAGAGATGATCCTGCAGGCGGAGGGGCTTCCCCGCGGAGTCAAGGCGCTGCCGGGGACCGGCATCCTCAAGATCAAGGGCAAACCGCGCTACACGACCCTTCTGAAATACAATTATCTTCCCGACGTGCTGCAGGCGGTGATGGTGTTCCATGCCGAAGACGACGCCCAGGCAATGGCCCTGCCGGGGGCGGTCCGCCTCACGGCCCGACCCTTGATCGGGAGCAGGCCCGGTCCAACCATTCCGGTGGCGGATGTGCCCCTGATGGTGGTTGCCGGATCCGCGGCAAAATCCGTTCCCGGGGAGGCGGTCGGGAATTAGTTGGGGAACATTGTTGGAGATGAAAGGAAAATGGAGGCGGTCATGACGAGAGGGAAGTCAGAGGGTCGACGCAGCCGACGGCGGCTGCCGATTCCGGGAGTCGTCCTGCTGGCGGGATCGGTGCTGGCGGCTCTGGCGGTGTCCGGCGCGGCCGTTGCAGAAGAGACTCAGCCGGTGGAGTCACTCCGACTGCTTCCCGGCAATCCCCAGATCTGGGGGGCTGAGGCTTCCCAGCAGTTCCTGCTTCTGGCCCGGTTTGCGGATGGCCTGGAGCGGGATGTCACCGGCCAGGCCCGCTTCGATCTTTCCGATCCGCAGGTGGCCGAGGTCGATGCGGCCGGCAAGGTGGTGGCCCGTTCCAACGGAAGGGTCGTGCTGACGGCCGCCTTTCAGGACCGGACGGCCAGCACCCGGGTGGTGATCGACGGGATCTCCGAGGAGAGGCCCTTCAGCTTTGCCCGGGATATCGGAGCCATCTTCACCAAGACGGGGTGCAACAACAGCGAGTGCCACGGGGGCGTCAAGGGACAGGGAGGCTTGAAGCTGTCGGTGAACGCGCTCTTTCCCAAGGAGGATTACCGCTGGATCACCAAGGGAGGAATCTACCAGGTGATGTCGGCGGAGGCCGCCGGAGAGCAGAAACCGCGGATCGACCTGCAGGATCCGGAACAGTCGCTGCTGTTGCTGAAGCCCACCCTGGCGTTGCCCCACGGAGGAGGCCAGCGGCTCAATCCGGAGTCCGCCAGTTATCGCACCCTGGTGCGTTGGATCCGGGACGGAGCGCCCTACGGCGAGGAAGGCAGCGAAGAGATCGCCCGCATCGAGCGCCTGGAGGTCCTGCCCCGAGAGGTGGTGCTGGACCGCAAGGGGCGCCACCGCCTGCTGGTCACCGCCCACATGTCCAACGGACGCCGCGAGGACGTCTCCGAGCAGGTGCTCTACGAGTCCAACGACCATGAGATCGTGGAGGTGGACGAGGCGGGAGTGGTGACCGCCAAGGGGATCGGAGAAAGCGCGGTGATGATCCGCGCGGCCGGGCAGGCCACCAGCGCCCGATTCGGGGTGATTGCCAGGCCCCTGCCCCGCTACCCCGAAGTGGCGAAGAGGAACTACGTCGACGAGCACGTGTTCGGAAAGTTGGAGCGCTTCAACATCATTCCCTCCGAAACCTCCAGCGACAGCGAGTTCCTGCGGCGCATCTGCCTGGACCTGACCGGAACCCTGCCGCCGGCCGACAGGGTCCGTGAGTTCCTGTCGAGCGTGGATCCCGATAAGAGGGATGCTCTGATCGAGACGCTCCTGAACTCGCCCGAGTATGTCGATTACTGGACCTATTTTTTCAGTGAGCTGCTCAGGGTGTATTCCGGGGCGACCCTCAATGCGGAGCATGCGCTCATCTATGAAGATTGGGTTCGAAAGAACATTGCCGCCAACGCTCCCTACGACCGGATGGCGAGAGAGCGACTGGCGGCCCAGGGCTTCAGCGGCCCGGCCTGGTCCTATTGGACCTTCCGGGACCTGACCCCGGTTCCCGAAATCGCCACCGAGCAGATTCGGGTGTTTCTGGGGAGGAGGCTGGGGTGCGCCCAGTGCCACAACCATCCCTTCGAGAACTGGAGCCAGGATCAGTTCTGGGGGCTGGCGGCCTTCTTCG
Source organism: Acidobacteriota bacterium (assembly GCA_022826755.1). GTDB lineage: Bacteria > Acidobacteriota > Terriglobia > Versatilivoradales > Versatilivoraceae > Versatilivorator. The sequence goes on from JAJDUG010000072.1 coordinate 217,712, forward strand.
GCGACATGACGCAGATCATGGAGGTCGAGAAGATTCGGGGTCCCTATTTCGTGATCGACGACATCGAGGGGCACGGCCGGCGCAAGGATCGAAGCCCGGCCAAGATCCTGCATCCCAGGACCAAGGAGCAGGTGCGGCCCAGTTTCCCCGACGGCAGCGTTCTTCCCGACAGCCGGCGGCGGGATCTGCGCATGAGACTGGCCGAATGGATGACCGCGCCGGAAAACCCCTACTTTGCCGAGGCTATCGTCAACCGCATCTGGGGCCACTTCTTCGGACGGGGCATCGTGGAACCGGTGGATGACTTCCGCGCGACCAACCCGCCGACCCATCCCGAACTTCTCAAGGCGTTGTCCCGGGATTTCGTGGATCACGGCTTCGATCTGAAGCACCTGTTGCGGACCATCCTGCGCTCTCGAACCTACCAGTTGTCGGGGCAGGCCAACGAGACCAACCGGGACGACAAGGTCAACTACTCCCGGGCCCTGCCGCGCCTGCTGGAAGCGCCGGTGCTGCTGGATGCCATCACTCGAGCCACCGGGGTGGATTCGGAACTCGTCGTCTCCGACGAGCCCGATGCCTCCAGCGGCGCTCCTCCGGGCACACGGGCCATCAACCTGATTCCGGGGATGGTGCCGTCACCCTTCTTCGAGGTCTACAACCGCAACGATCGTCGGGGCGTACCGGAAAACAAGCCTCAACTCACCCTGCTGCAGAGCCTGCACCGGCTGTCCGGACCAACCTTCACCAGCCGGCTGACCCGGGAAGGGAGCCGGGTGGACCGCCTGCTCAAGGAGGGCGCCGGCGATCGCCGGATTATCGAGGATCTCTATCTCTCGGCTTTCACTCGCTTTCCCAGCGACCGGGAACTCTCCGGGCTGGAGGCCATGCTGGCCGAGCAGCCGTCGCGCCGGGAAGGGTTGCAGTCCCTGACGTGGGCGCTTGTCAGTTCGCGGGAATTTGTCCATAATCACTGAGGCTTGCATTCCGGCTTCGCCGGACGAGAACAGGAGAATCAGATGAAAAGGCAAGAAAGGGTCCAAGAGGCTTGGCCGCATCTCCGGGGGCGACGGGAATTTTTGAGGGTAGGCGCCTTGAGCTATCTGGGCCTCGGCCTGAGCGATTATTTCCAGTTGTCCAGCCTGATGGCTTCCCCCAATGCCAAAAAGGCCAAGGCGCAGGCCTGCATTCTCATCTGGATGCATGGGGGACAGAGCCATCTGGACACCTGGGACGTGAAGGGGAACAGCGGATTCAAGCCCATCTCCACCAATGCGCCCGGAATCCAGATCTCGGAGCTGCTGCCCCGTGTGTCCAGACACATGGACAAGCTGTCGATCATCCGCTCGATGAAGAACGAGTCCAACGCCCACTCCGAAGGCACCTACTACGCCATGACAGGTCACATGCCGACCACCACCACCCGCTTTCCCAGCGTGGGCAGCGTGGTCGCCAAGGAACTGGGCACGCGCACCAGCGTTCCTGCCTACGTAACCACCGGACGGGGACGGCTGAACTCCCGCAGTGCCGGCTTCGTGGAACCCCACTACGAACCCTTCATCATCCCGGAGCCGGGAGCCAAGGACTTCAAGGTCACCGACCTTGTCTTGCCCGATGAGGTCTCGGTGGACGCCCTCCATGCCCGGCACGCCTTTTTGAAGCTGGTGGACGAACGCTACCGGCAGATGGAGAACCACGCCAACTTCGCCAAGGTCGACTCCTATAACGAGAGGGCGCTCAACCTCATTACCTCACCGGCGGTCCGCAACGCCTTCGATCTCTCCCAGGAATCGGAAAAGATCAAGGAGGCCTACGGGCCCGGAAGGTTCGGACAGGGGACTCTGCTGGCCCGCCGCCTGGTGGAAGCGGGATGTCGATTCGTGACCATCGACGGCTGGAACAAGGAGGCCAAGCACGATTGGGACACCCACTACAGGAACGACTACTACGTGAAGGAAGAGCTCGTTCCCCCGTTGGACCGGGCTCTCTCGACCCTGTTGGTGGACCTGGAGGCGCGAGGCCTGTTCGAGTCGACCATCGTTCTGGTCATGGGTGAGTTCGGCCGCACTCCCAACATCAATCCGGGTCGGGGGCGAGACCATTGGGGTCACTGCTGGTCCCTGGTGCTGGGAGGCGGCGGCATCAAGGGGGGCCAGGTGGTGGGAGCCAGCGATGAGCGGGGCGCCTACGTGGCGGAACGTCTCGTCACCATCGGGGACCTCTTCGCCACCGTCTACAAGGCCCTGGGCATCGATTGGACCAAGACCTACCTGGGTCCCGGACGCCGGCCCATCTACATCGCCAACTCCATCGGCGACAAGCAGGGAGAACCCGTCCACGAGCTGGTCTAAAACCAGGTTTCCCCTTCCATCAGGTACTTTCGGGTTTCCTCTTCGTCCAGCTCCACCCCCAACCCCGGTCCCTCGGGAATATCGATAAACCCGTTGCTGATCTTGGGCCGGTATCCCTTGAGAATGCGCTCCCAGCCGGGCATGGCGTGGAACTCCAGCGCCAGCAGGTTGGGCATGGCGGCGCAGGAGTGGATGGCGGCTGCAATGCCGATGGCGCTGGAGGCGTTGTGGGGACAGGTCTGGAGATGGTGGAGGTCCGCCAGGTCCGCGATTTTCTTGGATTCGGCAATGCCGCCGCTGACCTGGATGTCGGGGGCCACCAGGCGCGTGGCCGACCGCCGGAAGAATTCCAGGAACTCGTGGCGCAGGTGGAGGCCCTCCCCCACCAGGGTCGGTGTATGGGAGGAGGCCGTCAGGGTCGCCCAGGCCTCGACGTCGGTAGCCGGGATGGGATCCTCGACCCAGGTGAGGTCGAAGGGCTCCACGGCCTTGAGGTAGCGCATGGCGTTGGACAGGGTTCCGCAGCGGGCCTCGACCGAAATCTCCACCTCCTCGCCGACTTCCCGCCGAATGTCCTCGATCTGACGGACCAGCCGGCTCAGGCCCTTGCGCGTCAGGTGGCCGTCCATGACGGCGCCCTGGACCCCAAACACCTTGGGGGGCGTGGCATCGAATTTCAGGCAGGTGATGCCCAACTCCCGATAGACATCGGCCATGCCCAGATAGTCCTGCAGGTCTCCCACGCAGCAATAGAGGCGCACCCGGTCCCAATGCCTTCCGCCCAGCAGCTTGTATACCGGCGCGCCCAGGGCCTTCCCGGCAATGTCCCAAAGGGCGGTTTCCACGCCGCTGGCGGCATGGACGGCCACGCCGCTGTCGAAGTGGGCGGCCCCGAAACTGCTGTAGGCCCGGCCCATCATCCGTCGAAACAGCCTCTCGACCTCCGTGGGATCCTCGCCCAAGAGCATTTGTCGGTAACCCAGCACATAGGCTCGGGCGGCATCACTGGCCCAGGTATCGCCGTAGCCGCTGATCCCCTGGTCGGTATCGATGCGGATCAACATCCAGCGCCGCCGCCAGCCCCAGTCCACCTCCAGCATGGCGGTCTTCACGTCGGTGATGCGTATCTCGGGCTTCGGCTCGGTTCCCGCGGCGTGAATGGGATTCCGATCGTGACCGGGGCCCACCAGCAGGGCGCCGGCGGCACCGGACAGCGATGACAGAAAGTGGCGGCGATCGTAGGCCAACATGACAGTCCTCCTATGGTTGGATCAAAGACGGCCGGTCTTCTCCGGGGTTTCCCGTCCGGGTTGGCTTCCCCCTGAGGATGCGGCATAATTCGGCGGTCCGACTTCCAACCTGCGCGGGTGCGTTCCACCAAGGGGACTTTCTCGGGTAACCAGGTACCTGCAAGAATCGATCATCGGGAGGAATCATGCAAGCGAGAAAAGGAGTTTCCGGTTCGGCCCTGGTCCTGCTTCTGGCTGGAGGCGGTTGCTCGGGACCGGAGCCGCCAACGCGGAGCCAGCCCGTGGTGGAAGTCGGAGACAGCCGGGTTGTTCCCGGAGCGGCGGCCGAGGGGCGATGGAGCGTAGGGCCGCTGCTGGCTCTTCAGGACGGAACGCTTGTTCTGGGTGACTCCGGGTTCTCCCTTCGGTCCACGGATGGGGGCCGCGCCTGGTCCCGGGCGCCGGAAATTCCCAGCAGGCAACTGCTGCAGCTTCGAGATGGATCCTTTTGCGTGCTGGACCCCATGACTCGGCATGCGCAGGAGCGCGGACACTTCGTGGGCCGCCGGCTGGACCTGGCCGACCTGGATGACCCCTCTTCCTGGGCCGAGGATCGCTGGATGGAGCTGCCGGTGAGGGTAGAGCGATGGACCGACCTGCACGGCGACGACGGGCGCCCCGTCACCACCTTCAGGTTTGGCGGACCGATGCTGGAACTGGAGGACGGCACCTTGCTGACGGCCAAGGGCGGAAATTTCGTGGGCGACACGGCGCCGATGCCGGGGTTTATCCCCACCAAGGGGGAGAAGTGGTTCAAGTACCGCACCTTCCTGCTGGCCTCCACCGACCGCGGTCGGAGCTGGCACTATCGCTCCACGGTCGCCTACGACGGCGTCAGCGGGCAGGAGAGCTTTTGCGAGCCGGCCCTGGTGGATCTGGGCGGGGGCGAGCTTCTCAGCGTCATGAGGACCGGGCGCTACGCACCCATGTACCAGGCGCGCTCTCTGGACGGGGGAAAGTCCTGGGGAACGCCGGAGCCCCTGAAGACACTGGGTCTCTCGCCCATGATGGTGGTTCTGCCCAATGGCGCCCTGGTGTGCAGCTTCGGATGGAGGCCGTTCAAGGCCATCCCCTCCCAAGTGGACGGCGGAGCCTACGTGGGGGCCCTCAGGGACTATGAGGAGCGGTACCGGTCGCTGGTCGGCATCGAGGATCCTTCGTCGGCCGCCGGGGACTACGTCATGGCCAGCGTCGACAAGGGACACACCTGGAGCCGGCCCGTCAAGGTTGCCGGTCCGCTCACGGTGGGCTATACGCTGCTGGCGCCGACCGGTCCCGACACCTGCCTGCTGCTATCGCGCCGGATCGTGATCGAAGGGCTTTCGAGAGAAGAGGTGCTTCAGAAATGGGAGAGCGAGTGGCACGATTGGAGCGACAAGTCCGGCGCCGTCATCGAAGCCCGTGAGATCCGGGTGACCCGGTGAAAAGCAAAAAGAGCTATCCACGAGGTGACGCGAAGGACGACGAAGGGCCACCAGGAAAGACACGAAGGGGAACGGCGAACCACTTTGAGTGACGGGGCTGCGTGGGCGAGAAGCGGTGGCGGGGACCGGTCTGTCAAACCTGCATCGAGAAACCGCCATCGACCGGAATGGCCGCGCCGGTCACGAAATCGGAGGCGGATGAGGCCAGAAATACGGCCGCTCCCGCACAATCCTCCAGGGTTCCCCAGCGGCCGGCCGGAGTCCTCTTCAAGACGTGCTCATGCAGGGTGGGAACGTCCCGCCGGCCCTGCCGGGTGAGGTCGGTGTCGATAAAGCCGGGAAGGATGGCGTTGACCTGGATGTCGTCCACCGCCCAGGCCGAAGCCAGCGACTTGGTGAGCTGTACAACCCCTCCCTTGCTGGCGCCATAGACCGGGCTGAAGGAGGCGCCAAAGATGGACAGCATGGAGCCGATGTTGATGATCTTGCCCCCGCCGGCGCTCTTCATCAGGGGGTAGGCCGCCCGCGAGCAGAGGAAGGTCCCGGTAAGGTTGACCTGCAAAACCTCGGACCACTCGGGCAGGGTCAGCTTCTCGGGGGTCTTGCGGATGTTCATGCCGGCGTTGTTGACCAGAATGTCCAGCTGGCCGAAGCGGTCCAGGGTGGCCTGCATCAGGGATTCGACCGAAGATTCGTCACCGACGTCGACTCCGACAGCCAGCGCCTTTGCCCCTTCCTCTTGAAGTTCCCGGACTGCCCGCCGGGATTTCTCCTCGTTCCTGGCCGCCACCACCACCCGTGACCCAGCCTCGGCCAGGCCACCTGCGATCCCCAGGCCGATGCCACCGTTGCCTCCGGTGACCACGGCCACCTTTCCACTCAGGTCAAACGACGCCATTGTCACACCCCCGGTGAGAATTGCCGGCCGGGGCCGGTCGCCCGTCAAAGGCCGGACGAGGGCGACCCCGGGTGGACAGGTAGGTACCACAGGCCGAAAATGCTTGTCAAAGGCAAATAGTGCCGGGGTGGAGCCCCTGGGGTGGCTTAGACGAGCGTGATATAGTCTGCTGCGCACTTCACTTCCCGCTCTCGCAGGTTCAGGAGGCCGCTTCCCATGGATGACTTCAAATCCCTGATCCGTCACGTTCCCGATTTTCCCAAGAAGGGTATTCTCTTTTACGACATCACCACCCTGCTGAAACAGAAAGGGGCCTTGAAACAGGTCACCGAGCGGCTGGTGGATCTCTACCGGGTCCAGGACATCGACCTGGTGGTGGGGATCGAGTCCAGGGGGTTCATTTTCGCTCCCACCGTGGCCTGCGAGCTGGGCGCCGGCTTCGTTCCGGTTCGAAAGCCGGGGAAGCTGCCGGCCGAAGCCATTGTGGAAACCTACGACCTGGAGTATGGCCAGGACAGCCTGGAGGTTCACCGGGATGCCATCCGGGAGAATCAGCGGGTTCTGCTGGTGGATGACCTGCTGGCGACCGGGGGCACCGCGGCCGCCACGGTCCAACTGGTTCGGCGCCTGGGGGGGGAGGTGGTGGGGGCGGCCTTCCTGGTGGAGCTGGAGTTCCTCAACGGCCGCGGCCGCCTGCCCGACGTCGAGGTCCGTTCCCTTCTGAAGTATCAAGAGTAGCGCCGCTCGCCTTCCCAACCTCTGACAGCTCCCTCTTGAGGCTTCTCCAACGCCGCCCTGGTGGGCAGATCAATCGAGAAAAACCCTCCATTCAACATCGATGCACAGGATGCACAGGATCAAAAGGACGAGACGCTGTTTCCCGGGAAGCCGACTCGCAGCGCTTTCCCTCACCCGAACCGACGGGGCGTTCCCATTGAGTGGGTCAAGAACATTGTCTTTCTTGGTGGCCCTTCGTCGTCCTTCGTGTCCCTTCGTGGATAACTCTTTTCAGTTGTTTCAGTCGGGTAAGAAACACGGGCTCGCCTACGGGCCTCCCGGGCCTGCAGCCAGCATCGTGTCGATCTCCTTCTGCAGGGTTGGGGCGATGGGGGCGTCGGGGTGGTGTTGCAGGAACTGGTTCAGGTAGAACTGGGCCTGGTTCGGATCCCTGTTGAGAAGCTGAATCTTCACCAGCAGACCGAATGAGGGCGCCGCCCTGGCGGGCGCCAGCCGGGTGGCCGTTTCCAGGTGCTGCTCGGCGGCGTAGTGACGACCCTGCTGAAAGCGGGCTTCTCCCAGAGCCTGGTGGGCTTCGGCGAAGCTGGGGTCGTATGCCAGGGCCTGCCGGTATCGCTGGATGGCCTGATCCAACTTGCCCTGGTTGTGGTAGATGACCCCCAGATTGAAGTTGGGCCTGGCCGAATTGCTGCGGAGCTCGATGGCCCTAAGGTAAGCCCGGGTGGCATTCTCCCACTGTTCCAGCGCCTGGTAGTGGACCCCCAGGTTGTAGTGGGCCTCGAAGAATTCGGGTTGCGCCCGCACGGCCTTCTGCAGGTGCCGGATGGCCTCGGCCCGGTCTCCCTTGGCAGCTGCCGCCGAGGCCTTCAAGTAGGCCTGCCCCGCCTTCCTGCTGACTTTCTTCGACTTTTCTTCGGCTTTGCGGTCCGAAGGGAGGGATCCGTAGGCCTTCACCACCTCCCGGAAGGAAGCGGACTCGTTGCCCTTGAGCCGGATGTCCAGGACCACCGTGCGCGGTTCCTTGTAGTCCCGGATCTCCAGCGGACGGCCGACGGTGGCTAAGTCGGGTCGTTCGATGGTGAGGAGATACTCTCCCGAGGTCAGGGTATCGAAGACGAAGGAACCGTCATACCCCACGGTCTTGCGGCCAACCTGGCCGCCGTCCGGCCGGGAGAGGACAACGCTGATGTTCTGGCTGGGGCGGCCGTCTTGCGTAAGGACCCGTCCGGCCACCGAATGGTGGATAGGCTCCTCCTGGCCGTCTATCTTCTGGGCCGCGCCAGTCGTTGCCACAAGGATGAAAAGCGCCGGAAATATCAAGGTCCATGGCCTGCGCCGCCCATTTCCCATTTTCCGGCTCCTTCCTCTGCCCATGATTTGACCCGAAGTTCGTTTTTTCGGAAATTCTAGGGCGCCGCCGGCCTCGAAGTCAAAGCCGACCCTGCCTTCGTGACCTTGCGATCCCGTCACGGTCGACCTCAGCGCCTTGGTGGCCCTTGGTCGTCCTTCGTGTGTCTTCGTGGACACCTCTTTTTTGTCGTTGTTTCAGGCAATTGGCCTCCGGCGCCGCGCTTGACGGTTTTTCCCCGCCAGGACTATGATGGCAGGTTTCGATCGAGTCCCTGTTTCATTCCTGGGTCGACCACCATGGGTCTAGACAGCATTGTCGTCCGGGGAGCCCGGCAGCACAACCTCAAAAACATCACGGTTGAGATCCCCCGCCGCCGGCTGACGGTGATCACCGGCCTGAGCGGATCCGGCAAGTCGAGTCTGGCCTTCGATACCATTTACGCCGAAGGTCAACGCCGCTACGTCGAGTCGCTGTCCGCCTATGCCCGTCAATTTCTGGATCAGATGGAACGTCCCGACGTGGATTCCATCGAGGGACTCAGCCCGGCCATTTCCATTGAGCAGAAGACCACCAGCCGCAGCCCCCGTTCGACCGTAGGCACCATCACCGAGGTCTACGACTATCTTCGTCTGCTTTACTCATCCATCGGGGTCCCTCACTGCCACCGGTGCGGCCGCTTGGTCGCCCGCCAGTCGATTCGGCAGATTCTGGAGCGGATTCAGGAACTTCCCGCGGGCGAGCGCATCATGGTGCTAGCCCCGGTGGTGCGCGGCCGCAAGGGGGAATACCGCCAGTTCCTGGAGGGTCTGGCCGGACAGGGATTTGTCCGGGCCCGGATCGATGGCCGGCTGAGGCAGTTGGATGAGGAGATTCGCCTGGAGAGGCACAAGAACCACACCATCGAGGTTGTGGTCGACCGGCTGTTGATCAAGCCCGGCATCGAGCGCCGGGTAGAGAGCGCGATTCAGACGGCCATGAAGCTGACCCGGGGCATTGTGCTGATTGCGGTGGTCAACGGCGAGGAGCGGCTCTATTCGGAGAAGTTGGCTTGCGTGGACTGCGGCATTTCCGTCCCGGCGGTCGAGCCCAGGACCTTCTCCTTCAACAGCCGCTATGGAGCCTGCCCGAGCTGTTCGGGTCTGGGCACCCGCTTGGAGCTGGATCCGGTAAAGATCGTTCCGGACCCGTCCAGGTCGCTGCTCAACGGGGGATTGGCCCCCTGGAGCAACCGTTTGCCCGCCAGGCCGAGGCGATTTCTCAAGGGAATCGCCTCCCATTTCAAGGTGGATATGAGCCTGCCCTACCAGAGCCTGCCGTCCAAGGTGCGTACCGCCGTCTGGAATGGCGTCGGGGGCTCGGCGGCCCTGGACGCGGGCATTCTGCAGCAGCTCAAGGAGTGGAGCTACCACGAGCAGGCCCATGCGACGCGGCTGAGAGCCTTTCTGACCCCCAGGCCCTGCTCGGCCTGCGGGGGCCGGCGACTGCGACCCGAGAGCCTGGCCATCAAGGTTGCCCGGCTGTCCATTGCGGACCTGACTGCTTTTCCCCTGGGGAACACCCTGCAGGTGATCCGGAACCTCAAGCTGACCCCCCGCGAAGAAACCGTGGCCGGCCGGGTGGTTCAGGAGGTGATCGACCGCATCGAGTTCCTGTGCGCGGTGGGCCTGGAATATCTGAGTCTCGACCGTTCCGCCTCTACCCTTTCCGGAGGAGAAGCTCAGCGAATCCGGTTGGCCACCCAGATCGGGTCCAGGCTTCGAGGGGTGCTCTACGTCCTGGACGAGCCTTCCATCGGGCTGCACCATCGCGACAACCGGCGCCTGCTGAAAATGCTGCGGCAGCTCAGGGACCTGGGCAATACGGTGGTTGTGGTCGAGCATGACGAGGACACCATCCGCCTGGCCGATTTCGTGGTCGATCTGGGCGCCGGAGCCGGCAAGGCCGGAGGCGATCTGATCGCCAAGGGCACTGCAGCCGAGATATCGCACAATCCCCGTTCCCTGACCGGTCGCTACATCTCGGGGGAGCTGGAGATTCCGGTTCCCGACCAGCGGCGGAAAGGCGACGGCAAGGCCGTGGTCGTCCGGGGCGCCCGCCAGAACAACCTGAAGGGAATCAACGTGCGCTTCCCGCTGGGTCTGTTTACGGTCGTCTCCGGAGTCTCCGGGTCCGGCAAATCCTCTCTGGTCAATGACATCCTCTACCGCGCCCTGGCCAGGCGGCTGTACGGTTCGCTGGCCGGGCCCGGCCGGCACCGGAGCATTTCCGGCGCCACGCTGATCGACAAGGTCATCGAGATCGACCAGCAACCGATCGGGCGGTCGCCCCGCTCGAATCCCGCCACCTATACCGGCCTGTTCACAGCCATCCGCGAGCTCTACGCCTCGCTGCCGGAATCCCGCGAGCGCGGCTACAAGCCGGGCCGCTTCAGCTTCAACGTCAAGGGCGGACGCTGCGAGGCTTGCCAGGGGGATGGCCTGAGACGCATCGAGATGAGCTTTCTCCCCGATGTCTACGTCCAGTGCGACGTCTGCCGGGGGCGCCGCTACAACCGCGAGACCTTGACCGTCCACTACAAGGGGCGCTCCATTGCCGATCTGCTGGAAAGCTCGGTGGACGAAGCGCTCGAAATCCTGGCCAACGTCCCCTCGATCCGCATGAAGCTTCAGACGCTGAGCGAGGTCGGACTGGGGTATGTCCACCTGGGACAGTCGGCGACCACCCTGTCAGGAGGCGAAGCCCAGAGGATCAAGCTGGCTCGGGAACTGAGTCGAAGGGCGACGGGGCGGACCCTCTACATCCTGGACGAACCCACCACGGGCCTGCATTTCGAGGATGTCAAGAGACTCCTGGAGGTGCTGCACCGCTTGACCGATCGGGGCAACACCGTGATCGTCATCGAGCACCAGATCGACGTTGTCAAGACGGCTGACTGGATCATCGACCTGGGTCCGGAAGGTGGCGAAGAGGGCGGCCGGATCGTCGCCCAGGGGACTCCGGAGGAGGTCGCCCAGGTTCCGGACTCCCATACGGGCCAGGCGCTGGCGCCGCTGCTGATGCCGGCCGGGCTCAAGGCGGCCGAGGCGCCTTCGGCCTACCTGCACTAGCCCGCCCGCGAAGGGGCAGGAACGACAAAAAGATCTCCACGAAGGGGCACCAAGGACGACGAAGGGCCACGAAGAAAGACGAAAGCATTTTTCTCCTGAGAGCGGTCTGGGGTGGATGACGGATTCGGTCATTGGGCGCGGCCGGCTTCGGTCTTTCTTGACACCTCCTTGGTGGGGGAACATAATTCGCTGCCCAATCAACCGTGCCCAAACGGTAAGAACATGAGCCTCTACGCTGAGTACCTCCTGACGGGCAAAGTGCCGCCTAAGAGACGCTTCCCGCTGACCGAAGCCCACCGAAAAGGCGTGGCGAAGATCATTCAGGAGATCCGGGAACTACTGCCCGATCTTTCGCCACCAGACATTCGGGCGGCAGGGGCGCTGCTCCTGGGCTTAGAGAGGCTTCCGTATACAACCGAAGGATTGCACACCGCCGTGTCGGTATCCAACGGGGGCTTCTGCTCCACACTTTCACTGACCGAAGACACCTTCGAATGCAGCTACACGGAGAGCATACCGTCCCTCGGGGGTGGTACGGATTTCTCACACCGGATATGCTTCTACACCGAGGTTGGTGGGTTCTTGGAGGACAACTACGAAGATCCAGGGGATGGAACGCTGGAGGAATGGCAGACGGGCATCGGCTTCTGGCACGAAACAGCACCGGCATTCGAGCGAGCGCAATGGGAGGATGGGTCTTCGGGTGACACATGGGAAACCGTTGAAGCATTCGAGCAAGAGCCGCATCACGGCTCAAGTTGGGACGACGACTGGATTGAACAGCCAATAGAAGAGGACGACGACGAAGATTCGCCGGCGTACAGCCTTTTTTGATGTGAGCTTCATGTAGCGTTGTAAGCACCCGACGCTACGGAGGGCTGTTGATGAGGGGAAGCACCAGCACCTTGAAGGAGTACACGGTTGGGGAGTCCCTAAAGATTTTCCGGGAGGCCGGGTTCACCAGGCTGGAGATGGCCAGGGGGCACCTGCTCCTGTGCAAGACCCACGAGCTGCGGCAGTCCTTTGCCGCCCACGCCGAAGAGTTGGGCTTGACCATGGGCGCTCTCAACGCAGTGGGTGAGAACTGCTTCGAGCCCTTTGGAACCGACGAGCAGAAGCAACGGAGCCTGGAGGCCATGGGGCTAGCGAGCAGATGAACATGAAGGTCTCCTACATGTGCGGCCACGCGGGTACCCACATGGATGCCCCCGAGCACCTGAGGCAGGGGAAGCCCTCCCTGGACGAGGTCCCCTTGAGCCGCTACGTGGGAAGGGCCCAGGTGGCCCACTATCCCGAAAAGGGATTCGACGATCCCTGGATCGGGGTGGCCGATCTGCAGCCTCTGGCCGACAAGCTGGGGGAAGGAAGCCGCCTCTTGATTCACACCGGTTGGGCCCGGTTCTGGAACGAGGACAACGACAACTATTTCGATCAGCAGAAGGCGCCCAAGCTGCACCTGGAGACCCTGGCCTGGCTGCGCGACCGCAAGGTGGGCCTCATCGGCGTCGACATGCCCAGCGTCAACGCCTTGCTGGATCAGCATGCCACCGTCTTCGACGCGGAAATGCCGCCGAGCATTCTGGAGTTGTTGACCAATCTGGACAAGCTGCCCGAAGAGGTGACCTTGATCAGCCTTCCCCTCAAGATCCGGGAGGGAGATGGGTTGCCGGTTCGGGCCGTGGCTCTGATGGACTAAGGCCACATCGCGGCCTACCTTCCAGTGCAACATGGCAACGTAAGCATGTAGAATCAGCAAGTGCTCAATGCAACTCCGTGCGTCGTCGATCAAGGTTGTTGGCGGCAGGAGTTGCCATCGGAGTTATCTTGTGAATAACACCCTGTGCCTCCAAGAACTGTTCAACAATCGGATTTTCCAGGTTCCTGACTACCAACGAGGCTATGCATGGGAGCGGCAGCAGGTCGAGGAGTTTCTGGATGACTTGCAGTTGCTCAGTTCTAGTTCTGACCGCCACCACTACACGGGTACTATCGTTCTCTTTCAGCAGGCCGGTGCCGCAACGAAGACGGACGATGAAGGGACGGATTACGATGTGATAGACGTCGTTGACGGGCAGCAGCGGCTGACGACCATCGTCCTGCTGCTCAATGAAATAAGCAGAGCATTGAGTGTTTTTGAGGACAGTAGCAGCCTGGCGCAGGGAATCAGAAAGAATTACATTGAGCGCACCAGCCTTGACGGCCAGCCACTCTATAAGCTTTCTCTCAATAAGGACACCGATGACTTCTTCAAGTCCGGCGTTCTTCCAGAGACGCCGGGTGTTGCCGCGCCGCCGATAACTTCGGCACAGAGGCTCTTGGACGCGAAGAACCAGATGGCCGACTATCTGGACAAGGCTGGAAGGGACGCGGGCGACCCGGAGCAATGGCTACGGGGTCTGCAAAGAAGAGTCACAACCCGGCTCCATTTCAACTTGTACGAAGTCGAGCATACAGCAGAGGTCGGTGTGATCTTCGAGGTCATGAACGACCGGGGCAAGTCGCTAACCAACTTTGAGAAGGTCAAGAACTACCTGCTGTACGCTGCCTCAACCATCGACGTAGAAATGGACCATACTAAGGATGAGCTTACAAACTCTGTTAACGATGCATGGGCGGACATGCTAAAGCGATTGATGGCCGCTGGATTGAGTTCGCCTTCAGATGAAGATCAATTGCTCCGTGCACACTGGCTCATGCAGTACGACCCGCAACAAAGGAACTGGGAGGGAAGCAAAAGCATCAAAAGTAGATTCGATCTGCGGCGTTACACTAGGCAACCTGCCCAGATATTGAGCAAACTGCATCAGTACATAAAAGGCCTTGATGACGCATGTATCTGCTACTGCGATGCGCTCCGGCCAGCCAGAGACGACGCTTTTAAATCCTTTTCCTCAATGCCCAGCGTCCAGAATGCCGTCAAACTCTGGAACTGGAAGCTTGTCAGGATCCGGGTAACCGCAACCTTCCTGCCGTTGCTGATGGCTGTGAGACTTCGCTGGCCCTCCGACCCACGGAAATATCTTGAGATTTTGCAGATTTGCGAGGTATTTGCCTTCCGTTTCTATCGGGTTGCAAGGTTCCGGTCTAACTTCAGCCAGCCGCGCATGTTCAGGCTGGCTAAAAGAGTGGCTGACGGGATGGAATTTGATGCGGTCGTTCGGGAAATCAAACTGAGCTACAGCGACGAAGACGCGAGGCGCCGATTCGACGAGTTTACAAACTCAGAAAGTCCTCGAAACTGGTACTGGAGGAGCGAACTCAGGTATTTCCTATACGAATACGAGGAGCACCTAGCATCAGCCAAAGGCGCGTCGCCCAAAGTGAAGTGGGCGGATATCACCAGCGGGAGCCTAAAGGACACTGTTGAGCATGTGCTGCCTCAATCCATCGAAGAACGGCTCTACTGGCAGAAGCGATTCGATTCGGACGCCCACAAGGAATACATGCATGACATCGGCAATCTAACCTTAACGAAGCACAACTCGTTCTATAGCAACAAGCCGTTCCCCGAAAAGAAAGGAGCGATTGACGCCAAGGGGCCTTGCTACGTTAGATCACCATTTTTTCAAGAGCAAGAGCTTGCCCAGTACGATGACTGGACGGCAGTAGCCATCGACCAACGTCGTTCCAATTTGCTCAATTGGGCGAAGGACCGATGGCACGTAGACTTCCGTGGCATCGACGCGCCAGAGCCGGATAACGGTGACGACGACGAGGGCGACGACGTTGGCGCGGAGTAGTTTCCCGCAAGCCCTGCCCAAGGGCCACTAGCGTGAGCAGGTTCTAGTTCCCCTGCTTCTTTTCCGTGAGATCGAAAGGAACCCCGGAATGATCTACGAACTCAGAATCTACCGCTTTCACCCGGGGCGCAAGCCCACCTTCCTGAAGTACTTCAAGGTGGCTCGCACCTTCATGGAGAAGTACGGCGTCACTTTCGTCACGGCCTGGGAGAACCTGGAACGTGAGGACGAGTTCATCTGGATGCGTTCCTTCTCGTCCCTGAAACAGCGCCAGAAGGCCGTCGACGCCTACTACGGCAGCCCGGAGTGGCTCGAGATCGTGGGCAGGATACGACCCACCATCAGGCGGCGGGAAGTGCGTCTCATGAAGGCCCGACCGGGGTCTCAGTTGCCTGGTCAGAACCCGTCCGACACCGGACCCACAGGAGGTCTCGCCCAATGAAGCTGGGAACTTTCATGATGCCGCTGCATCCTCCGGAGAAATCCCGGACCGAGTGCTTCCAGGAGGACGTGGAGTACGTTCTTCTGGCCGAAGCCCTGGGTTTCACCGAGGCCTGGATCGGCCAGCACCACACGCTGGCCTGGGAACCCATTCCCTCCAACGATCTGTTCATCGCCCATATTCTGCCCCTTACCAGCAAGATTCGGCTGGGGACCGGGGTTTCGATCATTCCCCAGCACCACCCCGCCAACATCGCCATCCGCCTTTCCATGTTGGATCATCTCTCGAAGGGGCGGCTCAACTGCGGCTTCGGTCAGGGGGGGGTGCCCACCGACTGGGAGCTGTTCGACCTGCCGGACCCCCAGACCCAGGGTCTGATGACGCTCGAGGGCATCGACATGATCCTGAAGCTCTGGCAAACGGAAGTCCCCTTCGATTTTCAGGGGAAGTTCTGGCGTATCAGGATTCAGAGCCCCAGGCAGGAGTTGGGGATCGGGACCATTCTGCAGCCCTACCAGAAGCCCCATCCTCCCATCGGCATGAGCATCGTGAGAGGAGACTCGCGGGCAGCCTTCATGGCCGGCCAGCGCGGTTATCTCCCGCTCAGCACCAACCTGATTCCGGACTCCACGGCGGCTCAGCACTGGCAGCACTACTGCCGGGGCGCCGAAGCCGCCGCCCAGCCGCCGCCCAGCCGCGATCTCTGGAGAGTGTCCCGCAGCGTCTACGTGGGGGAGTCCAAGGACGAGGCCTGGGATCACCTCATGAACGGCAATGTGGCCCGCTCCTTCGAGTACCTTCTGGGGTTGCTGAAGTCGGCCAAGATGCTTCACCTGGCCAAGCACGATCCCGCGGTGCCCGACGAGGAGGTGACTCCCGAGTATGCCATCAAGCACCTCTGTATCATGGGCAACGTCAAGGACTGCATTCGCCAGTTGGAGGAGGTCTGGGAGGTGACCGGTGGGTTCGGGACCTTGCTGATGACCTCCAAGGACTGGGACGACGAGGCCAAGTGGCGCCGTTCCATGAAACTGCTGGCCGAGGAAGTGGTTCCGGCCCTGCCCACTATCTGAGACAAGGCAAGCTAGACCAGGCGCCGAAAACCCGACTGCTTGACGGGGCACTCCAGGTACTTGACCGGGTCGCCCTCGTCCACCGCCTTACCCACCACGACCAGGGCCTCGCCGATCCTCTCCAGGGCCAAATCCAGGTCCGCCTGGGAATGCTGCATGCAGAACATGAAGCCCGGCCCGCCAATCACGCCTCTCTTGGCGGTTTCCTGCAGGTAGAGGGTGGCCGCGGCGGCGTTCTGCTCGGCAGGAATCCCTTCGAAGACCATGGCGGGGAAGGAGGGCAGTCCAATCATGCGGAAGGATAGCCCCAGATCCTCGAAAATCCGGCTCAGGCCCTTCATGAAGCTGAGGCCGATGTCCCGGATGATCGCACTGACGTTTCGGGCTCGGTATTCCTGCAGGGTGGCCTTGCAGGCTGCCAGGCCGGTGGCTTCGGCCCAGTAGACGCTGCTGATGAAGGAGTCCAGAGCCAGCTGCATGATCTCCCTTTTGCCCACCACGGCGCCCAGGGCGAAGCCGTTGGAGATGCACTTGGCGAAGGTGGCCATGTCGGGGACCACCCCGTAATACTCCTGGGCACCGCCCGGAGCGGTGCGGAATCCCGTGACCACCTCGTCGAAGATCAGAACCACTCCGTGGTCCCGCGTCAGCCGGCGCACTCCTTCCAGATAGCCGGGGTCGGGCGTGTAGGTGCGGGCCGCCTCCATGATCACGCAGGCCACCTCACCCCGGTTTTCCTCCAGCAGACTTCGGAGTGAGTCCAGATTGTTGTATTCAAAGGCCAGGGTGGTGTCCAGCAGCCCCTTGGGGACCCCCAGCGGGGTAATCCCGTGCATCAGGTGTTTTTCCAGAGCCGCGCCGGGGGCCAGATTGGCCGACAGGTACCAGTCGTGCCAGCCGTGATAGCCGCAAAAGGCCACCTTGTCCCTGCCGGTGGCTGCCCGGGCGATGCGGACGGCTACCATGTCGGACTCCCCGCCGCCCTTGCAGAAGCGCACCATTTCGGCGCAGGGAACGATCTCGGCCAACAGTTCGGCGGCCTCGATCTCCAGCGGGTGGTTGACGGTCAACCCGGTCCCCCTGCCGGCCTGCTCCTGGACGGCCCGGACCACGCTGGGAAAGGCATGTCCCAGAAGGACCGAGCCGGCGCCGAGATTGAAGTCGAGGTACTCGTTGCCGTCCACGTCCCATAGCCGGCAACCTTGCTGGCGGTGGCTGTAGACGGGCGAGACCCCCTGTGCGTGAAGTTCGGCACGCCTTCCGAACAGGTGGGTGCGACCGGCGATCAGATTGTCGGCCCTCCGGTAGAGCCGGGTGGATTCGGGGACTCGCGTCCCGTGGGTCAGGGCGTCTGAGCCCTGGGGTGCTGGATTCATGGTTTCACCTCCGGAGCGGGGCTGTCAGGATGCCCTGCTTCTCCTTTTTGAGCCATTTTAGGGAGAAAATTGTCGAACTGGGGTATTCTTTGCCGCATTGGATCTGGAAAAGCGATGCAATTTGCCGACTGCTACGGCATATGCAGAAAAATCATAACCGGGTTTTCCGGCTTGGGAGGATTTCAGGCGACCCCACAGTTTCCCCCAGCGCAAGGTGTGGGAAGGACTGTCACGGTGAACCCCGACCGACATGATTTCAACGGAAGGAATTGACAATGACACCAAAAACCCAGTTGCCGTGTAGCCCGTACTCAAGGATGGCCGGCAGGAGTTCCCGGATGCTTGATGGAGTTGCCGCCAACCGGATTGGCCCGCATCGGCTTCGGCTGCCGTCTTGCAGGCCGCACCTGGTGTCGTGTGCGCTATTGGGCTTTCTTTGGCTTCTGTTCCCGCCGCCGACCTACGCCTATATCGACCCCGGGACCGGCAGCTACATTCTTCAGGTGGTGATCGCAGGTCTGTTGGGCGCACTGGTTACTCTCAGGATCTATTGGGCAAGGATCAAGGCCTTCTTCAAGGGAAAGCCGCCATCGGGCGGAAACGATCCGGACAAGCATGAATGATTCGATCGAAGGCCTGCCTTCCTCCTTTCGCGATCCCAGCGGATTTCTGTTTCTCGACCGGGGTGTGCTTTACCGCCAGGTCAATCGCGGTTACCGCGAAGACTATGACCGCTTCGTGGGCTCGGGGCTGTTCGACAGCCTGGTGGATGCGGGGCTCCTGGTGGCTCACCGGGAAGTCGCCCTGCCGGGGCCGGAGCCGCAGGAGCGTTACAAGACTCTCAGGCCGGAGCCACTGCCATTCATCTCCTATCCCTTCGAGTGGAGCTTCAGCCAGCTCCAGGATGCCGCCCTGACCACGCTGGAGATCCAAAAGAAAAGCCTGGAACATGGCATGTCCCTCAAGGACAGTACTGCCTACAATATTCAGTTCCGGGAAGGGAAACCTCTGTTTATCGATACCTTGTCCTTTGAACGGTACTCGGAAGGCCGGCCCTGGGCAGCCTATCGTCAATTCTGCCAGCATTTCCTGGCGCCGCTGGCGCTGGCGAGCTACTCGGATATCCGACTAAGCCAACTCCTCCGGGTTCACCTTGACGGGATTCCTCTGGACCTGGCCAGTCGGCTCCTGCCCCTTCATACCCGATTGCGGTTTTCCCTGCTGACGCACATTCACATTCATTCCAAGGCACAAACGCACTTCGCCGACAAGCCGACCCGCCAGGTCCGCCGATCCGTCAGTCGCAGGGCGCTCCTGGGTTTGATAGACAACCTGGAATCCTGCGTGGGGTCGCTCTGTTGGACCCGGCACCGAGATGAATGGGCCTCTTACTATGAAGGAACCAACTACACTGGCGAGGCCTTCCGGCACAAGGAACAACTGGTGGGGGAGTATCTGGACCGAATCAACCCCAAACCAGCCATGGTATGGGACCTGGGGGCCAACACGGGACGGTTCAGCCGTCTGGCCGCGAGCCGCGGGCTGACCACTATCGCCTTCGATCTGGATCCCGCCTGCGTTGAGCGGAACTACCGGATCTGCCGGCAGGAGGGGGATACCAACATCCTGCCTCTTTGGGTTGACTTGACCAATCCCAGCCCCAATCTGGGTTGGCACGGCCGCGAACGCATGTCCCTGTTGGAGCGAGGCTCACCAGACGCAGTCCTGGCGCTGGCTCTAATTCACCACCTGGCCATCGCCAACAACCTGCCTCTATCCAGACTGGCCGGCTTTTTCGCTGAACTGTGCCGCTCACTGATCATTGAGTTCGTCCCCAAGTCCGACTCGCAGGTGCAAAGGCTGCTGGCTTCGAGGGAGGACATCTTTCCAAGCTACACCCAGGAAGCCTTCGAGCAGGCCTTCGGACGTTATTTCGAAATCGGAGCGGCCAGCAAGATCAGACAAACGGAGAGGACGCTGTATCGAATGGATAGAAAACCACTGTGAAGGGGATGCTCATCCGCCCACATTGCCGTCCTACCGGTCGCCACCGATGCTCACCATCTCGGTCATCCCGATGAACTCGCCTTCGTCCGCTCCTTTGTTCCCAACTTCCTGATCGACCGCTGAGCCTCTGTTAAAATACCCCCTTTTGTGAAGTCCTATTTCTCACCAGGGGTAGGACGCATCGGTTCTCGGAATCCGGTAACATACTCTTGTCGAGGGAGGTAACCAGATCCTTGAAGGAGAACCGATGCCGACACAATGTAACACTAAACCCCCGGAGTTTGAACCCCACCACCGCCTCAGCGTCCTGGTGGTCACAGACCTGCTCTCCCGGGACGTATCACTTGAGAACGTGCAGCCCCGGGCGGCTTGTTTGAGCTTCGAGGGAGTAGTAATTGGAAATCGCCAGACATGGGTTTGCTCTTACCTCCAGTATGGCTCGTAGCCACAAGACAACCCCACAGCAGAAAGCGCTTCGCCCTATGTGAAAAACCAACCGATTTCCATAATAGGGGGGATACAGATGATGGTTCAGCGGACATCTCGCAATGACTGACAGAAGAAACGCAGCCATATCTCTCACACTTCTTGCAGGTTGGATCAACCTCAAGATCTTTCTGTTCTGCCCCCTTACCATCTACATCACCAACGCGGAGGAAATGAGTGTCGGATTCCATACGCTGGTGTCGCTCTATGTCTTCCCGTTCCTGGCATGCACTGTTCTCTTTGCCGTTCTCGGACTCGCCCTGCCGCACGGTCCGCGTCATATCTACATGGCGTTGCTGGCCGCGATCGGCGTACTCCTTTGGCTGCAGTCTGACGTTCTTCTCTGGAACTACGGTGCGCTGGACGGATCCTTCATAGACTGGCAGCGGGAGGCCTGGAAGGGCTATGTAGACACCCCCATATGGGTGGCGCTCCTTGCCGCTGCGGTCTATTGGCGACAGCGCCTGCTTTCGGTGGTCCGGCCACTCTGCCTGCTCCTGTTTGCGGTTCAGGTGGGATCCCTGTGGTTCCTGGAACCGGATCCACGAACGGAATCGGGTGACAAGCTCGGGAGATCGATCACTCACTCCGATCCACCCGAGACGCTGTTCCGGTTTTCAGCCACCAACAACGTGATTCATATCGTGCTGGACGGATTTCAGTCGGACATCTTCGAAGAAATCATCGTCGACTCCGAACGATATCGGGATGCCCTGCCGGGATTCACCTTCTTCAAGGAAGCCATCACCTCGTCCAGCGTCACCTATTTGAGCGTTCCTTCATTCATGAGCGCAACCACATACATGAATCGAATGCCCGTGTGGAAATACAAGCAACAGGCACTCGAAGGCCGCAACCTTGTCAAGGTTCTGGCAGATGCGGGCTTTCAGGTCGATATGGCATCGGCCACCAGTTTCTCGTTGAACTTTTATCGGAATGGAAGCTATTACCGCATCCCCCATCCGTTCCGAGGAAAGGAAGAAACGGAAAGGTGGCATGCCGGCTTCATGTTGGACCTGTCGTTGTTTCGAAGCACACCCCATTTCGTCAAGAAAGCGGTCTATAACCAGCAGGCCTGGTGGATATCATCGGCGATACTGGAATCATCGGGCCTGGCGTTCAAACACTTTTCCGGGAATGAGTTTCTCCGCCATTTCACCGAAAGGTCATCGCCAGGTAGAGACGGACCTGTCTACAAGTACATTCATCTCATTACGCCCCACCCCCCGCTGGTGGTTGCCGAAGGGAACCTGCCGGCCAAGCCACCCTTGCAACGCACCCGGGACAACCACAGGCGGCAGTCCGCCTATACTCTCGACAGGATCGTCGCCTTGCTCGACAGACTGCGGAGCTTGGCGATCTACGATCAATCGGTGATTATCATCCAATCGGACCATGGGAGTGGAGCATCGTTCAGGATGCAAGAAGCCGGTTCGGGCCGGTGGATTGACAGTCTGAATTCCAAGTTGCGGGTATGGGGAGGTGTCTTGCCGTTGCTATTGATTAAGCCTGCTCATAGTCGCGAGCCGCTGAAGGTATCCGAGGCGCCGGTTGAACTCAATGACATCCCTGCCACGGTCACTGCGCTACTGGGGTTGCCCCATGAGTTTGGCGGCAATGATGTCTTTGCGGTCAAGAGTGGGGAAGAGAGACAGCGAAGATTCTATCGTGAGCTGTCTAAACGCAATCGGGCTGCAAAAACCGGGTATTTCGAGGGCTTGCAGGAGTACGTCATTTCGGGAAGCGTTTTTCGGGAATCCTCATGGCAAGTAGGACAGATCTACCGTAAACCGGCCGCCTTCAGGAACCGAAAATACCTGTGGGGCACTCCGTTGGAGTTCGGATTGGAGGGCAACGTCCATCGCTTTCTGCTGGACGGGTGGAGCGGACCCAATAAAGGTGGAACCTGGACAGGAGCTAAGGCCGCAAGTCTGGAGTTGGAGGTGCATCCTCCCAACAACGACACTGTACTGCTGAGCGCGACACTGCGCCCCTTCGTTGTGCCGGACAAGATCCCACTCCAGCGTGTGCTGATCCACATCAATGACAACCCCGTCGGTGAATGGACGCTGACCGAGAGACCGTTGCGCACCAATTCCCTCGCTGTTTCCGCAGCTCATTTCCAGGACGAGAAAATCGTGATCGGATTCAAGTTCCCGAATGCGATCTCCCCCAAGGAAATAGGAATGAACCGTGACCTCCGCACTCTGGCTGCACGCTTTCGGGATATCACGTTGCACGACGGCCATGAGCCATGAAATGCTGGCAGTACTGTCCGGTTAACACTCAAACAAAATCAACTGTTTACAGGGTGTGCGTTCTTCTTGTTGTAAAGAGAATCTCCTACAGGAGAAAGCGGTGCGCCGCCGCCCCTTGAGTGAGGCCCAAAGGGCGCGCAACCGCCTCCAATCCAGGATACGTGCGAAGGTTGAACATCCCTTTCACATCATGAAACGGGTCTTTGGCTTTACTCATGTCCGTTACCGGGGACTGGCCAAGAACACCCATCGGGTGCAGGTCACCTGTGCCTTGGTGAATCTGTTCCTGGTGAGGAAGCAGTTGTTGAAATCGGCCTTGGCGATGGAGTCGTGCGTCTGATTGACCACTACCGGCTCGAAAGTACCCGCCGGGGACTGCCCAGAGCCGGGGTCGGCCTCTCAAATCACCTGTTTTTTTGCTCTACCACCCTTCCTCTGTCTGTCTCCGGTTGAAATCGGTGATCGATCAGAGTTTCCCTAAGTCTTGACGGCGTTTTGCGAAGATCCCCCCAAGGCCGTGATCCATTTGAAGAACAGCGCCACATATCCCTGTAGGGGTTGAACCGCGCGTCGCCGGCTCGGCGTCGCGGCAGCTCGACTGTCCGCTCGAGCCGCGTCCGAGGAAGCACCATGCCGCTCCGATTCTTTGCCAACGCCGAGGAACTCAGGGATTGGTTCCGCGACCATCACGACAAGCTGGACGAACAGTGGATCGGTTTCTACAAGAAGCACACAGGGATACCGAGCATCGACTGGGCACAGTCGGTCGACGTTGCGCTCTGCTTCGGCTGGATCGACGGTCTCCGCAAGAGTCTCGGCACCACGAGCTACAAGATCCGGTTCACGCCACGCCGGGCGGGGAGCCGCTGGAGCAAGCGCAACCTCTCGCGGATGGAAGCCCTCATGGCCGAAGGGCTCGTGGAAGAGGCCGGGCTCGCGGTGTTCCAGGCCCGGGACGCGTCCTTGCCGAACTACCAGATAGCTGCCTGGGCCCTGCCCGCGTCGCTGGAGAACCGGCTCCGGGCCCGTCCCAAGGCATGGGGCTTCTTCCGAGCCGCCCGGCTTTCGTACCGAAAGGGCGCATCGGCCTGGATCATCAGCGCCAAGAAGGAGGAAACCCGTCTCCGAAGGCTGGACCAGTTGATCGAGTGTTGCGAGCGCGGCGAGCCGGTCCCTCCGCTACGCTGGGGCGGCAGGCCGGTCAGCAAACGGGACTGACCGGGGTTCGGGCCGCGCCCTGGTGCCTGTTCCTTGGGAGGCGGCCGCGTTCAGCGGCGGTCGCCAGACGATAGTGTTGATGGTTCCGGAGTAATTGATCTAGCGAAAGCGGTTGTTCCATATATCGGCGAAGAAGACATTGCCTACCCCGTCCACGGCTACAGCCCGTGAAAAGTTCAACGCCAGGCTGAAATGATGCGGGTTGACCTCTCCGGTTCCCGCTATGGAATTGATTTCCCAATCGGCTTGTGTCAGAGGCGCATCTACCTGTGCCTCTACGCCATGGTGCCGTTGAAACTCGCCCGGTAGCGTCCCGACGAGGCCCGCCAGCTCCTGGCTTCGCCCGAGTGCCTGCTGACGGAACTCGGCTGGGGTGGGGTTCGACCCTACGAACCGGGCCTGGCTGATGAGCGGCATCTGCGCATTGCCGTGGGACGCGACTACAGGGACGTGTCACCGACCCGCGGTGCCCTGCGAGGCGCCGAGAGCGCCGGAATCGAGCTGGCCGTCAAGGTGAGCGCCAGTTCCAATCTGCACTGTGCGCGGGAAGAGGTTTTTCAGGATAGGACTACGGGCAGGCAGACTGGTTTCTTGTCTTGAATTAGACGCCGTGTCCGTTCACGCTGGTTTTTTGGAACTACAGCCTAACCAAGCGACGAAAGAGTCCTTGTCCGGCTCATATTTCAGCAAATGCAAACCGGACCTTAAGCAGCACTGTTCCAAACTCTTTCGATTGAAGTACTGCAAATGAGCTGGAGTGTGATTGTATTCCCAGTTCTTCCACATCTCGAAGGGAGAGGATTCGTTCCAACCTACAGGCCGCGAGGGAGCGGTCACAAAGATTGTGCCACGTTTGGACAACCAGTCAGCGCAAAGCCGTAGCACCTGAACGGGATCGGGCAAGTGCTCAATGACGTGTGTCATGGAGATCACATCGAAGGGACCCGCCCCTTGAATCTCTTCCTTTTTCGATTCAAGCGGTCCCACCAAGTAGCGGTCTACCCATGGGCATAACCCAGCCGCCTCCTGGCTGATATCCTGGGCCACCGCAAACGTGTGATGATCAAGCAGTTTCGCCGCAAGAGAAATCAAGCTCAACCCGCTTCCGATTTCCAGGACTCGATCAAGTCTCCGGCCGTCCCGGCGCAAGCTCAAGATCTCTGCCAGGCGATCACGATAGAACTGCAACGCCGCCTTAGCATTTTCGCCATGATAGGCTGGATGACCGACGAATTGCGGAAAGCGAATATAGAGGGCCTCGAATGCTTTGTCAGGGGGAAGAGGGCTGAGGAATATCAGATCACAGTCGGAGCAGCAGACCAGATCGAAATGCCTGGGACCGAACCCCCGTACATTGTAGGAGGTCGCGTCGAGCGGCCCCATGTGCTTGGTGACGGTTCGACCGCGACAGGTGGGACAGTCCCTGTCAACCTTGGTTTTAAAGGGTCTGGTAATGCAGCTTTCGATCCTGGCGAGAAGATACCATGGCAGGTGTCTCGGCAGAGTGATCGTCGAGTTCATTCAATATTTGAAGTGTGACGGGTGCATCGGTGTGACGAAGGGACTGTGATCCACAATGGGTTGTGTTTTTGCCGGTTGTGGAACCGGTCTTGCAGAACTCAATCGAAAGAACCGCCGGACGGGAAGCGCCTGTCGCTCCAAGATCCATGCGGCATTATGCCCTAATTAGGCGTTGAGGAGAAGCATATTGACGCCAAGGGCAGGGATCGGATGTTATCTGCCCCTCATGCCGTGCCTAACCAAGCACAATTTCAGGGAGGCGCTACCGTCATTCACCCCGGACGGCCAATGGGCGGTCCAGAAGAGGCACAGTCCTTGCAACCTCTTGCAGCGGAGCAATATCGGAGAAACGGCCCGTGAGAGTCGGCTGGGAACGGTAACTAAAGTGCAGCCTCTTGTCGACTATCACGCCTCTTTCGGCACGGCGCGCCTCTCACGGGTCCGGCAAAACGCCGCCGTCAACCCAGTCGACCGCCAAGTGGTAAGACCCTCAATCACGATGCGGGAAGAGCTGCCTTAAGCCAATCGTTCGATATCGACAGCCCACCACACGCCTCCGCCGTCGAGCACCTCGCTGTTTACTCCGATTGTGAGTGATCTGATCTCCGCGACAGCCCTGCTCACAAAACAGGACCGTCATGCAGCCTGATACTGGCGAAACGAACGGCGAGAGTCCGGACATCACTGTTCACTCCCAACTCACGAGGCGCGACCGCATTCGGGAACTTGAAGCCGATTACCACATCCTCTTCCCGGAAATAGTCAGCAGGCACCTCTATTGAATGGCTTCCCAGCTCGCGTTCGGTAAGCACCCATTCACCCACGAATTCGCCGTTGACATGGATCAAAACCCGCTGATGCGGCAGCAGCCCTCTCGCGAGAAAAGGGAGCATTGTAGCGCTGAGAACCACCCTGTCCCGCTTTGGCGGCGATATCCTGAAACTCAGTCTTGCCTCATCCGCCTTGGTCCAAGTCGTACTCTCACTATCGCTGGAAATGCTCCACCCGTCCAGCAGAAATCGATGTACGTTTCCGCTTCTACCAAACGTCAGCAGGCTCCCCCAAGGGTAATCCGTATCTCGATAATCGGCGGGTTTCTGATAGAGGGTTCCTATTGTCCACGAGGACTCCAAATAGACGCTGCCCGAAATCACGTATTCCTGCAAGGCTATGAAGAATCCTGAACGGCTGGAGGTATCGCGGTTCACCATCCCGCGAGCGTACGTTCGGTCCCGGAGCTCTCCCCTTTTGATTTCAAAAATATTCTTGCCGCCAAATTCTCCGGGCAAGCGCAGAAGTGCCACGATTGTCGCCGGCAAATCGTTCAGTTCAACCTGTGCGTCCGATACTTGCATCCGACCCTTGCTCCGCGCCGGCTTTACCAGAAGCAACGGCAAGACGGCACCCGAAATTCGCAGCCTGGAATCTCTGCTATCGACCCAATGACCTGAGCGGTCCTGCATTCGAAACGACAGAGAGGTCCCGTGGTCTCCCTGGATAACTATGGTGGAGTCGTCGTATAAGGAAAGCTTTCGCAGCTTGTCGAGAAATTGGAAAACCCTTTCAAGAGTATCGGCAGACTGCCGTATGACGTTCTCCCTCGTATTCTTGAGGGGCCTCCGGGCTGGAAGTTTCCTTTCATCGACAACCAACGGGGGGTGAGGGGTGAGGAGATGAATCAACTTGTAGACAGGCGTTTCTCTACCGAGAGATGCCTCCCCGGTTAAACGCCGGAAAAACTCATTGTCGGAGAAGTGTCTGTAGTGTGTGCCCGCCGGCCCCGGGGTCATGGAGGAGATCAACCAGGCTTGTTGGTTGTATATCGCTCTCTTGATGAAATGGGGAGCCAGCCTGAATAACGACAAGTCCAGCAGAAAAGCCGCGTGCCATCGTTCTATTTCCGCCTTTTCACGAAAGGGATGAGGGATGCCGTATACCATTGCACCCGAGTGAAGTCGCGACATCCATGACACGCCGGAGGCAACATCGATCTGGTACCCGGCTTCCGCCATTGTCCTCAGAATATTCTTGCCTTTGAATATCTGCCGATGATATTTCCAAGCGGGAATCTGATTTCGGTAGGTACTAGCGCTGATGAAAGAAGGAATGCTCAGGTGTGTCACCCTTGTCGACGTTGTGGCCTCCCTGAAAAAGGTGAATCCCTCAAAACTCTCCTCGTAATGCTTGGAACTCTCCACAAGCTCCTCAAAGACGTCCGATTGGAAACCGTCCAGGACAATATGGATCACATTGTCGGAGGCTGAAAACCGGACCAGTCTTTCGGGAAGATCGAGACTCTCCACGAAGGGCTCGGTCTTTTGAACCAACGCGGCCCAGGGTTTCATGAAAAACAGGGATCCCATTTGAATGGCCAGCAGCAACAATACGCCTGTCCGGACCCTCGCGACCAGGTGCCGTTTCCAGTAAAGGGCGGCAACCACGACAGCCAACCACATTGAGGAATCGACATAGCCCCTCCAGGCTTCACGATTCCAGTCTATAAAGGAGCCGTCTAGGGGGCCATAATTCCAGAGCAAGACGTCGCCTTGTAACCACAGGAGACCGCCGATCGCCGCCAGAATCGCAACGTAAACTCGTTGAGGGGTTGACGGCAAGACCATACCGAGAAACACGAGGATTGCTACGGAGGCCAGAAAGGGAATGAGATAGAGGAGCGCGAGGCTGTAATACCCCACCGTCATTTCCTCGGCATTGGTCACGTAGATCGTGAGAGGGCAAAGGATAAAAATCTTGAGGCTGATCCAGCCAGCCAGGAGTACAAGCGTTAGAATTCTGCTTTTTTGATCAGTTGTCATAAGATTCCACTCGAGATTTCACTCGAGTTGGTCAGCCAAGGATGGAGAATTCAAAACCTATCACGTAATCAACATTCGAGCCATTTGCAAAATTCGTTGTGGAGCATGGCAATTGGGTGGCGAACGAGATATTTTATTCGTGACCACTTGGCAGCAAAGACCCCCGTGAACGGAAATACCTGAATCTGAAGTCCGGATGGCAGGCGGTGACCACCCGATATTGGAAGAGCGGGTGTCACCGAACGCGATGGGAGGTCTCCTCTCTGTGGAATGTGAGCAACACTCGATACTAAGTACACCGGTTCATAAGTACTACGACGTATATTAGGCGGCCAGGTCGAGACGTGCAAGGAGGTCGCGAAGGTGATCCCTGGTGAATTTCCATTGGAATGGTCGAGCCAAGCGTTGGTAATGACGTTCGAACCGTCG
>JAJDUG010000006.1 GCA_022826755.1 Acidobacteriota bacterium
CACGTCCGGTTCGGAGAGCGGGGACTGGAAACGTGATAGGGGAGCCGGACTGAGGCCCGAAGCGAAAGCGACGGAAGTGCCACCGGACCCTACAGTCAACGCGCCAGTTCTCGACTCTACCGAAGGACCACGAAGACACACTAAGAAAGACAATGTTCTTGACCCACTCAAAGGGAATGCCCCTTGGGTTCGGGCGAGGGAAAACCCAGCGAGTCAGCTCCCCGTGCAACAGCGTCTCGTCCTGTTAATCCTGTGCATCCTGTGTATCGATGTTCAATAGGTAAATAACCGGATCAACGGGACAGGGTCCTTGTTGCCGATAGGCCCGAAGAAAAACTGAAGGAGATCCATTCGTATTCGTGCCTATTCGTGTTCATTCGTGGTTCGTCGTTATCAACGCCCCCCGGTTTCACCCTCGCATGATCCGCCCCGTCGTGGGGGGCCGGGGCGGGACTTGGATGCCATCAGCGAAGGCCAACGGTTCCGTCTGCTTTACTACACCAACTCGATGTTGATATTTATCCTGTTCATCCTGTGCATCCATGTTCAATATGTAGAAGATCGGACCAACGGGACATGGTCCTTGTTGCGCGAATTTGATCGATGAAGCCCAGCCTGACAATCGGTGTCGGCGGGGGAACGGGCTCCGGCAAGACCACGCTCTCCCGGAAACTGGCGGAGTTCCTGGGACCGGAGAGGGTGCTGATCCTGTCTCAGGACCACTACTACCGGGACGCCGGCCATCTCCCCGCCGAGCAACGGGCCCAACAGAATTTCGATCGGCCGGAGGCGGTGGATTTCGAGTTGCTGGTCCGGCATCTGAAGCAACTGCAAGCGGGCCGGGAAATTGCCCGGCCGTTTTACGATTTCAGGCAACACGTTCGCCTGGAGGGCTCGGAGCCGGCCCTTCCCCTGCCGGTCATTCTGGTGGAGGGGACGCTGGTCTTCGCGGCGGAGGAACTGGTCGGCTGTTTCGACTTGAAGCTCTTTGTGGATGCCGATCCCGACATCCGCTTCATCCGCCGCCTGAGGCGGGATATGCGGGAACGGGGGCGCAGCGTGGAATCCATCGTACGCCAGTACCTTGAGACGGTGCGGCCCATGCACCTGCGATTTGTTGAGCCGGCGCGGCGGGAGGCCGATCTGGTGATCTACGGGGTGGACGGTGTCGAGCGGCAAGTTGCGGCGATTGGAGATCAGATCAAGAGGACCGCAGGCACCTGAGGGAAAAGGGAGGCCAGGTTCGTGAGAGTTCACATCAGGCAAACGGGGTTGGAGTACGACGGCTTCATCCGCATTGAAAGAGCCGACCTCGCTTTCGAAAAGTTCAGTGGGGAGATGAGCGCCGCCGTACGGCGGTTCCGCTACCACCGCGGGGACGTGGCGGCGGTCATGATTTACGACTCCGATCAGGATCGGGTGCTGTTGATCCGCCAGTTCCGCTATGCGGTGCACGCCCGAACCGGAGACGGCTGGCTGATCGAATGCGTGGCGGGAATCCAGGAGAAAGGGGAGTCCATCCAGACCGGTGCTCGCCGGGAGGTTCTGGAGGAGACCGGGCTGAAGCTGGCGGGGCTGGAGTTGCTGGCCGAGTATTTTCCCAGCCCCGGAGGTTGCTCCGACAAGATCCATCTCTTTCTGGGGACCCTGGAAGATCCGGAACGTTCCCTGGGCGTTCACGGTGTGGCGCAGGAAGGGGAGGACATTCAGGCCTCCTGGGTGCCCTTGAGCCAGGCCCTCGAAATGGCTCGCACCGGACAGATCCAGGATGCCAAGACGCTGATCGGGCTGCACATGCTGGAGAGGCGACTCCGCCGAGGAGATGGAGCGCCAAGTGGAGAGTAAAGAGTGGAGAGTGCAGAGTGGAGAGTTGTCATCGGAGGGTTTGGGGAACAGGCAAGCGCCTTGTGACGTGATTGCACTCTATTTTTCTGTTGGTTCAGCCGATGCCCACCTTGCGGCAATGGGTCTCCAAAGCGCACAGGCTGCACTGGGGATTGCGGGCGCTGCAGATCCGGCGGCCGTGGTGAATGAGGCGATGGGAAAAGTTGATCCATTCCCCGGCGGGGAGCAGGGCCATGAGATCCTGCTCGACTTTCTCCGGGGTTCTCGCCGGGGTCAAGCCAAGCCGCCGGGAAATCCGAAACACGTGCGTGTCGACCACCACCCCTGAGGCCACCCCGTAGGCCGTCCCAAGCACCACGTTGGCCGTCTTGCGGGCCACTCCCGGAAGTTCAAGAAGCTCTTCCATGGATTGCGGCACCTGCCCGTTGTGGTCTCTCACCAGGCGGCGGCAGGACTCCCGGATGTTTTTGGCCTTGTTGCGGAAGAAGCCGGTGGAATGAATCATCCGCTCCAGGGTCGTCAGCGACGCCCGGGCAAAGGCTTCCGCCGAAGGGTACTTGCGAAACAGCTCCGGCGTCACCAGGTTGACTCTCTTGTCGGTGCACTGGGCCGAAAGGATGGTCGCGATCAGCAGTTGCAGCGGGTTGACGTGCCTCAGGGCGCATTCGGCCTCCGGATAGGCCTTCTTCAAGCCCGCCAGAATGCCGGGCACCTGCCTCTTGACGACTTGTTCGGTTGTCTCGGGATGGTTGGTAGCTGACATGGGTATCTATTTACCAGAGTAATCCACCAAGGGGAACAAAGGAATTGTCGATTGTTGATTGAAGAGTGATGACAACGGATTTTGCGTTAAATCCACAATCTACAATCTACAATCCGAAAGACCGGCAAAGAAGGCCTGAAAATCAGCGATCTTCTATAATGTATGAATCGGCCCGGTGAGAATTGCGGGTTGAGGGCGGTCAGGATCAAGATGAGCCCTTGAAGGGGGTTGGGCGTAATGTTCGATCAGGAATGGAGACTGATTGCCACCATTGCGATGGTTGTGGTGGCCATGGCGGCCCAGGTTCTGTTCCGCCGGGTGCGGCGCCGCCTGAAGGAGCTGATTCTAAGGGAGCATCCCTTCGGCCCGATGCTGCACAGCGGGTTGGACTGGATATTCGTCCTGCTCAGCCTGGCCGTATGGGTCGCGGTGGCTTCGGGAGTGCTGGCGGCCATTCCTCAGACCCGGTTTCTCAGCACCCGAATGCTGGAGCTGCTTTCCCAGGGAATTTCCCTGCTGGAAGGATTTTTATACAAACCCATTGTGCCGGGGAAAACCACTTTCAAGATCAGCGACCTCTTCATGGTGGTGGCGGCTTTCGCGGTGATTACGCTGCTGGCCCGGGGAGCTCGCCGCCTGCTGCTCAACCACATCCTGGACAAGACCCCGCTGGATCTGAGCGTTCGCCACGCGGTGGCGACCTCCGCCCAGTACCTGATCGTCATCGTGGGGCTCCTGCTCCTGCTTCAGAGCGCCGCCGAGATCGACCTGACCGTGCTGGGCCTATTGGCTGGTGGCGTGGGTGTCGGGGTCGGTTTCGGCCTGCAGAATATCGCCAACAACCTCATCAGCGGGATATTCATTCTCTTCGAGCGGCCGATCAAGGTGGGGGACCGCATCGAGGTCGGGGAGGTGCACGGGCACGTGGTGCGTATCGCGGCACGGGCCACCACGGTGCGCACCAACGACAACATCGACTTCATCATTCCCAATTCCAGCTTTACCTCCTTCAACGTGATCAACTGGAGCCACGGGGACCAGAGGGTGCGCTTTCGGGTACCTGTTTCGGTGGCTTACGGCTCCGACGCGCGCCTGGTCGAGCGGCTCCTTCTGGAGGTTGCCGAGGAAAACGAGAACGTCCTGAAGGAACCCTCACCGCGGGTCGTTTTTTGGGCTTTCGGCGACAGCGCCCTGGAGTTCCAGCTCAGGGTCTGGACGACCCGAATGTTGCATCGCCGCGGTGTCTTCTTCGGCCAGCTCAACCTCGCCATCTACGAAAAGTTCAAGGAGCATGGAATCCAGATCCCCTTCCCCCAGCGAGACCTGCACCTCAAGACGGCGCCTCCGGACTGGAAGTCGCCCTCCCGGGACTGACCTTTTTTCCCCTGGGCTCCCCGCCCCCAACCCGGCCGGCGTTCCGTTGGCTGTCGGGTCGTCCTGCCGGTCTACTGCCGCTGGCGAAGCCTCTGCAGGATTTCTCCCAGCCGGCGGGTCTCCTCGCCGTAACGAGCCCAGTCCCCCTGCTTCAGGGCCGATTGAGCCCGGTTGTAGGTTTCAGTGGCCGCCCGGATGAGAGACTGAGCCGATTCCTGCTCCCGCGGGCGGCCGTTGGTCTCGGCCACTCCAGCGGCGGCGGGACTTGCGGGACCGCCGAAGATCCTGGCCAGTGAGAGATCCAGGGTCTCTTCCATGGCGATCTGGTTGCCGTAGGCCACGATCACCCGCTTGAGCTCGGGCAGGCTGCGGTCGGAGGCGGCCGCCAGGTAGAGGGGCTGAATGTAGAGGACCGATTCCTCCACCGGGATCACCAGCAGGCTGCCCCGGATGACCGAGGAGCCGCCCTGCCCCCAGAGAGTGAGCTGCTGGGAGATCTCCGCTTCCTGGTTGATCCGGCCCACGATCTGGGAGGGACCGTAGACCAGCCGCTGCTTGGGGAACCTGTAGACCACCAGTTGGCCGTAGTTGGGGGCGTCGCAGCGGGCGGCCATCCAGGCGATCATGTTTTCCCGGCGGGCGGGGGTCAAGGGAATCATCAGGATGAACTCTTCCTTGGCCGCCTCGCTGTTGAGCTTCATGATGGTGTAGTAGGGCTCCAGGGGGGTGGCGCCCTCCTGCTGGGACAGGGTGGGGATGCGCCACAGGTCCTCCTTGTTGTAGAAGACCTGGGGGTCGGTCATGTGGTAGGTGGCGTAGATGTTGGCCTGGACGCGAAACAGGTCCACCGGGTAGCGCAGGTGCTGCCTGAGGTCCTCCGGCATGGCTTCCAGGGGCTGGAACACGCCGGGATAGATCCTGGAGTAGACCTTGATCAGAAGGTCGTCGGGGTCGCTCACATAGAGTTTGACCGTACCGTTGTAGGCGTCGATGGTGACCTTGACCGCGTTGCGGATGTAGTTTCCCAGCCCCCGGACCGGCTGGGAGTAGGGGAACAGACTGCTGACGGTATACCCGTCGGCGATCCAGAAGAGCCTGCCCTCCTCCGAGATCACCATGTAGGGGTCGGTGTCAAAGCGCAGGAAAGGCAGCAGAGTGCGGAGGCGGGTCGACACGGCGCGGTCGTACATCAACCGGCTTCCGGCGTGGATGTCGCTCGAGAGGATGATCTTGGGTTCCTTGAAATAGAGGCCGAAAAGCAGCTTGCGCAGAAACCCGCCCACCGGGATGCCTCCTTCTCCCTGGTAGTCGGTGAAGACGTTCTCGTCTCCGGAGGGGTAGTCGAACTCCTTGGCGTGGGTCTTGACGAAGCAGTAGGAATGGGACAATTCCCCGTAGTAGATCTCCGGACGGGTGACCTTGATGTCGGTGACGGAAGCCGGCGGAATGTCCTTGATCATGAAGGTGGGCAGGCCTTCCTGGGTGAACTGGTTGACCGGCCCCTGGCAGATCCCGTAACCGTGGGTATAGGTCAGGTGCTCGTTGATCCAGATGCGGCTGGGCAGGCTTTCGGAGGAGAGCTCCCGGGGAGACAGGCTCACCTGCCGGTACTCGCCGTCGATCCAGTAGCGGTCGTTGTCCACGTCCACGAAATCGTAATAGGGGCGAATGATCTGGAGCTGGCCGTAGGTCTGGAGCAGAGGCTGGTGGTCCCACAGCCGAATGTTCTGCATGGTCTGCTCGTTCTGCTTCAGGGTATCGGCGGTCAGATTCTCCAGAGCAGGGAATTCCTCCTCTTTCACCCGGTCGATCCCGTAGGCCATGCGTGTGTGCTTGACCGCATACTCGATATAGGGACTTTCCTTGGCAATTTCGTTGGGGGCTACCTCCAAAGTCTGAATCAGGTAGGGGTACCCCTGGTTTCCCACGAATCCCACCCCTAGCAGAAGCCCGATCCCGGCCAGGGCCAGGGTGAACCTGCTGCGGAAGGCGCTGGCCATCACCAGGCCCGCGGCCGCCAGGCTGATGAAGATCATCAGGGTCAGGACCGGGAGCTGGGCTTCGATGTCGGTGAAGCCCGCTCCGTAGACCACTCCCCGGTCGGAATAGAGGAGGTTGTACTTTTCGAGATGGTAGTGAATGGCCCGCCAGGCGAGGAATGCAGCCACCAGGCCAAGAAGATGGAAACGGGCCGCCGTGACCATGCGGGGGCCGCCGCGGGTAATCTGGACTCCGCCCTGAATCAGGTAGACCGCGGCGCTGGCGATGGCCGAAAAGACCAGAAGCGCCCACCCGAACTGGTAGATGAACTGGTAGAAGGGCAGGCTGAAGAAATAGAATCCGATGTCCTGGTCGAAGAGGGGATCGGCGCTGCCGTAGGCCACCGCATTCTGATAGGCGAGATAGACCTCCCACTTGGTGCCCGCCCAGCTCCCCACGATGTAGGCGATGAAGATGGTGCCGCCCAGCAGGAACTTGCGGAACACCTGGTCCACGCCCTCGGGGATTTCAATCAGGTTGTCGGGTGAGAAGGAAGGTTGATCGCCGGCCAGCCGGCGCGCCACCTTGGCATTGGCGTGGACCACCATGAAGAAGAAGAGTCCGAACAGCCCGGTCAGGCTCCACTGGGTGACTATCCTCTTTTCGAAGAGCACGGGATAGCCGGTCTCCTCGAACCAGAGCCAATCCATCCACAGGCCGATGATTCCATTGAACAGCCCCAGGCCGAACAGAATCGCCAAAATAACGAGCAATCCCCAATTTCTTCTCATCAATGATCTCCTTGGGATCCAATCGGACTCATTCCCGGATAGCCTGGCCCTCGCCCTGCCGTTCGGGTCATACAATGCAGAAACAGCCGACCTCTAATAAAGACGAACCACGAATGGACACGAATAGACACAAATATTGATAGAACTCCTTCAACGACAAGCGGCCCCAAAATGCTTCTGCAATTCTGTTACGTTAGTATCGCTTCGTGTCCTTCGCAGATAACCTACTCGATTTCGGTTGTCACCCTCCAAATTTACAACCTATCAATTCGTTTGTTGGTGTTCATTCGTGTCCATTCGTGGTTCCCCTTCGAGGATCACTCTTCTTATTCCTTAAAAATGTGCTCTTTATGGATCCCCTCGCCGACCCTCGGCGGAACCCTCTCAAGTCTTCTCCAACCCCTTCGTGGCCCTTCGTGAATCTTCGTGTGTCTTCGTGGATTACTCTTTTTTCTTTTGTTTCAGGTAAGTGCCGCCCCCGCCCCCGACGCATCAATTTTCGTAAAACTGGACGATGTCTTCCTCCGGGTGATCCAGCGACAGCATGAGAAACAGGTAGTCCTTGAGGTGCCGGGTCAACAGGAAATTCTGCTTGACGTGCTGATGCCCGTTCTCCCCCATGGTCCGGCGTAGTCCGGGGTTGGCCAGCAGTTGCATGGTCCGCCGGGCCGCCCCTTCAGGCGAGTGTACCAGGAATCCGGTCACTCCGTTCAGAATCTGCAGCTTGATTCCACCGACTCTTCCTCCCACCACCGGCTTTTTCTTCCAGAGGGCTTCGCTCACTGTCAACCCGAAACCCTCCTTGATCGATTTCTGCATCACCACGGTGGACCCGCGCACCAGCGCGTTGATCTCCAGGTCGCTGAACGGGGGAAGCAGGCACACGTGAATGTCCGGATCGCCGGCCGCCGCTTCCTTCACTTCCCGCAACACCACTTCGCCTTCGGGGTCGTCCGGGGCGCCGCCCCCGGCCAGCAACAGTTGGCAGTCATGGTTCCTCTTGACCAGGCGGTAGGCGGCAATGACACCCAGCGGGTCTTTCAGCCGGTCGAAGCGAGAGATCTGAGTCAGGATCGGACGGGTGCTGTCCAGTTCGTACTTGTCCAGCACCGCTTGTATGGTGCTCTGGCTCAGGGGCTTGTTCTTGTCGCTCAGCGGGTCGATCGAAGGCGGGACCATGTATTGCGGGACTGCGAGGTCCCGCGCAAAGTCGGGCATGGAAAAGACCGAGGCGTCGTACTGATCGATCATCGGGCGCAGGAAGTCCCAGACCTTGGGATTGGGGGTTGAGACGTCGATGTGGCAGCGCCAGATCCAGCGGCGCCCGATTTCCTTTTTCTTGAGGATCAGGCCTGCCGGCTGGGGGTCGTGGACCACGATAACGTCGCCGTTCAGATCGAGGCTTCCGAGGTTGGCTTCGGTGTTGGCCTGGAAGTGGTCCAGCATTTCCCGGGTGATTTCTTCCGGGTGCCCGTGCAGTGCGTTGTGGAAGGCCTTGGTGATATTGAAGAAAGCCTGGTCTCCCTTGATGACGTCCCAGGTGGCCACGATTCCCAGCTCGCCAAGCAGCGGGACCAGCCGGGTGAGGATCTCGGCCACTCCGCCGCCGACCGCGGTGGAGTTGATGTTCTGCAGCCGCTTGTTCCTGACCCGTTCGGCGAAGACGGAGAGCTCGGCGATTTCTTCCCGCCCGACGATCTGCTCGTAGTCCTGCAGCCGGATGGCCATGTCAGTCTCCCAGGCGCATCGTTCCCAGTTGGATGATTCGGTGGCGCAACTGGTCCAGGGTCATGGCATAGGGGTTCAGCCTGTCGATCTCGTCCGCCAGGGCTTCCTGTCCGATGCCGCTCAGCCAAAAGGAGAAATCGTTGGTAATCCGCTCCAGTCGCAGCCGGGCCTCGAAGAAGTGGAAGTAGAGGGAGGTGTTGGAGACCGAGGGAAGCCGGTTCAGGAAATCGGGCAGATCCCGAGCCACGATCCCTGTCGGCACCACGAAGCTCTTGGCCCTGCAGAAGTGAAACTCGTCCCCGGGAGGACACTCGCGGGCGCGGCCTTCCGTGCTCTCCAGAAAGGCGGCGATCTCCGCCACCATGCTCTCCCGGATCTGCCGGATGGAAGAGAAGCTGAGCAGGTCGATGGCCGCCAGCTTTTCCGCCAGGGGCTCCTCCTGGAGCGCTTCCGAGATCCACAGGGCGAAGTCGTTGTATAACTCGTGCCGGGCAAACTGCCGGGACAGGAAGTACTCCTCGTGGGTGTGGTAGAAGATGGAGGATCCCGAGATCCGCTTGAGAATGGCCAGCAGCTCCGGCAGGTTGCGAGCCTTTTGCCCGGTCAGAACCACCAGCCGGCGTTCCGTATTGAACACGAAGGGCTCGCTGTGGGGCATGGCTGGGGCGGTGGGGGTAAACAACCGAACGTCGAAAGCGGTGTTGGAACCCTGATCTGAACCGGAGCGGCGAGGTGGACGCAGCCGCCGAAAGAAGGCCAAGAATAGGTAATGGGTGGGGAGATGTCAAGGCGGGGGGCCTGCCTGAAACAACGACAAAAAGAGTTTTCCACGAAGACACACGAAGAACGACGAAGGGCCACCAAGCGGGACGGATTTGCGTCAACGGCCCGCACCGACACGAAACGGATTCTCAACATCGATGCACAGGATGCACAGGATTTTTCAGGAAACGGCTGGCTTGCAATCCTGAGCATCGGCAAGCCCGCACCGGATCGTCGCCCGAGCCAGCTTCCGGCGCAATAACCTCTCGTTCTGTTAATCTTGTGCATCCATGTTCATGAAAACTGTCGATTTCCCGGCGCGGTTGCCGTTCGATCCAAGTGGCGGAGAGGGCCAAGCTGTGCCAGTCTATGGTGCGGGCGGGACGCCCGCGCTCCCGGGTGGGCTTCCTCCCACGACAGGGTCATACCAAGGGGACAAAATTGCAGGAGTATTCCAGGGCCGCTTGTCGTTGAAGGAGGTCCACCTGTCTTCGCGTTTATTCGTGTTCATTCGTGGTTCGTCTTTCATTGACGACCACCGGTTTCACCCTCGTAACTTGAGGTGACATGGTCGTCGGAGCGCCCGGATCAGGACCGGATTCCGTGTGGGACTGTAGGGGGAAGTTTAGCCGTAGCTAGAGACTGATGCGGTGGGGGGTGGACGTCTTGCCTCCCGCAAGGGGACGGGAGAGGTCAGGTCGAAGCTGGGGTAGGGGCGGAAAGGCTTCGGACTTCGCTCGTCCGAACGGGCCGGCTACTCCTCCTGCGTATCTTTCGCCGATAGGCGGGGACCCGGGCCAGCCCTTCCCAATAGGGGGAGGGATTCCAGGAAGAAGAGCCTTTGGGCAGGCGGGACGTGGGGCGGGTCTTCAGAGCCTGGACAGTGCCGCCGTTTTCCTGGATCAGCTTCCGCAGAAACTCATCCTGCCATCGCCGGTAGGCCATGACTCCGCCGCCGTTGTTGAGAATGGCATAGAAGACGGGTCCGTGGGCTCGGGTCATGGCCACCCCCGCCAGCGTGCTGACACCTCCATCCTTGGAAGAATTGGTGCCCGTTTTTCCCAGGACACGGCCGCGGTACCTGGAATGGCGGAAGCGCCCGCGAAGCGTCCCCTGGTCCACTCCGGCCGCGGGCATGATGTCCTGCAGCATCATGCCATGTTCCTGCAAGATGGCCCGAAGGCAGTGGAGCACTTGAATGGCGGCGCGTGCGGTCATGCGGCTGCGTCCGATGCCGGACGGTTTTTCTATGTGAATATCCGAGTGATGGAGTCCCATCTCCCGGATCAGATAGTCCCGCATGGACTCGGCTCCTCCCAGAGCGCGCCCCATCCTGTCAGCGATATTATTGACGCTGAACGCGTTCACCTTCCACAGGATGTCCCGCAGGCTCGGTGAGGAGTGGCTGAGATACTCGATTCGCAACAACTCGCTGACGCACTCTTTGGGCGCTGCGTAGACTCGTCCCTCGATCCTGATGCCTGATCGTCGAAAGTAGCGTCTCAGGTACCGGACAGGGTAGTTGGGGTTGCTGCTGGAGTTCACCGAAAAGGGTCCGGCTACCACCAGGTCTCCGGTCACCCGGCGCAAGCCCCTTCTCTTCAGAGAACGGGTCAATCGGTACAGTTCGGCCCTGCCGAGAAGGGGATTCCCGTCGCTGACCAGGTAGAGGTTGCCTGGCAGCGCCCGTTCCTCCTGGTCAATGGGGGAGTCGCCATAGACTCGAGTGACGAAGCGGTGATCGGGGCCCAGTTGCGCCAGAGCCACCAGAGAGGTGACCAGCTTCATTACCGAGGCCGGATTGAGCGGGGTGGCGGGGTTCAGTTGCGCCAGTACGGCGCGGCCATCCAGCGATTCGACCAGAATCCCCTGCCTGTCCAGGCTGTAGCTATGCCTCCGGATTCGGCGAGAGAAATTCTGCAGGGCCGTGCTTTCCAGTTGCCGGGGTGGGGCAGGCAGCGGTTGGGCTGACGGCTGTCGAAGCTCGCTGCTCTGATTGGCCCCTGCGGGCCAGGAGGCGCTCAACAACAGGAGTGCAAGACAGCAGGGACCGGATTGGAGCGGTCGCAAGTGCTGGATCAGAGCAGCCTTCATAAAAGAGGGTCCACGGAGAGGACAGCAGAATCATTCCATCATAGGAAAAGATGGGGTGACTTGTAAACCTAAAAGATACAACGCCTGACGCGATCGGGCAGCTCCCGCCGGGTGCCCGGGGCCGGACTCCGGTGACCCCTTAATGCGCTTGACAGTCTCTTCGGCCCTTTCTTATACTGCCGCCTGCTGTCGCATCCAACACCGGCCTGGTCACCTGCATTGCCTTGGTCGCCGTCCTGGTTGTGGCTGGTCGGGAAGTGAGGCACCCATTTTGTTTTAGGTTTTCCACGATATTCAAGATTGCTGCAATCTTTATCGGTGTCCTGGGAGGGTACCGTGGCCAACTGCCCGGAATGCGAAGCCGAATTGGAATTGGATGACGATGTGGAGAAGGGTGAGATCGTAACCTGCGCCGATTGCGGGGCCGACCTGGAGGTCGTGGGCATGGATCCCCTGGAGTTGGACCTGGCTCCGGAGGAAGAAGAAGACTGGGGGGAATGATCCCCCGGCAAGGAGTGTTTACAACTCACCTTCCGACCCGATCGACCACAGAGGATGCGAGAGTTGCTTGACCGAATCCGCTCCCTGTGGTTTTTTTGTGTGTACTGATGAAAATCGGATTGCTCTGCTCCATCCTGCGCAAGGAAGAAAAGCTGCTGCTGGAGGAGTTTCGACGCCGTGGGGTTGCTCCGGAGATCGTCGACGACCGCGAGCTGGTCTTTCGTCTGGACTCCAGGCATCTGGATTTCGACGTGGTGCTGGAGAGAAGCGTCAACCACTCCCGGGCGCTCTATTCCCTGAAGGTTCTCAACGACTGGGGGATCCGGACGGTCAACCGCTATCCTGTGGCCGAAATTTGCGGCAACAAGTTCCTGACCACCAGCGCGCTCCTCCAGAATCGGATTCCCACCCCTCGGACCGTCATGGCCTTTACGCCCAAGTCCGCCCTCAGAGCCATCGAGGAACTGGGTTATCCGGTGGTGCTCAAGCCGGCCGTCGGTTCCTGGGGACGGCTGCTCTCCAAGATCAATGATCGAGAGGCCGCCGAAGCCGTGCTGGAACACAAGGATGTCCTGGGTTCCTACCAACACTCCGTCTTCTATATCCAGGAGTACGTTCCCAAGTCGGGCCGGGACATCCGGAGCTTCGTGGTGGGTGACGAGACCATTTGCGCCATCTATCGCTATGCTTCTCACTGGATTACCAACACGGCCCGGGGAGGGCGAGCCGAGAATTGCCCGGTAACCCCGGAAATCGACCGCCTGTCTCAGGAGGCCGCTCGAGCCGTTGGCGGCGGGGTCCTTGCCGTGGATCTCTTCGAGTCCGAGTCGGGATTTCAGGTCAATGAAGTCAACTACACCATGGAGTTCAGGAATTCCATCCATACCACCGGCGTCGACATCCCGGCCAGAATCGTCGACTACGTCCTGAAGGCTGCTGCCGAAGGGCAGTCCGGGTCCGAGCAGCTCTCATGATCTCGGTTTCCATCGTGGGCGGTTCCGGTTATACCGGCGGAGAGGTGTTGCGCCTTTTGCTGGACCATCCGGAGGTTGAGCTCTGTCAGGTGACCTCGGAATCCAGGGTGGGCAAGTTCGTCCATTCGGTGCACCCCAACCTTCGCAAGCGCTGCAAGCTGCAGTTCGTCTCCAGCCGGGCCTTGAAGAAGGTGGACCTGCTCTTTCTCTGCCTGCCCCACGGGATGGCCATGGACCGCATGGAGGAGTTCCTCGATCTGGGCAGCCGGATCATCGACCTCTCCTCCGATTTTCGCTTGCGGGCCCCGGCGGACTACCCGACCTGGTACCACCACGAGCATTCCAGGCCGGAGCTGCTGGGCGAGGCGGTCTACGGCATTCCCGAACTGCACCGGCAGGAGATTCGGGAGGCCAGGCTGGTGACCGGGGCGGGCTGCCTGGCGACAACCGTCATTCTTGGGCTTTACCCCCTCTTCAGGGCAGGACTGGTGGATTCGGAGGACATCTTCATCGAGGCCAAGGTGGGTTCGTCGGCTGCCGGCAACAAGTCCAGCCTGGCTTCCCACCACCCGGAGCGCAGCGGTTCCCTCCGGTCCTTCCAGCCGACCCGCCACCGCCACACGGCCGAGGTTCAGCAGGAGCTGGCTTTCAACGGGGCCAGGCCCCGGATTCACTTGTCGGCCACCTCCACCGATTCGGTGCGGGGTGTCCTGGCCACGGCCCAGGTGCTGCTGGAGCGGTGTCCGGAGGAGAAGGCGCTCTGGAGAACCTATCGGGAGGCCTACCGGGCGGAGCCCTTTCTCAGAATCGTCAAGGAAAGATCAGGGGTTTACCGTTACCCGGAACCCAAGATCCTGGCGGGATCCAACTACTGCGACGTCGGCTTTGAGCTGGACCCGGCCGAGGGACGCCTGGTGGTGCTTTCCGCCCTGGACAACCTGATGAAGGGGGCGGCGGGAAACGCCGTTCAGGCCATGAACGTGATGCACGGCTGGGAGGAGACCCTGGGGTTGGGCTTTCCCGGTTTGCATCCCGTATAATGATGAGCAGAACTGATTTGTCGGGTCCTTCCATGGAGTTGTCGAGGTCGAAGTCACTCAAGTCGTGCGCGGCGGTTGTTCTGGCTGCCTTGACCTGTTTCGTCTGGGCGCCCGGGACGGCTCTCCCGGGGGACGAGAAGGACGAGTCCAAGAAGGAACAACCCTTTGCCTTGCTCAAGGGGAGCTGCTTCGATCAGAGAGGCTTCAGCTTGCCGGGAGTGGCCATTCAGGTGTCGCTGCCGCCGGGGGAGAACGGAAAGAAGAAGAAAAAGCGTTGGCGGATGCAGTCGGACCGCCGCGGAGAATTTGCCGTCCGGCTTCCCGCCGGAGAACGGACCGTGGTGGTGACCGCCAGCAAGAAGGGTTACCGGAAGACGGAAGAGTCCATTCGGTTCTACGCCGACGAGCTGCAGCACATCGTCATCCAGATGAAGCCGGTTGCCAAGTCGAAGTAGCCGGTTCCTCCTTTGAAATGCGGGTGCCCGATTCGATGCCGACCCCTGCCGCCAAAACCATGTTTCGAGGAAGTCTCCAGTTGACCGCGGGATTGCGGTCCATCGCCGGGATGGGCACGGTGCCCCTTCTCTTGGTGCCGGCTCTGATTTGGGGACTGCTTTCCGGGGAAGCCAGGCCCCAGGGCGACGAGGATGCGCCTCGGACCAAGTCGATTCGCGGCCACGTGGCCGGGCCCGACGGAAAATCCCAGCCGGGGGCCAAGGTCTTTGTCAGGAACGTCAAGAACGAGACCACCACCATCCTCGTCACGGACGAGAAGGGACTCTTTGCCATTTTCGGCCTGGAGCCGGCGCTGGACTACGAGGTCTATGCCGAATACCAGCAGTTCAGATCGAGAGTTCTGGCCATCAGCTCCATGCTCAAGCGCTACGACAACGTCCTCAACTTCAAGCTGGAGGAGAGGGCGGTCGAGGAAAAACCCGCGCATGTCCCCGTTCGGATGCAGAGCGTTGAGATTCCCGGCAAGGGAGGCTTGCAGTTTGCAGGCGACTGGTATCCCCCACCGGACACGGAGGAGGGGCGGTTTCCGGCGGTGGTGCTGCTGCACGGTTCGGGGGAGACCCGCGGCGTTTGGGATACCTTCATCCAGGAGAAGCTTGCGGGGAACAGGGTCGGGGTGCTCAACCTCGATCTGACCTCCGGAGAAGAGGAGTCCCCAGGGGGCGCGGCTGCTCCTTCTGAGGCGGGACCGGATCAGTTGGACGCCTTGCTGAAACTGTTGGAGGCGACCTTTGCCTGGCTGG
This sequence comes from Acidobacteriota bacterium, assembly GCA_022826755.1. Taxonomy (GTDB): domain Bacteria; phylum Acidobacteriota; class Terriglobia; order Versatilivoradales; family Versatilivoraceae; genus Versatilivorator. The sequence goes on from JAJDUG010000006.1 coordinate 15,112, forward strand.
AGGCCCGGGGAACAATCGATCCCTACCTCATCGGCGTGGTGGGCACGGGTCTTGGAGCCGACCTGGCGTTTCTGGCCTCCGGCAAGTTCGAAAATGTGCGCGCGGCGGTGGTGGTTTCGGGCAACCTGGCCAATGTCCGCGGCGTGGCCGAGCGGGCTCAAGACTTCCAACCTCACTCCATCCTCTTCCTGGCAACCCAAGGGGACGAGTCCTCCACCGCTTCCATCGCCGGATTGGAACGGCAGACCGGTTACCCCAGGCAAACCCGCGTGTTCGAAGGCTCCAGTTCTCGGGGGTCCGAGGTGCTTGCGGAGATTCCGGAAGCCTCCGACCTGGTGGTGGAGTGGCTGGACAAGAGGCTGCGCTGAACGCCCCCGCGGAATTCAGGCGGCAGCGGCCGGACTCGCCCCAGCCATCGGGTTGCGCCCAGCCGTTCCCCCAGGCCAAGTCGAAGTCAAGGAGATCGGACGATCATGCTGGTGGTCAAGGTGGGAGGCAGCCTCGGCATCGACTACGACTCCGTGTGCCGCGACCTGGCCTCCCTCATCCAGTCGGGACGCCGGGCCATTCTGGTCCACGGCGGTTCGGCCGAAACCAATGCGCTTTCCGAAAAGCTGGGGAAGCCCCCCCGCATGGTGACTTCGGTCTCGGGATACGAGTCCCGTTACACCGATCGCGAGACCCTGACCATCTTCGAGATGGTCTATTGCGGCAAGATGAACAAGGGGATCGTGGAGCGGTTTCAGAAGCTGGGGGTGAATGCCGTGGGGCTCTCCGGGATGGACGGCCGCATCTGGCAGGGCCGCCGCAAGTCGACCATCACCATCGTGGAGAACGGAAAGAGGCGGGTGCTGCGCGACGACTACACCGGGCGCATCGAGAGCGTTAACCTGGACCTGCTCAACCTGCTGCTGGATCACGGTTACACGCCGGTGCTGACGCCGCCGGCCGTGAGCCGCGAGGGGGAAGCCATCAACGTGGACGGCGATCGAGCCGTGGCCGTGCTCGGGGCGGCCCTGGGGGTGGACAGGCTGGTCATCCTGTCCAATATCCCGGGACTGTTGCGGGACCTGGAGGATGAGAGCAGCCTGATCCGGGAAATCCCCGTGGACGAGGCCGACGCCTTCATGGAATTCGCTCGGGGCCGCATGAAGAAGAAGTTGCTGGGAGCGCTAGAGGCGGTGCGGCAGGGAGTCAGGGAAGTCATCTTCGGAGATGCCCGGCTGCCCGACCCCGTCACCCGGGCCCTCTCCGGGAAGGGCACCGTCATTCGCCGCCGAACCGGGGATTGACGGCGGCGGCCTCACAAGAATCGCGGCGTCTCCCGCCGATACCGCTCGTACTCCTCCCCATATTGCTGCTTCAGCCAAACCTCCTCACTGAGGGGCATGACGATGAGCACCAGGGCAAGCAGCCCATGGGTGACCCAAAGGAACTGTGAGTTGGCGATGATGCTCAGGCCCAGGAAGAGGACGTTGAATCCGAGGGTTTGCGGATTGCGGGTGAACCGGTAGGGGCCGGCGTCAACCAGGCCCTCCCTGGTGCCCCAGGAATTCTTCCGGCCGATGGCGGCGAGTCCCCACAGCGCCAGCATTTCTCCGAGCAGAGCCAGCGGGATGCCGAGGAACCACCGCAGGCCACCCGCAAAGATCCAGGAGTTCCAATCCAGGACCAGCAGACACGCGTTGAGTCCCAAGGCCGCGCGGTAGCAGATCCAGGTCATGACAAACTGCCAGGAGCGACGCGCCGGCGGAGGCCAGATCCGGCGGTGGGGTCGGACCACCGACCAGACCATTGCGGCCAACAGCAGGAAGAGGGCGACTAGGTCGATTGCGAACAGGGCGCGGATCAGGCGATCATCCACGTCGATAATGTCCATTGACATGGTGGGAGATTCCCTTCGGGTCGAACTCCGCGCATGTTGCTCTGAATGCGGCGACCCCGGATATCCGCCTTCGACCTGGCAGTCGTTCAGCGTCGCTTGCCCATGTGACTTTGAGAAGCGGACTCTCGTTCTCGGTGTCGGATGACCGGCACCACCTTGCCGTTGTTGTCCCTCTACCGGGGGCGGGCGCCCGCCACGGCATGGAACGCTTGATCGAAGGTCTTGACCTCGCTTACACCACGCCTGCGGCAGCTTGCAAGGTGGCAGAGGTCCCGTGGGCTCAAGCCGGAATACTGTTCATGCAGTTTTCGGGCCAGGGTGACGTCCTCTTCTTCCAACGGCCACACTTCCACCCGAAACCTTCGGATCAGCGCCATGGCCGAATCGAGAGTTTCGATTCTCGCAGCCGGAAGATAGGCGTGCACCAACTCTTGGAGAACCTCCGCCGAGGTGCAGAGCGGCGAACCGTTCCGATTGGCTTCGACGAAGAAGTCCCGAGCAGGGTCTCGAAGTGGATGAGGTCGTCCGACCGCGTACATGAAGAGGTTGGTGTCGACAAAGATCACGTATCGGATGCACCCCTTCGACGCGATTGATTGATCAGGTCCAGGTGCCGGTTCCAGTCCGGTTCCGTCTCAGATCCCTCCCGACGGTCGCAAGCGCGGAAAAATTCTTCCAGATCCTCCGGGGATTGGAAGGGCTTGGCCTGCTGCCGCTCCTGCAGGCGCTCGCGAGCCGCGGCCCTCAACCATGCGCTCAACGTCATGCCCTCCCTTCGCGCCTGGTGCACGAAACGGTCTCGATCTTCATCGGGGATGACAAGCTGAACTCTGGCCATGGCAATCACCTGTATTAACTATAAGCATGTGTATACATATTACACACACTTGCCTCAGCGATCAACTTCCACGGGTTTCTCCCGGAGCATGACTTTGCCCCGGCCGCTTGGTGATGCTACCATGAGCGGGTAAGGTATGATGTACATGTTAATGAACATTACAGGTGGATCGATGACTGACAAGCATTCTATCGCCGAGGCGCGCCGCAATCTACCGAAACTCGTTCGCGTGGCAGAACAGGGAATGGAGGTGGAGTTGACGCGGCGCGGCAAGCCCGTCGCGGTGTTGATCGGCTGCAAGCAATTCGAGCGGCTCGCTTCGAGCCGCCGCAGTTTCGTTACGGCGTATCAGGTCTTTACGAATGAGAGCGACCTCAGGGAGCTTGCACTTGACCCTGACAAACTGTTTACGAGGCAACGGGAGAAAACACCGGGACGCGACGTTCGATTGTGAACTGTGAAATACCTGCTCGATACCAACATCATCTCGGAGCCTCTCAAGCCGAAGCCGTCCAGCAGCGTCATGCGGCAGTTACGCCGGCATGAGGACGACATTGCGATTCCGGCGCCCGTCTGGCACGAGTTGCGGTTCGGCTGCGCCCGCCTGGGTCCTTCACGACAACGGGAAGCTATCGAGCGCTATATCGAGGATGTCGTGCTGGCAAGCCTTCCAGTGCTGGAGTATGACCAGCGAGCCGCTGACTGGCATGCGACCGAACGTGCGCGGCTGAGCGCAGCCGGCAGCACGCCACCGTTTATTGACGGGCAGATTGCCGCGATCGCTTTCGTCCATAACCTGACCTTGGTCACGTCGAATGTGAGCGACTTTCAGCAGTTCAAGGGACTACGAGTACGAAGTTGGGCGTAAGCCCGGTCCGTAACCCCCTACCGCATCAGCCTTCGCCATTCGGCGACTCCCCCTCAAGGGGGAAGTGATAGAAGGCTCCACCCGCAGGCGATCCGGAGGGGGGCAGACGCGGCGTTTGGGGAGTGACGGTCAGCAGCGAGGGCGGAACCGTGAAACGGTAGGGAGCTGTTTCATTAGCACGAGGCGCCCAAGGGGGATGCCCACCCGGGAACGCGGGCGTCCCGCCCGCATCCTTATTTCTTTGTCTTGATGGAGTTTGCGGAGCGTCAGGGCAACTTTGCAGGCAGCCGGCTCTTCGGCGTGAACCGCGACGGCAAGGCCCAAGGAGACTCACGGCGCCGCTACCGGTCGATCCATGGGGCCGAGTGGGGCGATGTTGTGGTGGGTTTTGGGGGGGGCGGGAGGCCCGCGCTCCCGGGTGGGCATCGTCCACACCATAACCCGCGAATTCCCGTTGCCGCCCGGCAGGGCGGGAGAATAAAATGAGAGAACCGAGCGGCAACCCCTATTCGGTTTCGACTATCGGAGCGGCTGTCTGACTCCATGAAGGCTAAATCCCTAATGTCAAGACTGATTGTGGCTGCGGCCCTGGTGTTCTGCCTGGCCGGGTCGGGACTGGCGTCTGAGAAGTTCCCGGCCGAGGCCCTGGAGTTTTTCGAGAAAGAGGTGCGTCCGGTCCTGGCCGCGCACTGCTACGACTGCCACGGTCCCCAGATGCAGCAGGGCGGGCTGCGGCTGGACTCGAGGGAGGCAGTGCTCAAGGGGGGGAGCCGGGGAGCCGCGGTGGTGGAAGGGGAGCCCGGATCAAGCTGGTTGATCAGGGCGGTTCGCCACCAGGAGTTGGAGATGCCGCCGGCCGGCCGGCTGTCTCCCGAGCAGATCGGATCCCTGGAGCGCTGGGTCGCCATGGGCGTCCCCTGGCCCGAGCCTGCCGCCGCCCCGGGCGGACCCGCGGGAGTGGATGAGTTCTACGCCGGAATGCTGCGGGAGCACTGGTCCTATCAACCTCTGGCCGAACCCCGGGCGCCGGAAAATGGAGCGCTTGCCCCGGGGCATCCGGTGGACCGGTTCATCCTGGCGGAACTGGAACGCCGGGGGCTGAAGCCGGCCGCGCCGGGCGACCGGAAGACCCTGGTCCGAAGGCTCAGCCTGGTGTTGACCGGGCTGCCTCCCGAGCCCGAAGAAGTGGATCGATTCGTTCGGGATACCTCCCCCAACGCCTACGAGCGGCTGGTGGACCGTCTCTTCGCTTCTCCTCACCTGGGGGAACGGTGGGCGCGTCACTGGATGGACGTGATGCGCTTCGGGGAAACCTACGGCTACGAGTGGAACTACGAGCTGCTGGCTGCCTGGCGCTACCGGGACTACCTGATCCGGGCCTTCAACCAGGACCTGCCCTTCGACCAGTTGGTCCGGGAACACGTGGCCGGCGACTTGCTGGAACGACCCCGCATCGACCGCAGGTTGGGACTGAACGAGTCCCTGGCCGGGGCGGCATTTTTCCGCCTGGGAGAGATGGGTCACGACAACTGCGTGACCTTCCGGGAGATCCGCACCGACGTGGTCGACAACCAGATCGACACCCTCACCAAGGCTTTTCAGGGCCTGACGGTGGCCTGTGCCCGCTGCCACGACCACAAGCTGGACCCCGTCCCCACCCAAGACTATTACGCGCTCTACGGGATCCTGAACAGCTCGCGCCAGCTTTCCCGGACGCTGGATGTCGGGGACTCCGACCAATGGATCAAGGATCGTCTCAAGAAGCTGAAATCTTCTATCCGCAAGGAGCTGGCCCGGCTTTGGATTCGCCGGTCCGAACAGATACCCGACACCCTGCTGGCCCTCCAGGCAGCCCAGGCCGTCGGCGTCCCGGACGCGGCCCGGGCCGCCGGTCTCGAACCCGAGAGGCTGGAGCGATGGCGCCAGGTCCTGCTCAAGCAGAGCATGGACCCCGAGGGGATTCTTTACCCCTGGGCAGCCATCGCCTGTGAGGCCGGGTTGTCTCCCGGACGGTTCCGTCAGGCCTGGTCGAAGATGGAGACCCACTACAGGAGCGAGAGGGCGGAGCGCAAGGACTTCAACCGCACCCACTTTCTGAGCTTCGGCGATTTTCGTACCGGCAGTCCAGGCGAGTGGCGCCCCGACGGTCTCGGACTCATGGGGGGGGCGGTAAACGATGGGGCATTGACCCTCGACACCGGCGGCTCCCGAGTGGTTTCGGGAATTCTCTCCGCCGGCCTCTACAGCCACGTCCTCTCGGAACGCCTCAACGGCGCCCTGCGCTCTCCCTATCTGCCCAAGGACAAGAAGTTCGTGAGTCTGCGGCTCATGGGAGGCAAGCTGGCTTCCCGCCGGACCATTGTGGATCACTGCATTCTCGGCGACGACTACAAGCCGCTGGAGAGCGACCGCCTGTCCTGGTACCGGATACCCATCAAGCACCGCGACACGACCTTCCCGCTCTATGTCGAGCTGGTCACCAAGGACGGGAATCCTCGCATACCCGAGCGCCCCCGGCATCTGAAGGACTACACCGAGGAGGACTTTGTCAGTCCTGGGTCCTATTTCGGCATTTCTCAGGCGGTGCTGCACGACATCGAGGAACTGCCGCGGGAGGAACTGGACCACTTGGCCCCGCTGTTCCAGGGGAATCCGCCGCGAAGTGCCGAGCAGTTGGCCCGGCGCTATGGAGCCGCCAGCCGGCGGGCCCTGACCGCCTGGGCCAAGGGGAAGGCGGGGTTGCCGGAGGTGGGTTGGATCAATTGGCTGATCGGGAATGAGCTGTTGGAGAACCGCAAGGATCTGAGTCCCCGGCTCGACAGGCTGGTTTCCGCCTACCGCAACCTGGAGGCCCGCCTCTCAAACCCGCGGATCATCAGCTCGATGGGCGATATCGACCCTGGATTCGATGCCCCCCTGCTGGAGAAGGGAGACGCCAAGCGTCCCGGCGATCCGGTGCCTCGCGGCTACCTGACCATGTTGAAGGCCTCCGGTTCGGCCTTCCGTACCCCGGGCAGCGGGCGCAGGGAACTGGCCGAAATCATCGCCTCGGGCGACAATCCGCTCACGGCCCGGGTGATGGTGAACCGTCTCTGGCACCACGTGTTCGGCCGAGGCATCGTGGCCACCGTGGATGACTTCGGCCGATTCGGAGACAAGCCCACCCATCCCCAACTGCTCGACTACCTGGCCAGCCGATTCGCCAAGGATGGATGGTCGGTCAAGCGCTTGCTGCGCCTGCTGGTCCTCTCGGAGACCTTTCGCCAGTCCAGCCGGCCGTCGTCCTTGGCCACCAGGGTCGACCCCGACAACCGGAGCCTCCACCACTACCCGCTGCGGCGGCTGGAGGCCGAGGTCATTCGGGACACCATCCTGTCAGCCTCGGGGAGGTTGGAGCCCCGGCTCTACGGCCCCAGCATCCAGCCCTTTCGGGACGACCCCAAGGATTATCGCAAGCTGCTCTCCGGACCCCTGGACGGAAACGGGCGGCGCAGCCTCTATCTGAGGGTGACCCGCATGGAGAGTCCGCCTTTTCTGGAACTGTTCGACTTTCCGGCGCCCTCGGCCACGCGCGGTCGTCGGGACCGCACCAACGTGCCTTCCCAGGCCCTGGCGCTGCTAAATGACGCCTTTGTGGTGGAGCAGGCCGGCTTTTGGGCGGAGAGGCTGCTGGCTGAAAGGGACGAAACGGTGGAAGCTCGCCTGCAACGAATGTTCCGCCGGGCGCTGGGCCGTTCCCCGGACTCGACCGAGCTGGGGCGATTCAAGGGCGCGGTCTCGCGGCTGTCGGCCTTGCACGGCATCGCTGAAGAGAATATACTGGGCGAAAAAAAAGTGTGGAAAGACGTGGCTCACGCCATGTTCAACCTGAAAGAGCTTATCTATCTGTTCTGAGGCCTCACCATGTCGATTCGAAAAGGGGACGGAGAGGGTTGTCCGGGATATGCTGGCGCTCCGCTGACGCGGCGCGAAGTGCTCAAGCAGGCCGCCAATGGTTTCGGAATGCTGGCGCTGTCTTCGCTCATGGCCGATAAGGCCTACGCCGGGCTTGTTCCCACGGCCATGCCTCATTTCCCTTCCAAGGTGAAAAACGTCATCCTCTGCTTCATGCCGGGCGGGGTCTCGCACATGGATACTTTCGACCCCAAGCCCAAGCTGAACGAACTGCACGGCCAGCTTTCGGGAGACGGGCAGAGAACCTGGCAGGGGTGCCCCTGGAGCTTCGATCGCTACGGACAGTCCGGGATGCCCGTCAGCGAGCTGCTCCCCCATATCGCCACCTGCGTCGACGATCTGGCCGTGGTCCGCTCCATGGTCTCCGGGTTTCCACTTCATCCCCGGGGCAACATCCTGTTCCACACCGGCAGGAACGTGGGAGGGCATCCCAGCCTGGGATCCTGGATCACCTACGCCTTGGGCAGCGAGAACAAGAACCTGCCCGGATATGTGCTGCTGCACACCGGAGACATTCCCCCCGGCGGCCTGGAGAATTTCTCCAACGGCTTCCTGCCGGCCACCCACCAGGCCCTGCCCGTCAAGGCCGAGGGCAATGCCATCGACAACCTGGCGGCCTCCGACGACCCGCGGCTGCAGCAGGCCAAGCTGGACCTGCTCCTGGACCAGGACCGGGCCTTCGGCGCCTCGGGCGGCAGCAACGACGCGGTCGAGGCGGCCATCCGCAACTACGAAATGGCCTACCGCATGCAATCGCTGGTGCCGGACGTTCTGGATCTGGACAAGGAGACCGAAGCCACCAAGCGTCTCTACGGCCTGGACACCACCAACAAGGACAAGCGGAACTACAGCCTGCAGTGTCTGCGGGCCCGCCGGCTGGTGGAGGAAGGGGTTCGCTTCGTGGAGATCACCTGCCCGGTTCTGTTCGGGCAGAACAACGGGACCTGGGATCAGCACTCCTACCTGAAGCGGGGCCACGAAGCCAATGCGCTGGTGACCGACCAGGCGGTGGCCGCGCTGATCAAGGACCTCAAGTCCCGCGGCATGCTGGAGGAGACGCTGCTTATCTGGGGCACCGAGTTCGGACGGACCCCCGACAGCTCCAACGGCGACGGCCGCGACCACCTGGAAACCGCCTTCACCGTCTTCATGGCCGGCGGGGGCGTCAAGGGCGGCACTCTCTATGGCGAAACCGACGAGATCGGCAAGAAAGCGGTGGAGAACATCACCACCGTGCACGACCTCCATGCCACCATCCTCCACCTGGTGGGCCTCGACCACGAAAAGCTGACCTACCGCTTCGGCGGCCGGGACCTCAGCCTGACCGACGTCCACGGCAGCGTCATCAACCCCATCCTGGCGTAAGAGCACCCAACCCCAATCAGGTTCCGTTCCATCCCGGCGAGAGCGCTTCCTCAGCGGAAGCGCTCCCGCACGCCGGGGCAACTGTTCCCGGACAAGTCCCGCCCCTGCCCCCCACGACGGGACGGATCATTCGAGATTGAAACAGAGGGGCGTTAATAAAGACGAACCACGAATGAACACGAATCCGAATGGATCTGTTTCGGTTTTTCTTCGTGGCCTATCGGCAACCAGGACCCTGTCCCGTTGATCCGGTTATCTACCGATTGAACATGGATGCACGGGATGCGCAGGGTTAACAGGACGAGAGGCTGTGGCACGGGAAGCCGACTCGCTGCGGTTTTCCTCACCCGAACCCAAGGGCGTTCCCTTTGAGTGGGTCAAGAACCTTGTCTTTCTTGGTGGCCCTTCGCCGTCCTTCCTGTGTCTTCGTGGATAACTCTTTTGTCTGTTGTTTGAGACAAGGGCGGGTTCGGCCCGGTCAGGAGAAGAACGCCAGCAGAACCCAGAGCACCAGGCCCGAGGAGATGATCAACAGGATGCAGACGGTGGTGATCACCAACGAGAGGATGCGAAAGAAGGTCTCCAGGAACCGAAATGCCGGAAAATCCAGCAGATCTGTCTCCAATTCAGGAGGTTGCGGTGGTTTCTTCGGGTTTGACTGATCTACCAGGTGAAGACGTGCTGCAGATCTGTTCATGGGTTGATTCCAGGCGGCTTGCTCAATGGTGTGACCGGCGCCTATGAACTAGTACCGCTCGATCTCCCGAGGATCATCACCCCGAAAAAATAAATCTCGACGGTCAGCACCAGTTCGGCCCACCCAACGCCCGACCCCGGAAGGATGGGGCGGAGGTCTCCGGGGCGCCGAGCCTGACGGCTTGCGTCCGAACCCCGGGCCGTATACAGTGTTTCTCGGGACGCGTCTTCCTGCCGGCCGCGGAAATCCCGGGCGGCTCGGCAAGACCCAAGCCGGACGGAGGAACCGAGTGGCTAGAGGCCCCAAGAGGCCGGTTGCATGGGCGGCCGCGGCGGTGTTGGCGGCCATGGCCCTGCACGGGGGCTGCATTCCGGTGGGAGAGGACACGATAGAGGTCACGGTCTCGGCCTACAACTCCCATCCCGACCAGACCGATGAAACTCCCTACGTTGCCGCTTGGGGAGACCGGCTGGAACCGGGCATGAGATCCATCGCCGTTTCCCGGGACCTGATTCCGCTGGGCTTCGTACGCGGAGCAAGGGTGAGGATCGAGGGGTTCCCCGGCCGGCGCTTCCTCGTACTGGACAAGATGCACCACCGCTGGCGCCGGCGCATCGACATCTACATGGGAGACGACCTCGAGGCGGCGCGGAAGTGGGGAACCCGCCGGCTCCGAGTCCACTATTTCTCCAGTTGGATCCAAAAGAGCGTGAAGCCTCGCGAGCGCTGACCGGGAGCTTGAAAGCGTGAACACCCCAACCTACCGCGCGGGAATCATCGGCCTGGGGTTTATCGGTGCCGCCGACCAGACCTCCGGCGATGCCCTGGGACAGCAGGTTGAGAACTTGGATGGCACCCACCTGGGGGCTCTGGCGGGAAACCCGAGAATCCGACTGGTGGCGGGAAGCAGCCGCGATCCGGGGCGGCGGTCCCGCTTCGAAGAGCGCGCCGGGGTTCCCAGCTACGCCGACTGGCGGGAGATGATTGCCGCCGAAGCCCTCGACCTGGTGAGCGTGGCCACCTACACGCCGGTGCACGAGGAAATCACCGTGGCTTGCGCCCGCGCCGGGATCCGGGCCATCTACTGCGAAAAGCCCATGGCCTCCCGCGTTTCCGAGGGCGATCGGATGCTGCAGGCCTGCCGGGAGTCGGGATCTCTCCTGGCAATCAACCACAACCGGCGCTTTCACCCCAACTATCGCCGCCTTCGCGATCTGATCGGCGATGGGGGACTGGGTGAGCTGACCTCGGTCAACCTGCAGTGGAGCAGCGGACGCCTGGGCAATGTCGGCACCCACCTGTTCGATGCCCTCCGCATGGTGACCGCTCGTCGGGTGGAGGCCGTCGCGGGGACCCTGGATCTTGCGGGGAAGCCCGATTGCCGCGGTCCGGCCTTTCAGGACCCCGGCGGATGGGGCCTGATGCGCCTGGAGGGCGGGGTGATGGTCACCGTGGATGCCTCAGACTACGCGAGGGTCCCCATGAGCCTGAGCCTCAACGGGAGCGAGGGACGAGCCCTGACCGGTGGGGACGAAGTACGGCTGGAGTACTGGGATGGTCGCCGGCAGCATTGGCCCAGCCTTCGCACGGAGGCCACCGGCATGGACCGGGCCGTGCAGGAGATCGTGGCCTGGCTGGACGGGAGCGGGTCCTTTGCCTACGACGCCGGAGAAGCCTTGCATGTCCTGGAAAGCATCGTGGCCTTCCACGCCTCCCACGACCGCTCGGGCGCCTGGACGGAACTGCCGCTGCAGGGAGCGGACCGAGACCGCCTGCTGAACAGCGGCTAGCCCTTCACCCTGTCCAACGCCTTCTCCATGGCTGCGACCAACCCGGTGATGTGCCGCTCTTCCATGGGCAGCGACAAGGCGCACATGCTCAGCGTGTGGCTCAGGAAGTACCCTTCCTCCAGCAAGGCCAGAAAGACCTGGTGGCTCAAGGCCCGGTCGGCCCGGGCCAGGTCACGGTAGGTCTCCAGCCTGCCCTCGACGAAGTAGATGCTGAAGACCGAGCCCGTATGGATGGCCTGGGCGTGGACGCCCCGGCGGGCAAAGAGGTCATTCAACCCGGAGGTCAGCCGCTCCGCCAGGCCGTTGAGGTGGTCGAATGCCGAAGGCGTCAGTTCTCGCAGGGTGGCCAGGCCGGCGGCCATGGTCATGGGGTTGGCGCTGAAGCTTCCGCTCTGGGAAAAGCCGGTCGGGCCCCGGCTGGGATCCAGCAGGTCCATCAGGTCGGCCCGGCCGCCGAAAGCCCCCACCGGAAACCCTCCCCCCACGATCTTCCCAAAGCAGGTCAGATCCGGATCGATCCCGAACTCGGCTTGCAGGCCGCCTCTGCCGGCGCGAAAGCCCACGATTTCGTCGAATATCAGCAGCAGCCCGTGCCTGCGGGTGATCTCTCTCACGGCCCGGGCGAATTCCGGTCGAACCGGGAGCATCCCCGCCTTGGGGTCGAACATGACGCAGGCCAGGTCCCGGGCGTGTTCTTCGAGCAGCCTGGCGACGGCGGCCTCGTCGTTGTAGGGAAGCACCAGCACCTCGCCGGCCGCGTGGGGCGACATCCCTCCGGCGCCGGGTACGGAATGGGGAGCCTCCACGGGTCCGGCCCGGTCCAAGGGAGGAAACACGCTGACTTCCACCGCGTCGTGGCTGCCGTGGTAGCCGCCTTCGAACTTGGCGATCCTGGACTTTCGGCTGAACCCCCGGGCCAGCCGAACCGCGTGCAGGGTGGCTTCGGTGCCGGAGTTCACGAACCGCACCCGGTCCAGGGTGGCGACCCGGCGGCACATTTCGGCGGCCATGTCGGTCTCGATGCCTGTCGGGGCGCCCAGGGCGATTCCCTGGTCCAACTGGGCCCGAACGGCCTCCATGACCTTGGGATGGTTGTGGCCCAGGATCTGGGTGGAGTGGTGGTTGGCGAAGTCCACGTAGCGGTGCCCGTCGATGTCTTCCAGGATACATCCCCGGGCTTGGGCCATGGTCAGGGGATAGGGCTGAAAGAAGTAGGCGCCCTTGGCCGGTCCGGCGGTCACCGGCCGGCCCCGTTGAAAGGCATCGGCTGAATTGGGCGTGCGCCTCCGGTATTCTTCTTCCACCGATATCACTTGCTCCGTCATGATGTGCCCTTTCCGGGTTTCACAAAAGGTGCGCCTTCGATTCTTGTCTTGCGTGCATAGACAGGATGAACAGGATCGCCCGGTTCCCTTTCCCGAATTTCCCCTTTCTCCCGTCTATCCATGTTTCCTTCCAGTTTGCCTGCGCCGGCTGCACCACCCCTCACAAGGAGAAACAGCACCATGCGTTTTGTATCAGTTTCCCGCCCCTGGGCGCCAGCGAAACCTCAGCGAGCCAGGCGCCGGCAGCGCCATTCTTTGCTTGTTCCTGGAAGGGCAGGAAAGGAGCGAGACGACTCAGGCATGGATTGGAAGCCCGGGCTTCGGGGTGCCGGCCGCCTGGTCAACGGTCTCATGGATCAGGAGAGGCGCCGGCCGGCTTTTGACTTCCTGGGAGCCTTACCATAAAATCGGCCGAAAATGGTTTCGTCAGGCCATTCTCCAGTTGGTGAGGTGAGTATGCCGACTCTCGCAAGACGGTTGCCGTGGCTTGTCTTGGCCATCGTCGCTGTCGTCCTGGGCTCGACCTCCGCAATCCCGGCCCTGGCGGTGGCGGAGGAAGAAGAGAGGAAGCAGAACCCCTACAAGGGGAACCCGGAAGACATTCTGGTCGGGAAGGGCCTCTTCCGCTATTACTGCGCCGGCTGCCACGGAATGGAAGGCGGCGGGGGATTCCGCGGGCCCGACCTGGTTCGAGGGCGGCTCACCCATGTCGTCGACGATCACGACATGCTGGAGGTGGTGAGGAACGGAATCCAGGGAACCCAGATGCCTCCCCAGACGCTTCCCGACAGCAACCTGTGGCGCATGATCGCCTTCATTACCGATCTCCGGTCCAAGGCCCGGCCGCAGGAATTGAGCGGAGACTGGGAATCGGGGCGGAAGATCTTCAATGGCAAGGGGTTTTGCTCCGGCTGCCACATGGTTCGCGGAGAGGGGGGGCGCTTCGGTCCCGACCTGACCGGCATCGGGAACACCCGCCCCTGGGAGTCTTTCCGGGAAGCCATGCGGGAGCCCAGCGCCCAGTTCAAGAACGTCCTTCAGGCGGACGGGCGGATGGCGGGCGGCTACGAGTCTGTCCGCCTGGTGACTCCCTCGGGAGAGGAGATTACGGGTGTGGTCCGCAACGAGGACACCTACACCATCCAGGTGCTGGACCGGAACGAGAACTACCACAGCTATCGCAAGAGCGAGCTCCGGGAACTCACCCACCTGGACCATTCCCTGATGCCGGCCTATTCCGAAAGCGCGCTTTCCGACCAGGACTTGAGGGACCTGCTGATTTTCCTCACCCGTCCCGCCGGGGAGTGATGGCGAGGAGAGGGGTGGTTTCGAGTCATCCGGACAGAGCCGCCGAGGGCGGTCCCCTTCCGGGCGGCCGGCTGGCGTAGGAGTCGTGTCCGAAGAGGAGAACCCATGAAGCGAACATGGTTTGTGCCGGTGGCATGCCTGCTGCCGATGTTCCTTGCGTTCAGCGGCCTGTCCCGGGCGGGCGACGTGACCAGCCAGCGATTGGTGCGGGCCCTGGAAGAGCCGCAGAACTGGCTCACCTACCGGGGGGATTACAGCGGCCGGAACTACCGCCCCCTCAAGCAGATTCACAAGGGCAACGTGGCCGACCTTCGGGTCGACTGGGTGTTTCAGACCGGCGTGGGGGCTGCCGCCAAGTTCCAGACCGTGCCCCTGGTGGTGGACGGGATGATGTACATCACCGCTCCCTACAACAACGGCTATGCCCTGGACGCCCGAACCGGCCGGCGGCTCTGGAGGTACCAGCGCAGCCTGCCCGACCAGAGCCTCTGCTGCGGGCCCATCAATCGAGGGTTCGCCCTGCTGCGGGACAAGTTGTTCATGGCCACCCTGGATTCCCACCTGGTGGCCCTGGACACCAAGACAGGAAACGTGCTCTGGGACATCGAGCGGGCCGACTACAAGATCGGCTACAGCTCCACCGGCGCTCCCCTCATCGTCAAGGACAAGGTCATCATCGGAACCGGAGGCGGCGAGTACGGCGTCCGTTGCTTCCTGGACGCCTACGACCCCGACACCGGCAAGCGGCTGTGGCGGTTCTGGACCATCCCGGCGGCCGGCGAGCCCGGCTCGGAAACCTGGTTGGGAGATTCCTGGAAGACCGGCGGGGCGCCGACCTGGATGACGGGAACCTACGACCCCGAGCTGGACCTGCTCTACTGGTGCACCGGCAACCCGGCCCCCGATCTCAACGGGGAGACCCGTCTGGGCGACAACCTCTACTCGGCCTCGGTGGTGGCGCTGGACCCCGACACCGGCAAGATGAAGTGGTACTTCCAGTTCACGCCTCACGACGTCCACGACTGGGACGCCAACGAAGTTCCGGTGCTCCTGGATCTCGAAATGGACGGCAAGCCCAGAAAGCTGCTGGTCCAGTCCAATCGCAACGGTTTCTACTACGTCCTGGACAGGGAAACCGGAGAGTTCCTCCACGCCAACGCGGTGGCGCGGGTCACCTGGGCCTCCGGAATCGATGCCAAGGGGCGGCCCATGGTGCTGCCCGACACCGCCCCCACGCCGGAGGGCAACCGGCAGTGCCCGGGAATGGGAGGAGGCTCCAACTGGATGGCGCCTTCCTACAATCCCGATGCCGGGCTGCTCTACGTGGTGGTCCGGGAGGAGTGCACCGACTACTTCAGCAGTGAGCAGGAGCTGGAGCCGGGGCACTTCTGGCTGGGGAGCTTCCCTCGGGTCAAGCCCGACGAAGATACCTGGGGCGTGGTCAAGGCCCTGGTGCCCACCACCGGCGAAGTCAAGTGGGAGTTCAAGTTCCACACCCCGACCTGGGCGGGGACGCTCTCCACGGCGGGAGGGCTGGTCTTCGTGGGCGACATGGAAGGCTATCTCACCGCACTGGATGCCCACACCGGCAAGAGCCTGTGGCGGTTCCAGACCGGGTCGCCCATCACGACCCATCCCATCACCTATATGCTGGACGGCAGGCAGATCGTGTCCGTGGCCGCCGGCAGCAATCTCTTCACCTTCAGCCTGGCTCCCTGAGATGGGGTGGATCTATTCCCGTCGCGTCCAGGTTTCGAAGTTCCACAGTTCCGAATCCCAGGCGTTCATCCAGACACCCTCGATGTCATTGGAGTGAGCCGACACGACCCCCCGGTGAACCAGGGGAACGATGGCGTAGCTGCCGACCAGCAGGTCGTTGAGCTCGATCGTGATCCGGTTGCGCCGCTCCATGTCGACCGTGTTCTGGAGCTCGGCGAAGAGCCGATCGTATTCGTCGGACTGGAAGCGCGGGACATTCGATCCGAGAAACGAGTTGGCCGCTCCGGCGATCTCGGTGGTTACCCAGGAGCCCAGGTAGCTCTCGGGGTCCACGCTGCTTCCCCTGTTGGCGTACATCTGAACGTCGGCGTAGAACTTGCCCACGGTGTCCGGGCTCGTGATGTCATCACCGAAGAACACGCTGGGATTGACATGCTTCAGTTCGGTCTCGACGCCGAGTTCCGCCCACCAGCCCTGGATCAGCTCCTGGGAGGCCTGGCGCACCGAATTGGTTGAAGTCTGGAAGAGGATCGTGAGCGGAACGCCTTCCCGCTCCCGCACGCCGTCGCCGTCGGAATCGACGATCCCGGCATCGTCCAGAATCTCCTTGGCCAGGTCCATGTTCTGAACCAGGCATTCGTCGTTGTTGGTCGATGCCTGGGCAGGCGGAGCAGGCCAGACGTTGCAGGTCGCACGCCCCGCCTGCTCGCCGTAGCCGGTCCTGGCCAGGGTGTCGCGGTCGATTGCCAGTGAGAGAGCCCGCCCCACAATCGGGTCGGTCAGGAACGGGTGCGGGTTGGATCCGCCCGCGTACTCCGAACGAAGATCGCCCAGGCCGGGGTCCGGATTGGTCTGGTTCAGCACCAGGCGCTCGACCAGGGTGGTGAAGGCCGAGACGACGGTTCCGCCGCCGCCCTCGGAGATCGAAGCCAGCACATCGGGTTCGACCTGGAGGTTCCAGGCATAATCGGCCTCGTTGAGCTCGAACACGGATCGTGCAGCGGCCTCGGCCGTCCCTCCGCCCTTGAGGATCACTTCACCGAAGTAGGGAAGACCCGACTCGATGCCCCGGTAGTGCGGATTGAACCGGTAGAGGATGGTGCCGTCCGCGCCGAAGTCGGACACGACATAGGGGCCCGTGCCGATGGGTCCCAGGTTGGCATCGGTGCAGCCGGCCGCCGCCTCGCCCAGGCAGTCGGCGAACTGCGCGGCTTGCAGGATGGGGCTCAGGCTGGACACGAACGGGTCATAGGGAAATGTCGTCGGTTCAAGGAACCTGATGGTGACGGTTCGCTCGTCGACGGCATCCACGGAGGCCACATTCTCGAAGCTCCGAGATCGGGCGCAGCCGCCGCCCGGAGCGGTGCAGTAGCGCCAGGTAAAAATGACGTCGCCGGCGGTCACGGGGGTGCCGTCGGACCAGAGCGCATCCTCCCGAATCGTCCAGGTGACGCGGGTCCGGTCTTCAGAGAAACCGCCGTTCTCGCCGGTCGGCACTCGCGTGGCCAGAACGGGGACGATCTCGCCGTCCGGGGTGTACTCGGCCAGGGGCTCGATGACCAGCGATGCCGCTTCGGCATCCTTGGTGCCCCGGGACAGGTAGGGGTTGAGAATGGTGGGCGCCTGCCAGTAGCGAAGGGTGGCGCTGCCCCCCCGGCCCGCAGCCTGGGTGTCGTCACCTGGTGGAGAATCGGAACCGCCGTTGTCTTCGTGGTCCAGGTCTTGCGGATAGTAGCCGGCGGCGAGCAGGACAGGCACCCCGAAGACCATGACCCTCTTGACGAAGGTCACCTTGCGTGCCTGCAGTCCGGTAGAGGGATTGCGCGTCGAGTAGTAGAGGAAGGCTTCACCGAAAGCGTCGGCGACGCCCGTAACGTCCCGGCCGCCGAAAGTTCCGATAAAGCTCGGGTCCAACTCGGACAGGCTGGTGCCGTAGGGGTGACTGTAGGGATCCCCGGTGAACAGCGCGTTGCCGTAGGTGTCCAGGCCGAACAGGTAGACCGCCCCGCTTCTCCAGCGAGGATCGAACGACAGAGCGAAGGTGGCGAAGTATCCCCTCGATTCCAGATCCATGGCGGCGCAACGGACAAACTCCTGCAACCTCACCTGGGAAGGATCGGCATCCAGCATGACGGCGTTGACTTCGTCCCCGCGGCAGGTGCCGGGAATATCGCGGCGGTAGATCCCCGCGCCGATCCTGGCAGGCACCCCGTTCCAGTCGATGGCCTTGAAGTAGGAAGCCTTCGGCTCTTCCCGGCCCGTCGCAGGATTGGTGAACGAATAGTAGGTCCAGCCCTCGCCGAATTGACTCGCGACACGGTCCCCTTCCAGGGCGAGGTCGCTGCCGAAATTGTCGATCAGAGTTCCCTGCGGCACTCCTTCCCTCGAAGGATCGGGTGGGAAGACGAACAATCGAGCTGCCCCCGGGGCCGGCGACAGTTCGACCACCACAATATAGATCGGACCACTCCTCCAACGCTCTTCCTCGTGGAAGGCCCGCCGGGCCGCCTCGGCGCCCACTTCCTCAACCAGCTCATAGGCGCATTGAACGAAAACCCGAATGTCTTCCTCCGTACGCACGGCGCCGGCGACGATGGCGCTCTCCCCGCAAGTGGGCGCTTCACCGCCTACGTTTGAGCCGACAGCCGGCGCGGCCGCCACAAGGATCAAGAACAACGGCAAACAATTCAATCGGTGTCGCATGCCTCTATATTTCGGGAATCCGGCCAAAAGGTCAAGGCAGACACGGCCCGACCTGTCTCACTGCTGTCAGGAGATGATGCCCACCCGGGAGCGCGGGCGTCCCGCCCGCATCCTTATTCCCGGCAACCATTCGTCCTCGCCGGCGCGGTTGCCGGTGACCGCGCAGAGGGCCAAGTCCCTTCCACTACCGATTGCCTTCATCGGCCTCTCCTACCGGGAATCAACAACTTACGGGTGATTTTGGAGCAATTTAGGGTAAAATCCCACAGAATTTCAGGTTCTTTCCTTGAGAGTGGGCTAACGGTTTGGGCAACCAAGACAGAATTCCCGGGACCTCGCAGCCCGCGGCCGATCATTCGGTCCATGCGTCGTCCAATCCCGAGCCGGAAGCCGCCGCGCCGACGCCCCTGCAACAACCAACCTCCCAGCCGCTCTGCCTTTCCCTCGACCTGGAGATAAGCAGAAAAAACGGCCGTATTCGTGCCTTCGGCGCGGTGCGGTCGGATACCGGGCAAGGGTATACCGGCGGCGGTTCGGCATCGGAGCTGGCGAAGCTCGACGATCTGGCCGAGGGGGTGTCCTTCCTTCTGGGCCACAATCTGATCGACTTCGACCTGACACACCTGGCGGCGGCCCGGCCCGGCCTGCGGCTGCTCAAGCTGCCGGCGGTGGACACCCTGCGCCTCAGCCCGCTGGCCTTTCCCCGCCACCCCTATCATGGCCTCGTCAAGCATTATCAGGACGGGGGTCTCAAGCGCGGGCGCGTGAACGACCCGGAGCTGGACTCACGGATTGCTCTGGAGGTGTTCAGGGACGAGCAGGCAGCCCTGAAGGAGACGGAGCCGGACCTGCTCACGGCCTGGCACTGGCTGGGAACCCTGGAGGGTAATGTTCTGGATCGTGGTCTGGACGACTTCTTCTCGAAGCTTCGGGGTGTTCCAAGGCCTTCCGACGTCGGGGCTCGGTCGGCCATAGCCCGGCGACTCTCGGGTAAGGCCTGCGTGACTCAGGGGTGGGAGGTCCTGAGCAAGGCGAGAGACTGCGGCTGGGCGCTGGCCTACACGCTGGCATGGCTGTCGGTGGCGGGAGGCAACTCGGTCATGCCGCCCTGGGTGCGGCATCAGTTTCCCGAAGCAGGCCGCCTGGTGCGCCGGCTCAGAAACACGGCCTGCACCGATTCCGCCTGCGACTGGTGCCGGGAACACCACGATGCCCGCAAGGAGCTGAAGCGCTGGTTCGGCTTCGATGATTTTCGGCCCAAACCGGCAGACGAGAGCGGGCGCCCCCTGCAGCAGGCCATCGTGGAGGAGGCGATGGCGGGCAATCACCTTCTGGGCATTCTGCCCACCGGTGCCGGCAAGTCTGTCTGCTACCAGCTTCCGGCCCTGTCCCGCTATTACAACACCGGCGCCCTGACGGTGGTGATCTCGCCCCTGGTTGCGCTGATGGCGGACCAGGTCGCGGGACTGGAGGCGCGTGGAATAGGCTCCTGCGTGACCGTCAACGGGCTCCTGTCCATGCCTGAAAGGGCAGAGGCCCTGGACCGGGTTCGCCTGGGGGACGCGGGCATCCTGCTCATCTCTCCGGAGCAACTCCGCTCCCGTTCCCTGCGCCGGGTGCTCAATCAGCGAGAGATCGGTGGCTGGGTGCTGGACGAGGCCCACTGCCTGTCGCGCTGGGGCCATGACTTCCGCCCCGATTATCGCTATGTGGGTCGCTTCATCCGGGAAAAGGCGGGTAGTGGTTCGGTGCCGCCGGTGTTGTGCCTGACCGCCACCGCCAAGCCCGACGTGACCAAGGACATCAAAGAACACTTTCGGGACAAGCTCGGGATCGAGCTGAAGGTTTTCGACGGCGGGGCCGACAGGCCCAACCTCACCTTCGAGGTGATTCCGACCTCGGGCGACCAGAAGTTCAGCGACATTCACCAGGTCCTGACCTCCTATCTGCCGCCCGACACGCCCGGCGGGGCCATCGTCTACTGCGCCACCCGGCGGCAGAGCGAGGAAGTGGCCGAATTTCTGCAGGTGAAGGAGGTCGAGGCGGAGTATTTTCACGCGGGCCTGCAGCCGGAAAGCAAGAAGGAGGTGCAGCGGCGCTTCATCGACGGCGATCTGCGCGCCATCGCGGCCACAAACGCCTTTGGCATGGGCATCGACAAGCCGGACGTGCGGCTGGTCATTCACGGCGACATTCCGGGGTCGCTGGAAAACTATCTCCAGGAGGCCGGCCGCGCCGGGCGTGACCGGGCATCGGCGCGTTGCGTGCTGTTGTACGCGCCGGAGGACGTGGAGCGCCAGTTCGGGATGTCGGCGCGCTCGCGGCTGACCCGGCGAGAGATCCACGCCATCCTCAGGGCACTGCGCAACCTGGACCGCAAGAAGCGATTGGGCGGCGAGGTGGTGGCCACCGCGGGCGAGATTCTGGGAGAGGACGAGGAAAAGGCATTCGAGCGGGACTCCGCCACCGACGATACCCGGGTGCGCACCGCCGTTGCCTGGCTGGAGGAGTCGGAGTTGCTGACCCGGGAGGAAAACGCCGTCCAGGTGTTTCCCTCCTCGCTGCGGGTGAACTCGGTTAAGGAGGCCGGCAAGCGGCTGGAGCGAGCAGGTATCACGGACGACTACCGCCGCCAGTTGTTGCGCATTGCCCAGGTGTTGATTGAGTCCAACGCCGACGAGGGCATCAGCACCGATGAGCTGATGGAGAGTTCAGGATTGAGTCCCGAAGGTGTACGCGGCGCCTTGTATGACCTGGAGCGGTTGGGCATCGCCAGCAACGACACGGTTCTGACCGCGTTCGTTCACGCCGGCGTGGAGCGATCATCCAGTCGGCGTCTACAGGAATCAGCCCGCCTCGAGACCGCCTTGATCTCGCACATGCGTGAGGAGGCGCCGGACTTGGCCAAGGGAGACACCTCCTCCCTGCATCTGCGTATTGCCTCCCAGGTGCTGCAAGACCAGGGATTGACCGATCCCCTGCCGGAGCGGCTCTGGCGCATCGTCCGCGGCATCGCCTATGACGGGCGTGGCGTGGATGGGGCCGCCGGCAGCCTCACGGTGCGGAAACGGGACGCGGAGACCCTGCGGGTGACGCTGCGGCGCGAGTGGCAGAAGCTCGAAGAGACTGCCACGATCCGGCGACAGGCAGCCGGTCGCCTGCTGGATCATCTGTTGGACTGCCTGCCGCCGGGGATCCGCGGCACCGACCTGCTGGTCGAGACCACCCTCGGAAAACTGACACGGGCCATCGAGTCCGACCTGATCTTGAGGAGCCGGGTCCAGCGGCCGGACAAGCTGTTGGATAGGGCGCTGATGTGGCTGCACGAGCAGGAGGTGATCCAGCTAAACAAGGGTCTGGCGGTGTTTCGTCCGGCCATGACCATTCACCTGCAACAGCGCGAGCGCCGCGGCTTCGCCAGGGCCGACTTCGAGCCCCTGGCGCTCCATTACACCGGACAGGTCCTGCAAATTCACGTGATGGCGGAGTTCGCCAAGCGCGGCCTGGAGGCCATGAGCGAGGCGCTGCGTCTGGCGATGGACTATTTCACGCTTGAACAAAAGGTCTTTCTGGCCCGCTGGCTGCCCGAACGGGACAAGGAGATCGGACGCCAGACCACGCGTGAGTCATGGCATCGGATCGTCGAAAGCCTGAAGAACCCCGTCCAGCAACGCATCGTCGCCGACGACCGCGAGCAGACCAACCTACTGGTGCTGGCGGGCCCCGGCTCTGGCAAGACGCGGGTGCTGGTGCATCGGGTCGCCTACCTGATACGCGTGCGTCGCGAGAGCCCTCGGGGCATCCTGGCCCTGGCCTACAACCGTCACGCGGCGGTCGATATCCGGCGGCGCCTCCGGGATCTGATCGGAGAGGATGCGCGCGGCGTTACCGTGCTTACCTGCCACGCCCTGGCGATGCGGCTGGCCGGAGCCAGCTTCACCGGAAGGGCGGGTCGCCCCGACGACGAAGTGTTCCGGGAGGTGATCCGCCGCGCGGTGGACTTGCTGCACGGGAAGGACCTGCCTGCGGAGGAGGCGGACGAGAGGCGGGAACGCCTGCTGGCCGGCTTCCGTTGGATCCTGGTGGACGAGTACCAGGACATCGGGTCGGACCAGTATGAGCTGATCTCGGCCCTGGCCGGGCGAACGCTGGAGGACGAAGCCGGCAAGCTCACCCTGTTCGCGGTAGGCGACGACGACCAGAACATCTACGCCTTCAACGGCACCTCGGTGGAATTCATCCGCCGATTCGAGAAGGACTACGGTCCCAAGCCCATGTACCTGACCGCAAACTACCGTTCCACGCGCCACGTCGTGGAAGCGGCCAACGCCGTAATCGAGCCGGCGAGAGAGCGGATGAAGGCCGGTCATCCCATCCGGGTCGATCGGGCGCGCAGCAAGGCCCCCGCGGGCGGCGCCTGGGAAGAGCTCGATCCCGTTGCCCGGGGAAGGGTGCAGATCCTGCCGGCCGGAGGTGATCCCGTCTCTCAGGCGCGGGTTGTCATGGGTGAGCTCTTGCGTCTGTCCCGGCTGACATCCGATTGGGATTGGTCGCGTTGCGCCGTGATCGCGCGCGAGTGGGAGTACCTGGTCCCGGTGCGCGCCTTCTGCCAGGCGCAGGGCGTTCCGGTGCAGATGGGAAACGAGGAGATTCCGAGCTTCTGGCGCCTTCGGGAGACCCGGGCGCTGGTGGAATGGCTGCGAGGGCGGAATCCCCGCCTGGTCGATAGCGCCGCGTTGGAAGCGTGGGCCAAACGGCGCCCGTCCGATCCCTGGCACGATCTGCTGCGTCAGGCCATCGGGGAGCACAAGCTGGAAAGCGGCGGCGGGGAAGTCCCGGTGGATCACTTCATCGAATGGCTGGCGGAGTGGGGGCGGGACATCCGCCGTCGCCAGCAGGGCCTGCTGCTGCTGACCGGCCACCGGGCCAAGGGGCTCGAGTTCGACCACGTGGCCGTGCTCGACGGGGGCTGGGACCGCATCGGATCCGGTGAGGGCCCGGACGACCCTCGGCGTCTCTACTACGTGTCCATGACCCGCGCCCGCCAGACCCTGGCGCTGGCGCGGCTCCATCGACGTCACAGGTTTCAGGACGCATTGGCCCGGCATCCCTCGGTGATGCACCGCGAGCCTGTCGAGCTTCCCCCGGTTTCCGCGGCGATCGAAAACCATTACGTCCGGATCGGCCTTCAAGAGGTGGACCTTGGCTTCGCCGGACGTCGATGGGCGGGTGATCCGATCCACCGGGCCATCGCCGCGCTGTCACCAGGAGATCCCCTGAAGGTACGCGTTGGGGAAAGGGGGCAATGGGAGTTGCTGAACCGTGTGGGGAGGGTGGTGGGACGACTCGCCAAGAGCTTCAGGCCGCCATCCCGGAAATCCTGCCGGTCAGCCGGAGTGTTGGCCATAGTCGGCTGGAGCCGCGAAGCCTCGGACCCGGACTACCGGGAGAGCATGAGATGCGATTCCTGGGAAGTGGTCGTCCCGGAACTGGTGTTCCAACCTGACGGAACCGAAGCCCGTGTGGGGGCGCCAGACAGGCCTCGGATTACCTCTCGCGGCCCGGACCTGCCGGAGCTCTCGGCCGGGCCCCGAAGCAGCAGATAGCCTCCGCTCCTCAAGCCTTGGCTTCGGCCATCAGTTCGTTGTAGGTGTCGGAGACGGCCTTGAGCCGCTTGAGGGCCTCGTCGGGCAGGGTGAGTTGGGTGCCCTTGAAGTTGTCCTCGACGTGCTCGGGTTTTTCTCCTCCGGAGAGGGCGCTGGTCACCTCGGGGTGAGAGAGCACCCAGGCCACGCACACCTGGGGGCGGCTGACTCCCAGTTCTTCGGCGACCCGGTCCAGTTCCTCGACCACGCCCACCAGGGGAGATCCCTCCTCGGGCTCTCTGCCCGGCACCAGTCTGCCTTCGCCCAGAGGACTGAAGGCCATCAGCCCCAGGTTGCCCTTGCGAATCAGCGGGAACAGCTCCTGGGTCATGAAGTCCCGGCGGGCGCCCGACACGATGTTGTAGTAGTCCTCCAGGCCGGCAATGCGGGATTTCCCGGACCGGTCCGGCCTCATCCCGATCTCGATCAGCTCGTCCACCTGTTTGGCCAGGTGGTTGGAAACCCCCCAGTAACGGATCTTGCCGGCCTGGACCAGGCTTTCCATGGTGTCGGCGATCATCTCCATGTGCTCCAGGGTCGCGGTGCCGGGAGGCGGCTCCGGACGTTCGGAGGACGGAGTCATCCCGTCGGGACCGTGCAGCAGGTAGATGTCGATGTAGTCGGTGTTCAGGCGTTTGAGGCTGGCTTCGCACTTCTGGGTCAGGATCTCCCTGGTGAAGACCAGGGGCTTCTCACCGGCGGGATGCGGCGAGCCCTTGGTGGCGATCACCACTTCGCTGCGCCGTCCGGCGACGCCGTGCCCCAATGCGGTCTCGGACCCTCCCATGCCGTATCCTTCGGCCGAGTCGAAGAAGTTGATGCCGATGTCGATGCAGTGCCGGATCAGCTTGTGAGCCTCGGCGTCCCCGCCCTCGCGGCTGAGGTGGCGCCGGAAGGCCGTGCCCTGGCAGTGCCTGGAGACCCAGAGATCGGTGTGGCCGAACTGCACCAGGTGCGAGGGACGGCTGGGGGTTTCGGGCGGCGGTGGCGCCTGCCGGCAACCGGACAACGGGGCCAGCACCATCGAGCCGGCAGCCGCTCCGCAGGCCTTGAGGAAGGTCCTGCGATCGGTCGAACTGCCGACGGCGTGGGAAGACAGGGGACGTAGGGACATGGTGATTTACCTTTCTGGAATGGTTGTATGCGGTTGCGGCCAAGCCTGTTGCCGGGGTCGAGACCCTCAGCTCTTGGCTTTGGCCGTCAGCTCGTTGTAGGTGTCGGAGGCGGCCTTGAGCCGCTTCAGGGCCTCTTCCGGCAGGGTGAGTTGGGTGCCCTTGAAGTTGTCCTCCACGTGCTCGGGCTTTTCTCCTCCGGACAGGGCGCTGGTCACCTCGGGGTGAGAGAGCACCCAGGCCACGCACACTTGGGGGCGGCTGACTCCCAGCTCTTTCGCGACCCGGTCCAGTTCCTCGATCACGCCCACCAGGGGAGACCCCTCCTTGACCATTCGGCCCGGCACCAGTCTGCCTTCGCCCAGAGGGCTGAAGGCCATCAGTCCCAGGTTGCCCTTGCGAATCAGCGGAAACAACTGCTCGCTCATGAAGTCTCGGCGGGCGCCGGACACGATGTTGTAGTAGTCCTGCAGGCCGGCGAGGCGGGACTTGCCGGACCTGTCATCCCTCATTCCGATCTCGATCAGTTCGTCCACCTGTCTGGGCAGGTGGTTGGACACTCCCCAGTAGCGGATCTTGCCGGACTGAACCAGGCTGTCCATGATGTCGGCAATCTCCTCCATGTGTTTCAGCGTCGGGGTGTCGTGAGGCGGAGAGAATTGCTCTTCGGAGGGAGTGAGCTTGTCGGCGCCGTGCAGCGAATAAATATCGATGTAATCGGTTTTCAGGCGTTTGAGACTGGCTTCGCATTTTTGGGTCAGGATCTCCCTGGTGAAGACCAGGGGCTTCCCGTCGGCCCCGCTTTGAGCGGCCTTGGTGGAGATCACCACCTCGCTCCTCCGTCCGGCGACGCCGTGTCCCAATGCGGTCTCGGATCCTCCGTGGCCGTAGGCTTCGGCGGAGTCGAAGAAGTTGATGCCGATGTCGATACAATGCCGGATCAGCTTGTGAGCCTCGGCATCCCCGCCCTCGCGGCTGAGATGGCTCCGGAAGGCCGTGCCCTGGCAGTGCCTGGAGACGTAGAGGTCGGTGTGGCCGAACTGCACCAGGTGGGCGGGGCGGCTGACGGGTTCCGGCGGCGGGGCCTGCCGGCAGCCGGAAAGCGGAACCAGCACCATCGAGCCCGCGGCCGCCCCGCAGGCCTTGAGGAAGGTCCTGCGATCGGTCGGTTGGTCGATGCGATGGGAAGACAGCGGAGGTTGGGACATTGAGGGCTACCTTTCTGAAATGGTTTTATTGCGATTGCGGCGAAGCCTGTTGCCGGATGCGAAACCCTGACCGGCCGGGCAAAGGTCAGCCGGCCGTTGGATGGGAACACCCCGGAAAAGCGGGTTTTCGGCGGCCCGGCCCTTGGATGGGCGCCTGACCGGGAGCCCCTAAAATCCTTCAGGCGGGACGGGTTGTCAAGTCTTTTCAGGGAGTCGAGAGCCGGTCGGGTCCGTCGCGGGTTTGCCGGGTTGGCCGGCCCCCGCCTTCCAGGCGCCGTTCGGGTCCTCGGACTTGCGGGCCAATGGCTTGACAGGTGGGAAGCCCCCCGATATTCTCCGGGTCTTGTTCAGCAATCTTCCGCCGATTTCGGACCCCCTTTCCGCGAGGACCCCGCAATGAATACCGCCGCCCCGCCTGCCCCACGTTCGGAAGAGCAGACCCTCCTCGAGGCCCAGGGGAAAGGCGGGCTTGCGCTGGTGCTGGCCTACTTCAAGCTTTCGGGGCCGGGTTGGCTGCAGAGCGCCCTGACCCTGGGCGGCGGCTCCTTGAGCAGCAGCCTCTACCTGGGCGTGCTGGCCGGCTACTCCCTGCTCTGGCTGCAGCCGCTGGCCATGGTGCTGGGCATCGTGATGCTGAGCGCCATCGGATATGTCACCACCTCCACCGGCGCTTCTCCCTTCCAGGCCGTCAACCGGCAGGTCAACCCCGTGCTGGGATGGGGCTGGGCGCTGGCCTCGCTGCTGGCCAGCCTGGTGTGGTCGATGCCCCAGTACTCCCTGGCGACGGCGGTGGTGCAGCAGAACCTGCTTCCGGGGGTGGTGGAAGGATGGCCGGGCAAGGCCCTGGTGGTGCTCTTGATCCTGGGGGTTTCGACGGCCGCCACCTGGAGCTACGGGCGCGGCCGCATGGGAGTCAAGTTCTACGAGGTCATTCTCAAGATCGCGGTGGCCCTGATCGTGGCCTGCTTCATCGCGGTGGTGATCACCCTGAGCCTCTCTTCCCAGGGATTGCCCTGGCAGTCTCTGTGGAAGGGTTTCATCCCCAATCCGCAATCGCTTCTCAGTCCCTCGGAACAGTACCTGCCGCTGCTTCAGGCCGTGAACGAGGCCCATCGCTCCTACTGGAGCGACCTCATCGTGCAGAAGCAGACCGACGTGCTGGTCAGCGCCGCGGCCACGGCCGTGGGCATCAACATGACCTTCCTCTTTCCCTATACGCTGCTCAGGCGCAAGTGGGGCAAGGCCTTTCGCGGATTTGTGATCTTCGATCTGGGCAGCGGCATGCTGATCCCCTTCGTGATCGCCACCAGTTGCGTGGTCATCGCCGCCGCCACCCAGTTCCACGTCCAGCCGCAGCCGGGTCTGGGACCGGAGACGGCCGAGCAGCGGATGGCCGCCGCCTCGCCCATTCAGCAGAGGGAGTTCCAGCAATTGTTGCAGGGGCGAGCGGCCGCCGGTGAATCCGTGGCGCCGGCGGAAACCATGGCCTTCTCCCCGGCCGAGAGAAAGCTGGCAGCGACGCTGGTGACCCGGGACGCCTTCGACCTGGCCGACTCGCTGCAGCCGCTGAGCGGACGATCCTTCGCCAACCTGGTCTTCGGGCTGGGGGTGCTGGGCATGGCCCTCTCGACCATTACGCTGCTGATGCTGGCCTCCGGGCTGGTGATCTGCGAGATGTTCAACCTCCCCGCCACCGGCTGGACCTACCGGCTGGCCACCCTGACCGCGGCCACCGGGGCCCTGGGACCCTTTGTCTGGAGCAAGGCCGCCTTCTGGCTGGCCATCCCCACCTCGGTATTCGGCTTCATCCTGCTGCCGCTGGCCTACCTGACCTTCCTGCTACTGATGAACCAGCGGAAGGTGCTGGGGCCGGAAATGCCCCGGGGTGCGAGCCGCTGGACCTGGAACAGCCTCATGACCCTGGCGACCGCGGTCGCCGGTTGCGGCAGCCTGATCATGGTGTGGAAAAAAGGCGGGCCCTGGGGGCTGGCGGCGGTGGGGCTGGTTGCTGCCGCGGCGCTCTGGTTCCACCTGCGGCGGACACGATTTTCCAAGTGATGATTTCCGGGCCTCCGCTCCCCAATTCCGCATAACGTCCGTCAACAAACTCTCGCCGACTCCCCCTCAAGGGGGGAGTGATTGACTTTTGGGAGGTCGTGCGTTCGGGGACGCGGATCAAAATTCGCCCTACGCGGCTGAAATGGTTCGATTATAACTCAATAATTATAAACGACTTACTGTGGATTAGCCCGCTTCACTCCCCTCATTAAATCCCCCTAATTGAACAGGAATCCATTGGACCATTCGGAACGTTGACGGACACGTCAGCCGAGTATCAACCCTGAGTCCCGGGCTGTCGAGTGGGGTGGCAAGCTGCCCGTGCCAGGGGTCGGAGATCTTTGTATGCATAGATCCGGGTGGTTCTGGGATTGGTGTGTCCGCCAGAGTGCAGCACGTACTCAATCGGCACGTCCTGAGAGAGAAGGTCGGAAGTTTACATAGAGGGTGTTATCGGAAGTGGGAGCACAGCAGGGGAGATCATTCAGTACCTGACTGGTGCGCATGCACGGGCCGGCTCGACAATTCGAGCAGAAGCTTTTCCCGAAGCAGAGGTTGCCGGGTTTTCGACTGGCCCAACTCCGGTCCAAAGGCCGGATCTTCGAGCAAGAGCAAACCGCTCCCTGAGGTGGCTGAGCTTCGCTTGGTCGCTGTTGGCGGCGTCGTGTCCGCAGGATCATCTCGGAGTTTGCGCGGTACGTTGTAGATGCCGCCCCATCTGGGGGCTGCCAAAAAAGCTATCCCTGTGGGCAATCCCACGTACAAACCACCAAAAAGGGCCCAGCCCCGGCTGTTCAGATCCCACCCGGGTGCCGACCCGAAAAAATACGCAGAGGTTGCCGCAGCAGTGATCCATGCCTGATAGCGCTTCTCTATAGGTCGATACACCAGAACCCTTTCAACCGATTGCTTCTGGAGAGCGAGCGTTTTTCCGTCCGGCGACAGGACCATGATGGCCTCGGTCGACGCCGACTGGAATTGGCCTTCAACCTTCTGAATGCCTCCAGGAGCCCGGTCCTTGTACAGCCGCACCCTGGTTCGGGCTCCGGATGTAATTCTCTGCACCTTGGACCAGTCCCGCCTGATCCACGTTCCTCCTGCCTCTGCCACAGGCGATAATCCAATCACTGTCAGCAGCAACATAAGTCCCGTAGCCGTGCCCTGTCTGCACAACTTCCAAAAACCTGTGTTTGTCTTCATCAGCACCCCGAAATTTACCTGATTGACAGATTGGGACTTTATCGGAAGTCCGGGGGTTACTTCGATTTCGAGGATGCGATGCGCTCCTGGAACTCACCGGCCAGTTTCCCAGCTTCGGCCACCTGCTCGACGGTCATCTTGCGTCGCAACCAACTCTCTGTGGTTACTTTACGTCCGAACACAGTTGTGTAGGAACTGGCCCCTTTGTCCAGGGCGACCTTGAGCCAAGCGTAGGCCAGCACGTAGTCAGTCATGGACGAATAATCAGGCG
>JAJDUG010000009.1 GCA_022826755.1 Acidobacteriota bacterium
CGCGGGTCTTCTTGCGGATGCGTTTGCCCTCGCGCCAGGCCTCACGGATGAGGAGGGTGGGACGGCTGCCGCGGTTGGGAATGGATTCGAGGTGATAGGACATGGAAACAGCATACAAGGCACAACATATGGTGTCAAGAGATAACACCCCTACAAGACGCCTGTATACATGTAAACATAATCCCACACGAAACCACTCATGGCCCCCCACAAAAGGCCGCTGTTTCAACGCCTTATCCTGGTTTTTCCTGGTTTGTTGTGGATGAAGTTCGGCTTAAAGGAAGTCCTTATCGGCCATGGTATCGCCGAGGCCGGTCATACAGGTCCTCTCGCGTCCACGTTCGGGGACCCATATCTCGGCTCACTTTCTCGAACGTCTCCATCAGTCTGCCCGCGTCCGCTTTGCGTGTGGCGGCGTCACTGCCGGCGATGGACGTCAGATAGCCCCTCACCATGGCTGTCAGGGTCGTGCCCTTGTCCATGGCAATCTTGCGGACCTTTTTCACGGTTTCGTCGTCGATGTTGAGGGTAATTTTCATTTCCGTACCCGATTGAAAATTCAAAGCTCGGCATATATCCAGTTTAGACCGAATAGAGGTGATATTCCCAGCGGTCAGGGAGAACGACTTCGGGTGGAACGACAATCGCACGTTGGGGACGGATTTGAACGGACGCTGGCAAGTGTTCCTTTGCCGCCACTTCCCAAACCGGTCGTCTCGTGGTAGAACTTGGACTGCTAATCCAGGCATCCAAATAGAGGAGACTCAAGATGTCCTACCCGCGACTGATGAGAGTGGCTCAGCATTTTGAAGCGCCCACGGTGGATGACATTCCCGGGACGGTTCGAGACGAAGTGGCCCGGCTCAACCTGTCGTCTCAGGTCAAGCCCGGTCAGAGCATCGCCATTTCGGTGGGCAGCCGGGGCATCGCCAACATCGCCTTGATCGTCAAGTCGCTGGTGGACGAGCTCAAGGCGCTGGGAGGAAAGCCTTTCCTGGTTCCTGCCATGGGAAGCCACGGCGGAGGCATTGCGGAGAACCAGCGGGGCATCATCGAAAGCTACGGGGTCACCGAAGAGTTCACCGGGGCGCCCATACGGGCCTCCATGGAGACTGTCGAGGTGGGCCGCACCGAGGAAGGAGTCCCGGTGCTGTTCGACAGGCTGGCCTTTGAGGCCGACCACGTGGCGGTGGTGGCGCGGGTCAAGCCTCACACCGGCTTCAACGGCGAAATCGAGAGCGGGCTTCACAAGATGATGCTCATCGGGTTCGGAAAGCACAAGGGCGCGGCCCTCTATCACCAGGCCATCATTCACTTCAGTTGGGATCAGATGGTCCGTTCCATCGCCCGAACCGTCATCGAAAAGTGTGGTGTTCTGCTGGGGCTGGGGATCGTGGAAAACCAGTACGATCAGACGGCTCTGATCGAGGCGGTGACTCCAGGGGATTTTCTCGAACGCGAAAAGGAACTGCTGGTGCTGGCCAAGCGATGGATGCCGAGATTGCCCTTTGAAAACATCGATCTGCTGGTGGTCGACCGGATCGGCAAGGACATCAGCGGGGCCGGCATGGACACCAATGTCATCGGCCGCAAGTACAACGACCACAGGGCGACCGATAGCGAGCGTCCCAGGATCACTCGCATCTACGTCCGTGACCTGACCGACGAAACCCACGGGAACGCGTCGGGTCTCGGAATGGCCGAATACTGCCACCGCCGGGCCGTGGATCGAATGAACCGCGAAGCCACCTATATCAACTGCATGACGGGCAATGCGCCTTCAGGAGCATCGATTCCCATCACCTTCGACAACGACCGGAAGGCGCTGACCCTGGCGTTGGGGACGGTGGGCCTGGTTGAGCCCGAGCAGGCCAAGGTGGTTCGTATTCACGACACGCTCGACTTGCGGGAGATTCTGGTTTCGGAGGCCTATCTTCCCGAAGTGGAATCCCGCGGCGACTTGAGCGTTGTAGCTCCCCTCGCGGACCTGGAGTTCGACTCCAAGGGCGATTTCCTGCCATTCGTGTAGAGGGATTTCCGCGATGACTCGCCGGATTCGCGGCGTGGGCCGGGAGGTTCCGCCTAGCGCGGTCCGGCGGTCCGCACCTCGTCGGTCACACCGCTCTCGTAGGCCCTGAAGTTTTCCTTGAACAATCCCGCCAGCCTGGCTGCCGTCCGGTCGTAGGCGGCCTTGTCCGCCCAGGAATCGCGAGGCAGCATCAGCTCACGCGGCGCCCCCGGACATTCGGCAATCACCTCCAGGCCGAAGGTGGGGTCGGTGACGGTGCTTGCCTCCCGCAGGGCGCCGGCATAGATCGCGTCCAGCATGGCCCGCGTGTACTTCAACCGGATGCGTGAGCCGGTGCCGTAAGCCCCGCCCGACCAGCCGGTGTTCACCAGCCAGACCTGGGCCCCGTGACGGCGGATGCGCTGGCTGAGCATGCGGGCGTATTTGCCCGGGTGCCATACCAGGAAGGGTCCCCCGAAGCAGGGGGAAAAGGTGGCCTGGGGCTCGGTAACCCCGACTTCGGTGCCGGCCACCTTGGCGGTGTAGCCGCTGATGAAGTGGTACTCGGCCTGGTCGGGAGTGAGGCGGCTCAGCGGGGGCAGCACTCCGAAGGCGTCGCAGGTCAGAAAGATCACGTCGGTGGGGTGGCCGGCCAGGCAGGGCACCTTGGCATTGGGGATGTAGTCGATGGGGTAAGCCCCTCGAGTGTTCTCGGTAATGGTGTCGTCGTCAAAGTCGACGTGGCGGGTCGCCTGGTCGTAGGAGACGTTCTCCAACACGGCGCCGAAACGAAGCGCGTCGAAAATCTGGGGCTCCGCCTCCCGGGTGAGGTGAATGGCCTTGGCGTAACAGCCCCCTTCGATGTTGAAGATGCCGTCGTCGGTCCAGCAGTGCTCATCGTCGCCCACCAGCCGCCGCTTGGGGTCGGCCGACAGGGTGGTCTTGCCGGTGCCGGAAAGGCCGAACAGGATCGACGAACCTTCCCCCGCCTGTTCGGCCGTGGCCGAGCAGTGCATCGACAGGACCCCATGCTTGGGCATGGCGTAGTTCATGTAGCTGAACACGGCCTTTTTCATCTCCCCGGCATATTCAGTGCCCAGAATCACCACTTCGCGGTCCTCCAGGCTCAGGTCGACGCTGGTCTTGGAGGTCATGCCGGACGTGTGACGGTTGGCGGGGAAGGCGCCGGCGTTGAAGATGGTCACGTCCGGCGTGCCGAAGTCTTCCAGTTCCCGGGCGTTGGGCCGGATCAACATGTTCCACATGAAGAGAGAGTGGTAGGGACGGGAGGCGATCACCCGCACCTTGATCCGGTACTCGGGGTGCCAGCCGGCGAACCCGTCGGTGCAATAGATTCGTTTACGGGTATTCAGGTAGTCGAGGGCCCGCTCGCGGTTGATGATGAAGGGCGTCTCGCCCAGCGGCACATTGACGCTGCCCCACCAGACCTCCGACTCGGACGCCGCGTTGCGGACCACTCGCTTGTCCTTGGGCGAACGGCCGGTCTTGGTCCCCGAATAGGCCATGAGCGCGCCGTTGGAGGAGACCTTGCTGTCCGATTCGTGGCGGATGGCTTCCTCGTAGAGCTGGGCCGGGGAAAAGTTCCGGTAAATTCTATGGACGTGAATGCCGTGGGATTCGAGGCTGAAACCATTCATGGGCGGCGTTGAGTCCTTTCGTTTTCAGCAGTAATGGCAGACGGAAACCGGCCTTGGAGCCAACCTGCCGGGCAACCGGGGACGCTTCGGAGGAAGATGAGCCCGGCGTTTAATTGGAGTACAGCGAGGTTCGATCGCGGCTTAAGCCCTGGAGAGCGAAACGACTTCATCTTCCATCACGGGGTTGTACCGGCCGTCGCGGGCCGCGCCGGTGCACTTGGAGCGATGATGGAAGGTCGCCTGAGCCTGGTCGAAATTGTCGGCGTGACCGTTCCAGGCCTTCAGAGTGGTTTCCTGCAGTGCCCTCCCATAGGAGAAGCTGAGCTGCCAGGGCGAGGGCCCCAGGGCGTTCATGGCCTGCAGGTTTTCGGTGGCCTGGAGCGGCGTCTGGCCGCCCGAGAGGAAGACGATGCCCGGCACGGCCGCCGGGACGCTCCGTCGAAAGCAGCGAAGGGTGGCTTCGGCAACCTCGGTGGCGCCGGCCTGCACGGGGCACCCTTTGCCTGAGATGACCATATTGGGCTTGAGCAGGATGCCCTCCAGGTGAACACGATGCCGGTGAAGCTCGAAGAAGACGGTGGTGAGGGTGTCGGCGGTCACCTCTTCGCAGCGCTCGATGGTGTGAGCTCCGTCCATCAGCACCTCGGGTTCCACGATGGGCACCAGTCCGGCTTCCTGGCAGAGGGCGGCGTAGCGGGCCAGGCCTCGGGCATTGCCGTCGATACAGGAGCGGCTCGGAATCCCCTCGCCGATCGTGATCACCGAGCGCCACTTGGCGAACCGCGCCCCCAGGTCGCGGTACTCGGCCAGGCGCTCGCGCAGGCCGTCCAGCCCCTCGGTAATCTTCTCCCCGGGAAAGCCGGCCAGGGCCTTGGCTCCCTTGTCCACCTTGATGCCGGGATGCACTCCTTTCCCCGCCAGGATCTGGCACAGGGGAACGCCGTCGGGCCCGACTTGGCGGAGGGTTTCGTCGAACAGGATCACCCCGCTGATGAAATCCTCCATTCCCGGGGTGGTGAACAGCATGCGGCGGTAGAAGAGGCGGTTGGGCTCGGTCGATTTCACCTGAATGCTGTCGAATCGCTTCTTGATGGTTCCCGAGCTCTCGTCTGCAGCCAGGATTCCCTTGCCCTTCCGAACCAGGGCACGAGCGACGGACTCCAGTTTGGCCGTATCCATTTCCTTACCTCCGGGGTTGTGGGGCGCGCCTGAAAAAATGTGCGTTAAAAGGTGTGATGTGAAGCAGTTACCGGTCCAACCCGCGGGACCTGCCGCGCGGTTGTGGCTTACCCGCTAGTATAAACCAGAGAGCGTTTCGATCCAAACGGGGAAAGTCAATAAAGCAGGCCCACCAGCGCACCGGTCATGCAGGTGGACAGGGTTCCGGCGACGATGGAACGCAGCCCCAGGCTGACCACCTCGGCCCGCCGCTCGGGGGCCATGGTGCCCAGCCCGCCGATCATGATTCCCAGGCTGCCGGGGTTGGCGAATCCGCACATGGCGTAGGTCATGATGACCAGGCTTCGCGGGGACAGGGCGCCGGGGGAGAGTTGGCTCAGGTTGATGTAGGCCACCAGTTCGTTGATCACCATCTTGGTGCCCATCAGTTCTCCGGCAGCCCAGGACTGGCTCCAGGGAATCCCCATGAGCCACACGATGGGCGCACTGGCGATTCCCAAGATTCCCTGCAGCGTCACGGCGCCGGAGCTTCCGGCGGGGAGGACGCCCAGCACCAGGTTTGCCAGGTGAATGAGGGCCACCATGACCAGTAACATGGCTACGATGTTCAAGAGGAGCTGGACGCCCCGGAGCGTGCCCTTGGTGATGGCGTCCATGGAACTGCTGAACGGTTCGGGTTCAACCAACTCCCCCGAGGTTCCCGGACCGGTCTCCGGAATCATGATCTTGGAGATGATCACGGCGGCCACGGCGTTGAGAAGGGAAGCTGTCAGAATGTGCCCGATGACGTTGGGAATGATGTCCGACAGGATGCTGGCATAGAGCACCATGACGGTTCCGGCGATTGTCGCCATCCCGCAGGTCATGACCGTGAACAACTCGCTACGGGTCATCCTGGCCAGGTAGGGCCGGATGAAGAGGGGAGCCTCCACCATTCCCAGAAAGATGTTGGCGGAGACACCCAGACCCTCGGCGCCTCCCAGGCGCAGCGTCTTTTCCAACACCCGCGAGAACCCTTTCACCACCAGGGGCAGCACCTTCCAGTAGAAGAGCAGGGAGGAAAGGGCGCTCATCAGCAGCAGCAGGGGAAGCGCCCGAAAGGCAAGAACGTAGGTGTAGGAGGGCTCCTTCTCCTCGAAAGGAGGGGGACCTCCTCCCAGATAGCCGAAGACAAAAGCCGTTCCCGCCTGGACCGATGCTTCCAGGGCCAGGATCACCCGGTTGAAACCCAGAAAGATCTCGCCGGAGCCGGGGACCTTCAGAAGCAGGATTCCAAGGGCCAATTGCAAGGCCAGACCCAAGCCCACCAGGCGCAGCGACACCTTGCGCCGATGCTCGCTCATGGCCCAGGCCAGTCCCAGGAAGACAGCCAGACCGATGGCGCTTTGCATTAACATTACGACTCCCATGAACGCAGGAATTCTATGGCTCGTCGGCTTGGCGGGTCAAGCAGGGGTCAGGGTGGGGCGCCCCGGCAAAAACTAGTCCTGTCGCCGTTCCCGGTTTCGTGATAAAGAAAGGGTGTCGGGCAGGGTGCCGAGGGGGCTGTCGGGCACCCGGTGGTCCACTTGGCGCAACTGCGTGAAGACAGGCCGGGCGCTGATCTTCAGCAGAGGTTGCCGGGGCCGTACCGGTACCCCAGGTAAGCCCAGCTCCGCCCCCACAAAGGGCGCATCCTTCGACGGTGAAACAGTTTGTTTCAAATTAGTGAAGAGTGGAGAGTCTTGGGAACAGACAGGCACCTGATGAGGTAGTTGAGCCATTTTGAAAGACTGCGCCGAAATCGACAAGAGCTTAACCTGTCGATCAAATCACTATCCACTATTCACTTTTTACCTAGTTGCACAACCTTCCCCTAGGAGGGGGCGGATCATACAGGGTGAGACAGGGGTTGTTTCAAATTCGCCCGTTCCGAAAAAAGAGGACAAAGACCGATGAAAACTTCGACCTGCCGAGTTGTCCAATCCTTGGACCACCGCCGCAACTGGCTCAAGGCCGCCGGACTGGGAATCGTGGGCGCCGTCCTGGGCCGGCCCCTTGCGGCCGCCGGAAAGTACGCCAAGAAGTCGGTTCAGCTTCACATCTATATCGAGACCAAGGCAGGAATGGGCAAGAAGCTGGAAAAACTCTACCGGGACGCCTACGTCCCCGCCATCAAGGTGCAGAAGGGCTTCCTCTCGACCCGCCTCCTGCGCCACTACGAGTCTTCGACCATGTACGAGATCGATATCTCGTTCGAAACGGAAACCCAACGGGCGACCTGGGCGGTATCCAAGGAGCACCAGGATGCCTGGCCCAAGATCGAGGCGGTCGGCGCCAAGATCACCTGGCAAGGCTTCGACGTGCTGGCCTGAGCCGCCGTGCAGGCCATTGGTGTCCTTTCTCAGAATTAGGGCAGCCTTGTCTTGTGTTGTTGCCGATAGCCCACGAAGAAAAACGGAAAGAGATCCATTCGTATTCGTGCCTATTCGTGTTCATTCGTGGTTCGTCTTTATTAACGTCCCCCTGTTTCACCCTCGAATGGACCGCACCGTCGTCGGGGGCAGGGGCGCGGCCTATTTCTGCAACGGAACACCGGTCTCTTTATTTCGGTTGCGCCGGCCGCCGGCCTGAACCGGGGGCTCTGTCTGGAATCAGCTTCGCATCGCCTTGTCCCGGTTCGCGCTTTGGAGACTTCCCGGCAACGACGGGAGGCCAGGTTTGATTTCTCACTTGGTTGTGCTTGAATACCGCCATGGCTCACATCAGGCAGACCCCTGAACAGCACGAAGTGGTGGTGATCGGCTCGGGAGCGGGGGGTGGAACCGTTGCCCACGTCCTGACCCGAATGGGGATTCGGGTCACCTTGCTGGAAGCCGGCCCCATGCTGAACCCGCTGGCCGACTTCAAGGAGCACGTCTGGCCCCACGAGGTGGATCATCGCGGTGCCGAGGAGGGCGGAGGCGTCTACTTCGGGCGGGGAGAGGCCTTCGGTCATTTCAACGCCAGCGCCGTCAAGGGCGGGTGGACCCTCGAGGGAGAGCCCTACACCGTCGCCAAGGGCAGCGACTTCCTCTGGTTTCGCTCCCGCGTCGTGGGAGGGCGGACCAACCATTACGGGCGGATCTCGCTGCGTTTTTCCGACTACGACTTTCGGCCCTACGATCGGGACGGTCTGGGGGCCAACTGGCCCATCTCCTACGAAGACATCGCCCCCTATTACGACAAGGTTGAATCCTTCATTGGAATCACCGGCACCAGAGAGGGGATTCGCAGCGCCCCCGACGGTGTTTTTCAGCCGCCTCCGCCTCCCAAGGCTCACGAACTGGTTATCCGGAAGGCGAGCCACAAGCTGGGAATTCCCTGCATCGCCATGCGGAGGGCGGTGATCACACGGCCGCTGAACGGGCGTCCCGCCTGCCACTACTGCGGCCAGTGCGGCCGCGGCTGCATTACCGCCTCCAACTACTCCTCCAGCCAGGTGCAGATCTTTCCCGCGCTGGAGACGGGCAAGCTCAAGATCATCCACTCGGCCATGGCGCGGGAGATTCTGACCGACGCCCGAGGCAGGGCCAGCGGGGTGGTCTACGTCGACAAGCAGAGCCGCACCGAAAAGCGAATCGCCTGCCGAGTGGTGGTGGTGGCGGCCAGCGCCTGCGAGTCGGCTCGTCTGCTCCTGAATTCCCGCTCCAGCCTCTTTCCCAACGGCTTGGCCAACGGCTCGGGCACGGTGGGCCGTTTTCTCATGGATACGGTGGGGCTGGGCATGGCGGGCTACGTCCCCAGCCTGGAAAACCTGCCCCGATACAACACCGACGGGATGAGCGGGGCCCACCTCTACATGCCCTGGTGGCGGTGGGAAGATCACGATCGCCTGGGGTTCCCGCGGGGATACCACATCGAAATTGGGGGCGGCTACAACATGCCCCGGGTGGGGGACTTTCACGGCGCGGCCCGACGGCACGGATACGGCCTGAAGCTGAAGCGGCAGGTGCGGAAAGAGTATGGGGCCTTCGTCCGTTTCGCGGGACGGGGCGAGATGATTCCCAACAACTTGAGCTATTGCGAGATCGATCCCGAGGTGGTTGATCGGTGGGGCATTCCGGTGTTGCGCTTTCACTTCAAGTGGTCCGACTATGAATGGAAGCAGGCGCGGCACATGGAAAAGACCTTTGCAGACCTCATCGAGAGCATGGGGGGCAAGGTGATCGGGTTGACCAGCCATTTCGATCGCCACGGCATCTCGGTGCCGGGGACCATCATCCACGAGGTGGGGACCGTTCGGATGGGGGACAGTCCCAAGAACTCCGTGCTGAACGGCTTCTGCCAAGCTCACGAAGTGAAGAACCTGCTGGTCTGCGACGGCGGCACCTTCGTGAGCAACCCCGACAAGAATCCCACCCTGACCATCAACGCCCTGGCCTGGAGAGCTTCCGACCATCTGGCTGAAGAAATGAGGAAGGGAAATGTCTGACCATTCCCCGGAACCGGAGATCCGGCAGCCGCTGACCCGGCGGCAGATGCTGGAGCGGATCGCCCTGGCCTTGACGGCCGGCGGGGTCGCTCCCTTCGAGTTCGCCTGGGGGGAGCAAGTTCATGGGGAGGCCAGGGAAGAGAAGGAACGGACGGGCGCCTACCAGCCCAAGTTGTTCAAACCCCACGAATACCGGACCATTCAGCGGCTGGCCGAACTGATCATTCCGGCTGACGAGCATTCGGGAAGCGCCGTGGATGCGGGCGCTCCAGAGTTCATCGACCTGCTGTGCAGCCGGAACCCCGAGTTGGCCGACATCTACACCGGAGGACTGCTCTGGCTGGAAGCCCAGATGCGCCAGGAACACGGCGCCTCGTTTCTGGAAGCCACCGAGGAGCAGCAGACCTCTCTGTTGGATCGCCTGGTCGATGAGGGGGATCCGGAAAAAGTGGAGGGGGCTCGGGCCACCCGATACGGGGCCTCGGAAGATTACCAGGGGTTCAGCACCTACCGCATTCACCCTGTTTCGGATCTTGCCCCCGGAGTGCGGTTTTTCGAATGGATGCGCAAAATGACCGTCGACGCCTTCTACACCAGCCCCATCGGCATCGAGGATATGGGCTACCAGGGAAACAAGGCCCTCGGTCAATACGAAGTGCCTGAATCCATCATTCAGGAAGCCCTGCGTCGGAGCCCGTTTGGGGGCGCCTGAGGAAGCCTCTCCTCGTCGAATCCGGAGCAATCTTGATCACACCGGGCGCGGCCCGGTGAGAAATGGGTTAACCATGTCTCCTACCCTTATTGCCGGCAATGACGTCCGACACCTGTTGCTGGATCTGCAGCAGATGAAGGTCTTTTCAGCCAATCCGTTGATCATCCGGGAGGCCCGGGGGGTGTACCTGACGGATGTGGACGGCAAACGCTATATCGACGGCGTGTCCGGGATCTACGTGGTGAATATCGGCCATGGAAACGAGCACGTCATCGAGGCCATCCGCAAGCAGCAGGAACGGGTCAGTTTCGTGGCGCCCCTGCACGCCGTTTCGGACACCACCGTTCGATTCGCCAAGAAGCTGACGGAAATCACCCCGCAAGGTCTCGACACCGTCAAGCTGGTCAGCGGGGGATCGGAAGCCACCGAGTCGGCCCTCAAGTTTGCTCGCCAATATCATCGCCAGAGCGGCAACCCGGCCAAATACAAGGTGATCGCCAACTACCTGGGCTACCACGGGGGAACCATGGGGGCCATGTCCGCCTCCGGGCTGGGGGGACCGCGCAAGGCGGTGTTCGGACCTTTTCTCACCGGTTTCGTGCATATTCCGCCTCCCTCCTGTTTCCCCGGCCCTTTCGACCTGGCCGGCTCCACCTGCGCCCATCCCGGCGCCGCCATGCTGGAGTATACGATTCAGCATG
Source organism: Acidobacteriota bacterium (assembly GCA_022826755.1). Classification (GTDB taxonomy): domain Bacteria; phylum Acidobacteriota; class Terriglobia; order Versatilivoradales; family Versatilivoraceae; genus Versatilivorator. The sequence goes on from JAJDUG010000009.1 coordinate 10,712, forward strand.
AAGGGCCGGAATCAGTGGCGGCTTTCATCCTGGAGCCCATCAGCAACACCGGCGGCATTGTCGTGCCTCCGCCGGAGTACTTTCAGGAGGTCCGGGAGATCTGTTCCCGATACGGAGTTCTCCTGATCTATGACGAAATCATTACGGGGATGGGCCGTACCGGAAACTGGTTTGCGGCACAGACTTTCGGCGTCGCCCCCGATATTCTGTGCGCCGGCAAGGGACTCGCCAGCGGGTATGCGCCCCTGGCCGCCATGATCGCCAGGGACGAGTTGCACTATTCCGCCTTCTGGGGCGAAGAGAGCCAGAACATCAGCTTCGCCCACGGGCACACCTTCGGGGGCAACCCCATTGCCACGGCCGCCGGCCTGGCGGTCATCGAGGTGATCGAGAAGGAGGCTTTGATTCCCAAGGGAGCATTGGTGGGTGAGCACATCCGCAAGAGGCTCCGGGAAGCAATCGGGGCATTGGGGATTCTGGGCGAGGTTCGCGGCAGGGGAGCGCTGAGTTGCGTGGAGTTTGTCGAGGACATGGAAACCGGCAAGCCCTTTGCCGACGAACGGCGTTTCGGCAAGCAGGTGGAGAAACGGCTGATCAAGCACGGGTTGATCCTGCGGTGCGACCCGCACTGGATCGGACTGGCCCCCCCGCTGACCATGACGGTGGAGCAGGCCGACGAAATGATCGAGGTCTTCGTGAAGGCGGTCGGGGAAGAGCTGAGAGAAGGGAACTGAGCCGATGGAACGAGCCGAGGTCATCATTGTAGGAGGCGGCATCGTGGGCCTGGCCACCGCCTACGATCTCACCCGGCGATTCCCCGGAAAGCGGGTGCTGGTGCTGGAAAAGGAAGCGGCGGTGGCACGGCACCAGACCGGACGCAATTCCGGCGTGCTCCACTCGGGAGTCTACTACCAGCCGGGCTCCCTCAAGGCCCGCAACTGCCTGGAAGGCAAGCGCATTCTGCAGGAATTCTGCGACCGGCAGGGCGTTCCCTACGCCCTTTGCGGGAAGGTCATCGTGGCCGTCAAGGAGGAGGAGCTTCCTCGCCTGGAGGCCATTTATCGGAATGGACAGGCCAATGGCGTTCGCTGCACCCTGGTGGGTCCGGAGCGGCTCAAGGAGTTGGAACCGGCCGTTCGGGGCATGCGGGCCATACACGTTCCCGAGGCCGGCATCATCGATTACACCCAGGTGTGTGAGGCCCTGGTCGGCTGCCTCGAGGATAGTGGCGGGGCGGTGATCACCAACAGCCGGGTGAGCGCCATCGCTTCCAATGCCTCCAAGGTGAGGGTGAGGACCTCCCGGGGCGAGACGTTCGAGGCCGGCTACGTGGTGAATTGCACCGGCCTGCAGTCCGACCGGGTGGCCAAGCTCAGCGGAACCCGGCCCGAGGCCAGGATCGTGCCCTTTCGCGGGGAATACTACGAGCTCAAGCCGGAAGCTCACCATCTGTGCCGAGGCCTGATCTATCCCGTGCCCGATCCCAGTTTCCCCTTCCTGGGGGTCCACTTCACCCGAATGATCGGCGGGGGAGTGGAATGCGGACCCAATGCCGTCCTGGCTTTCGCGCGGGAGGGGTATCGAATGACCGACGTGAACCTGCGGGATCTGTTCGAGTCGCTGACCTATCCGGGGTTTCTGAGGATGGCCCGGAAGTACTGGCGGGTGGGCGTGGAGGAAATGTGGCGCTCCATCAGCAAGAAGGCCTTCGTGAGGGCCCTGCAGCGACTGGTGCCGGAGATCGCCGCCCGCGATCTCAACCCGGCGCCGGCAGGAATCCGGGCGCAGGCGCTCAGTCCCCGGGGAAGCCTGGTGTATGACTTCGATATCCGGGAGACGTCTCGAGTCCTGAACGTATGCAACGCTCCCTCACCGGCGGCGACCGCCTGCCTGAACATCGGCCGGCTGGTGGTGGACCGCCTGGCCCGGCATTTCGAGTGAGGGAAGGAAGAACCTGCCACGGCAGTAGTTGGTCCCGCTGCCTGGCGAGGCCGGCGTTCGCCCCCCCACCGCATCAGCCCTCGCCATTCGGCTGCGACTCCCCCTCACGGGAAGAGTGATACTTGGTACTTGAACGGCGTTGGGCGGAATTGAGGAGCAGACACCCATCAAAATATCTTCGAGAATATTCTTTTGAAGCGGTTGGTCTTTTTGGATGGGGGCTGCGCGGGCTGTTCCGTTTCTTCCTGGGTGGCTCCGGACTGGGTGCTCAGTTGGCGCTGGTCGTAGAGCCACTCGTGGGCGGCATGGCTGCAGCGCTGGGTCGGCTCGCTGCCGGCAATGTAGTGCTCGTAAATGACGCTCTGACATTCGGGAGTGGCCAGCAGGCCGGTCTCTTCGTCGATGTGGACCCGAACCATGCCTTCCTCGGGGGGATGGAATTCATCTTCGGCCAGCCAGGGTTGCAGTTCGGTGGCCTGCTTCATGAAGTCCGTCCAGATGGGCAGGGCCGAGGTGGAGCCCTCCAGCATCAGTTCCCGATTGTCGTCAAACCCCACCCAGACAATGCAAAGCAGCCCACTGGTATAGCCGGCAAACCAGCCGTCATGGGAGGTTCCGGTCTTGCCGGCCGCCGGCTTTCGAAAACCCATCAGCCGAGCTCGGATGCCGGTGCCCCGATTGATGACCCCTTCCATCAGGTTGGTCATGAGGTAGGCCACGCTCGGGTCGAGAATCTCTTGCGACGAGATCTCCGAGTTGAAGACGGTCTCGCCGTCACCATTGACGACGTCGCGAATGATCCGAGGCACCACCCGAACACCCTGATTGGCGAAAATGGTGAAGGCCTCCGCCATCTCGAGGGGAGTGACTTCGTAGGAACCCAAGGCCGCCGCCGGAGTGGCCAGGATGCGGTCGTTCATGCCGGCGGATATCGCCAGATCGACCACCTTCTGCCAACCGATCATTTCGGCGAATTTTATGGTGGCCACATTGAGTGACTTGGTGAGAGCTCGTCGCAGGGTCACCGGTCCGAAAAATTTTTCCCCGTAGTTGTTGGGCTCGTAGGGTTCCTCATTGAAGTCGAAAACCGTCTTGACGTCTTCCACCATGGTCGAGGGCGTGACCAGGGGTTCGCTGTGTCTTATGGCCGAGTTGATGGCGGCGGCGAAGACGAAGGGCTTGAAGATGGAGCCGGGCTGCCGCTTGGCGTAAGTCACCCGATTCAACTGGCTGGTCCCGTAATCCCGGCCGCCCACCAGTGCTCGGATCTCTCCGGTAACGGCATCCAGGGCGATCAGGCAGACCTGCACCCGCTCATCGGGAGCAATTTCGTATTTCGGGTGCGAGGCCGGATCCCATCTGGCCCTGGGCCCACGCCTTTGTCGATGGGCCCGGGTCTGATCGGCCAGTTCGGCGCCGGCCCGGACGACCCGGTAGGCAATGGATTGCAGGTCGGCGTCCAGGGTGGTGTAAACCTTGTAACGCTTGGTGAGCAACTCTTCGTCGGAGTAGTTCTCCAGCAGGCGATCCTTGAGCATGTCCACGAAGTAGGGTGCGTCGTTCTGGTCGACGCTGTGGGGTGCAACCTCCAGGGGCGCCTTTACGGCTGCCTGATACTGTTCCGGCGTGATGCTGCCGGTTTCCAGCATGGCCATCAATACCACGTTTCGGCGCCGCAGGGCTCGTTCCGGACGCCTGGTGGGACTGTAGCGGTTGGGGGACTGAATCAGTCCCGCCAGCAGAGCGGCTTCCGGCAGGTTGAGGTCCTTGATGTCCTTGTTGAAATAAGCGGTGGCGGCTTCACCGAATCCGTTGATACTGAAGGATCCGCTCTGTCCCAGGTAGATGTCGTTGGAGTAGAGGGTGAAGATTTCCTCCTTGGACAGGCGCGTCTCCAGGATGGCCGACATGTAAATCTCTTTGGCCTTGCGGACCACCCGTCTCTCCCGTGTCAGCCAGAAGCTGGAAGATCGAACCAGTTGCTGGGTGATGGTGCTGGCTCCCCGTTCAAATCCTCCCAAAGCCACGCTGACCAGGGCGATGGGATCGAAGCCGTAGTGTGAGAAGAACCGGCGGTCCTCGATGGCCAGCACCGCGTCCCTGAGCACCGGGGGGATTTCCCAATACTCGATCAAACGACGCTTTTCGCGACTCTTGTCGAAGAGGTGGGTAATCAGCCGGGGTTCCAGATCGTAGAATTCCAGCAGGCTCCGGTCGGACAGGGAGACGATGTGTTCGATGCCGTCGTCGTCAAACTCGATCCGGACCGAGGCGGCGCTTCCTCCGTAGGCGTTATCTGCCGGATAGATTTGCAGTCCTTCTCCGCTTGCGACGTAGTGCCCCTGCGCACCCTCCTCGGACCGGTTGGGGCTGTACCCTGCAGCTTCCAGGTAGCGCTCGATCTGGGAGGTGCCGATGGGTTGGCCGGGATAGATCTCCAGTGGAGCGGTATAGACCTTGGCCGTATTGAGAAAAATTTCCCCGGAAATCTTGCGGTCGATTTGTCGGGAGAACTGCTGGTAGGTGTCGATCAGGACGAAGCTGACCGCGACGAAAGCAAAAATCCCCAAGGTGAGCAACACCTTGGACCAGGTCGAATGAAACCAGGGCCAGTGCCACCACCTGGCCTTTACCCTGGCCTTCTTTCTCGCGGGTTTCTTCCTTTTGGACCGGAACATGGGCATTGTCTTCCTCTACAGGCAGCGGGACGGCATTCGGGAATCAGCGAAACCACCCCGGCGGGGCCCCCGACCGCAGGGCATGTTCCACCAAGGCTCGTTTTTCCTCAGTTTTCCGGCTTCTCAGTTGCCGGATCCGACGGTCGATGTCCGCGACTCCCGGGGGCAGACCCAGCCCCGGGATGCTGTCGACATCCACAGACTCCCCTGGTCGGGGCATGCGTCGATGCACGAGCTGAAACCGCTCGATTTCCAGCGGGGCGATCCGAGAGCGGAACCGCCGGTCGACCAGGCCCAGTTGCCGTTGCCAGTAGGCTCGATCCCTGAGCAGGGCCCCCTCCGTCCCATGGGCGGTTCGTCCTGCGGGCCGGAGAGCCGCGGCGGCCTGAGAATGCTCCCAGGACAGGGGCCTTCCGCTCTTGCGCAGATGCTCGCGGAGGTCGGCGAGTTCTTGTCGGGCGCCGGAGAGGACCTGCCGGCTTTGTTCAATCCGGCGCTCCGCCTGGGCGATCAGAGGACCATAGACATGGGCCGGGTCGGTTACCGTGGTTTGGCGGAACGGATCGCCCTGGAGCTTGAGGTTCAGGCCGTCCAGCTTGGACCGCAATGCCTGGTGACGCTGTTCGGCGGCCGCCAGCCTGGCCTTGAGTTGGAGAAAGCGCCGGCTCCAGTGGCGCTCCTCCGGGGTCGGCCCGGCAGAGTTCGCCGGCCGGGAGAACCGGCTCGGATGCGGAACGGGCTTCGCCCGGCCCGAGGAGGAGGCCGCCGGCCGTCCGGCATAGCCCTGCAAGGCTTCATTGGAATAGGTCACGGCCGCATGAGGCAGCTGAGCCCGCCGGGTCCGCTCCCTCTCCGCGACCTCCGCCAGGCTCTGCGCCGCCAGTTCCCGAGGAAGCGACCAGAGGAGAATGAGGAGGATGGATGTCAGGCGAAGGGCACTCATCGCATGGGCTGTCGCAGGCGGGTGGCGATGCCGGAGATGAGGGGCTTGCGGAAAGAGACTGATCGGGAGAAGAGCAGGGGGCTCAAAATTGCGGGATTGCTGGCGGCCGTTGCTGGCGGCCTGACTCATTCCAGGGCTCCTGGCTCGTCGGTGGAGCGGGAAGATGGATTGGAACCCGACCTCCACCGTTGGAAGGCGGCCTGATATAATCCAGAACCGAATTATAGCAAGATTTGTTCCGTCTCCGAATCTCATCCCTTCGTGGAAAGCTCTTTAATTGCCGATGACCCCGCAATCGCCCCAAACACTTCACAGCGTCGACATCGACGATGTCCGCATTCACCTGGCCCATCCGGATGAATTGCCCATTCAATGGGTGGGCCAGGAGGAGCTTGTTCGCCAGCTCATGGCCGCCTGGATGGTTGTCAACAACCAGGATCTACCGATGAACCCCCGGTTGCTGGGGAAGCCGGGCGTGGGAAAGACCACCCTGGCTTACGCCGTGGGCAAGCGGCTGGGCAGGGAGGTCTATATCCTGCAGGCGACGCTGGACACCCGTCCCGAAGATTTGCTGGTCACCCCGGTGATCGAGTCGCAAGGAAAGCTCCGCTACGTGGCCTCGCCGCTGGTGACCGCCATGGTGAGGGGCGGAGTGGTGATTCTGGATGAGGGCAATCGCATGAGTGAAAAGAGTTGGGCCAGCCTGGCCCCGCTGCTTGACAACCGGCGCTACGTGGAATCCATCGTGGCCGGGATCAAGATCAAGGCGCATCCCAATTTTCGCCTGGTCGCCACCATGAATGACGATGCTTCCACCTTTGAGCTGCCGGAATACATTCATTCCCGGCTGCAGCCTCAAATCATGCTCGAGTTCCCGGAGCGGGAGGAAGAGCTGCACATCCTTCGCGAGAATCTGCCTTTTGCCGAGCAGGAGGTCCTGGATTACGTCACCGATTTTCTGCAGGCGGCCCACGAGGCCGACGAGCGCTACACCGTCCGGGATGGAATCAACATCGCCCGCTTCGCCATGAAGCTGACCGAAATGTCTCCCGGACGGGGCCGCGCCCGGGCGCTGGAGACTGCCATCCTGCAGACCCTCGGCCAGGAGGCTCTCCGCTATGGGCAGCGCTGAAAAGGGCGACGGCTGGAGGCGAGGGCGCTTTCGCTTTCTGCCGGTGGTTCCGGGGCGAATGGAGTTCGCTGCTGAAGTTCGGCGGGCCGTCCTGGCCCGCCGCCCCCGACGGATTGCCGTCGAGCTCCCCCAAACGCTGAAGGCGGCGACCCTTCGGGCCGTGAGCCGGCTGCCGGAACTTTCGGTGATTCTCTACCCGGACAAGTCCGGGCAGGACGCCGTCTACGTCCCGGTAGAAATTACCGATCCCTTCATGGAGGCCCTCCGAAGCGCCCGGGAGGTGAGCGCCTCTGTCCACTTCGTGGACCCCGACCTGGACCTGCCGGCCCATCCCCCCGAGAATTATCCCGACTCCTACGCGGTTCGGCGAATCGGCTATGCCAGGTACGTGGAGAGCTGGCTTGCCTGCCCCCGACCGGCCGGCCACCAACTTCGCCGCCAGGCCCAGGGCATGGCCTGGAGGCTGCAATCGCTCCCGGGGCGGCATAGAGTCTGGGTCGTGCTTTCCCTGAATCTCTTTCCCCTGGTGCTCCAGGCCCTGGAAAAACCCCAGGCCGAGCCCCTGGCCCGCCAGCGACGGACCGGAGTTCAGGTGCTCAACCTCCACCCCGAATGCCTGGCCGAAGTGCTTCTGGAGCCTCCCTTCTTCCAGGCGGTCTACGAGCGCTGCCGCCAACCCTCTACGGCCAGGGCAGGGAGGGTCAAGACCGTCAAACCCGACACGCCGCCCAGGCCTGAGAACCAACCCTTCAGGGTGATCGCTTCCCCGGTGGAGGACCCGCTGCAATCCCTGGAATCCATCGTGGAACGAACGGCCAGGAGGGTGAGATGGCGGGCCAGGCCGCCTCGGCTCGCGGATGCTTCCGAGGAGAGCAGGCCGGTTGCCGGCGTCGGGAGCATCGACCGCCAACGCATGGTTTTCCGGCTTCTGTCCGAAGCGGAAAGGCGATACGGCGCCGCTACCGGCGAAAGGGTGTCTCACTGGCAACGACGCCTGTTGGGACGCTACGCTCGAAACCTGGCTTTCCTGGACCGGCAACTGGTGGCCGGCCTCTTTGACCTTGCGGTTTCGGCCCGTTCGGTGGTGGACGACAACTACGCCTGGGATCTCTGGGACCTGGCGGGAGGCACTCCTCACCAGAGGACCCAGTCGGATCTCATGACCGTCAGGATTTCAGGAGAAGAACTCTACGCCAACATGAGGCGGATCCGGCTCAGGCGCCGGCTGCCTCGACGCAAGGCGCGGGTGCGCCCCTATGGTCTGAGGGGCCGCAAAAAGGAGTCTGCCCCGGGTGAATGGGCCCGCCGATTCGACGGCTCCGGCATCTGTTCCTACCCTCCCGAGGACCTGGTCCTGGAAGACTACGGGACTTTCCTCAAGAAAAAGGGCAAGAGCGTTCTTTCGGCGGAAAGGTCCAGGGTGGAAGTCTTCAAGACCTCCCTGCTGGATGGCATCGACGTCCGCGAGACCCTGCGGAACTGGCACCAGGGACAATTGTACGTGCGGGAAAACCAGCGGGTTTCGGGCGAGGTCGGGGCCGTGGTGGTCGTCTTCGACGAGGACCCGGAGAACCGTTATCACTGGTGCACGACCTGGCTGGGGGAGCATGCCCAGGAATCGGACATGGCCTTCTATTCCACCAACCCTTACGAGCGCATCGTGGGACCCGGGATTGCCCGGGCCGAGTATGGCGGCTTCCTGCTCTCCTATCCACCGCGCCGCATGCTGGACGTCTGGCAGGACCCGGATTACGGAATGGCCGAAAGCAAGGCGGAGACCCTGCTGCTGGCGGGTCTGGACTACACCTTGGAGAGGTTTGTGGTTTACGTGGCCGCCCGTCCGCCCCGATCCGTCTTTCGCACGGTTGCCTCCAGGATGGGGCGCAAGATCGTCTATCTGCCCATCGGGCAGCTCTCTCCGGTCAGCCTCAAGAAGATCCGGGTCGTCCACGTTCTGGACGGATTCGACAAGAGACCGATGGCCAAGGACTATATCTGGTAATGGCCGTCGTTGAAGGCGGAACATCCGGTTGTTGTTGAGGAGGAACCACCAAAAAACAGGAAGACCGACGGAGCTCCTTTGGTACGACGACGTTGTGGGATGAAGCCCACCCGGGAGCGCGGGCGTCCCGCCCCCACGACGGGCGGATCATTCGAGAGAGAATCAGGTGACCTGGATGGCCTATCGGGAGCACGGAAAGGTTCCGGTTCCCCTCGGCGTCTCGCTTCGTGTGCCTTCCTGGATAACTCTTTTTTTCTGTAGTTTCAGACAAGCCGCGCCCCCGCCCCCGACGACGGGCGGATCATTCAGAGTGAAACAGAGGTGCTTCAGAAAAGTGGAGAGTGAAGAGTGAAGGTATTCGGGAATCGGAACGTGCCTGACGACCTGGTTGCGTAAATTGAAGGACTGAGCCGAGTCCGACAAGATGCTTAACGTTTGGGTCTAATCACTATCCACTAATCACTATCCACTATTCACTGTTGTTTCAGACAGGAGTCGAGGTGACCATGGATTCCGAAACCGAAACCGGCATTTCTCTTTTTGGGGGTCCCCAGGTTGTGGTGGCCGGCAGGAGGTGGGCCACCCGCTCCGAGGTGCTGGCCCGCAACGGCATGGCGGCCACCAGCCAGCCCCTGGCCACCCAGGCGGCCCTCGAAATTCTAAAGAAGGGGGGGAGCGCGGTAGACGGCGCCATCGCGGCCAATGCGGTGTTGGGGCTGGTGGAGCCCGTTTCTTGCGGGATTGGTGGAGACCTCTTTGCGCTGGTCTGGGATGCCGGCAGCAAGACCCTCTCCGGGCTGAACGGCAGCGGTCGCTCGCCCCATTCCCTCGAGCTGGAAGAACTGAAGCGGCGCGGTCTACGCCGGCTGCCCTTCCGGGGGCCGCTTTCGGTCTCCGTTCCCGGATGCGTGGACGGCTGGTACGCGCTCCACCACCGCTTCGGGAGGCTGTCCATGGAGCAGTTGCTGGCCCCGGCCATTGAGTATGCTCGCCAGGGATTTCCGGTCTCGGAGGTCATTGCCAGGGATTGGAAGCAAGGGGTGGAAGTCCACCGCGGGTGGCCCGGCTTCCTGGAGACTTTCACCCTGCAGGGCCTGGCTCCGCGCACGGGGGAGGTCTTCGCCAATCCCCATCTGGCGGCGACGCTGGAAACGATCGCCCGGTCGGGAAGGGAAGCCTTCTACCAGGGAGAAATCCCCCGGAGGATCGAAGCCTATTTCAAGGGGTTGGGGGGATTTCTGAGCGCCAGGGATCTGGCGGACCATCGTTCGGAATGGGTGGAGCCGGTAGCCACCGATTACCGGGGCTACCGGGTCTGGCAACTCCCGCCCAATGGGCAGGGCATTGCCGTGCTGCAGATGCTCAATCTGCTGGAGGGCTACGACATCGCCTCCATGGGCTTCGGAACCTGCGACCACATCCATCACTTTGTGGAGGCCACGAAGCTGGTGTTCGAAGACCGGGCCCGGTTTTACGCCGATCCCGCCTTCAACCGGATTCCGGTTCGGCAGTTGATTTCCAAGGCCTACGCCAATCGGCGCCGGAAGCTGCTGGATTCCACTCGGGCGGGAAAGAGCTTCGATGCGGGCGACCCGGTCCTCAGCACTGGAGATACCGTCTACCTGACCGTGGCCGATTCGGCCGGGAACATGGTGTCCTTCATTCAGAGCAACTTCATGGGCATGGGGTCGGGAATGACTCCCGAGGGATTGGGCTTCATGCTGCAGAACCGCGGTGCGCTGTTCACCTTGGAGAAAGGCCATTTCAACTGCTACGCACCCCGCAAGCGACCCTTCCACACCATCATTCCCGGGTTTGTGACCCGGAACGGCGAGGCCTTCCTCAGCTTTGGGGTGATGGGGGGCGACTTTCAGGCACTGGGCCAGGTTCAGGTCCTCCTGAACCTGATCGATTTCGGCATGAACCTGCAGGAAGCCGGGGACGCCCCGCGCATCAATCACGACGGGTCCTCCTCGCCGACCGGCGACCGCATGACCGATGGAGGCGTGGTGGAGCTGGAGAGGGGCTATTCCGAAGAGTCGGTGGCGGGGCTGGTTGGGCGGGGTCACCGGGTCACGCGGAACGCGGGTCCCTTCGGGGGCTACCAGGCGATCGGCTTCGATCCGGCAGGCCGGGTCTATCGAGGCGCTTCCGAGTCGCGGAAAGACGGCCATGCGGCAGGATACTGAGGGTTGGTGGAGCGACTCTTCAAGTCCGGGGAAACGGCTGGCTGCAGCAGATACCGCGGGACACCGCTGGGGATATTGCCAAAGAGGTGACAATCCCGGACCACCTGCCTACGAGGGAAGCCTCCGGCCACAGGCTGGACTCTCCGGCAGGACGAGCCAGGAACAGTGTCATGTCGTTCAATCGGCTGATTTCAACCGTTCTCTTGCTTCTGTTGCCCGTCTCTTTCGCCGGAGCCCACGTTCCGGACTCAACCTCAGAAGAAGGAACCATTCGGGTCTTTGTGGAACTGGTCGAGTTGGACGTGATCGTTACCGATCGCAGGGGCCGGCAGGTCACCGACCTCGGAAAAGGCGATTTCCGGGTTCTGCAGGATGGCAAACTCCAAAAGATTCACAGCCTTGCCTACCTGTGGGCGGAGCCGGCGATTCTTGGCCAGCAGCCTGCCGAACGGTCCTCGCAGGGATCCCTGGATCAGTCCGGCGGGCCGGGCCGGCCGTTGAATGCCGGGGGCCAGAGGCGCTCCATCGCGGTGGTGGTGGATGAATTGGGACTTGCCTTCGGGAGTGTCAAACCTGCAAAGATGGGCCTTAGAAAATTCTTGAGCGGTCAGATACATCCCGATGATCTGGTCGCTCTGATCCGAACAGGGGTAGAGATTGAGCAGATCCACTTCACATCGGACAAGAAACAGCTTCTGGAGGCGCTGGAGCAAGTCAAGTATAGTCCGATGAGTCGTCCAGGCCTGTCCCGCCGTTCTTCCATCGCGCCTCCAGCAAACAGGTCCATGCTGGTCAAGCACAGGAACCTGACCATGGACACCCTTGCCACCCTCTGGAAGACCGTCTCGGTGATGAAACGTCTACCCTTCCGCAAATCTCTCATCCTGGTTTCGGACGGGATGCACGCGGTCGACACTCGATTCTCCATTGACAATGACCTCAAGAAAGCGACCCGCCGCCTGGCGGACGCATGCCATCGGGCTTCGGTGGTTGTTTACACGATTGATGCGCGTGGTTTGCAAACGCCAAGGCAGTTCAAGGCAGAGATTTCGTGGCATGAATTTAACGCTGCCGTGAGCGGAATAGCCGGCCACAAGTCAAGCATCATGAGCTTTTTGGCTCGGGAAACCGGTGGATTGCACTTCAGGCACTACAATTTCGCGAATGCTGCCACGCGTCGGATTCTAAGAGATCAACAAGGCTACTACCGGATTGCCTACACTCCGGATCAATCAACCGGCCGGGCGAACGGGCGCCGATTCGACAAGATCAAGGTAAAAGTCGGCAGACGAGGCTTGAGAGTTCGTTCGCGTTCGGCAGCATTCAGCCATTAGAAAGCGGATATCCTTCACGAAACCGGGAAACTCATCCAGAATTGCCAGTTGAGAACAACAGCCCCCACACTGTTCATCCAACTCCTCTTTCCGGACGGAGTCTAGTTCTTGCTCCCCAATAACCATCAGGCACGGTTGTTTCACTCTCGAATGACCCTTTCCCTGATGGAGGGTGGAGGATCGCGCGGTGCCGTGGAACTGCCGGGAACTTTACTTGCCGGGCTTGGCCCCGCATAATTAGGCGACGGTCCCGGTCGAGATTCGGTCCGCAGACGTCTTCCTCGAAGGGAATCCCCAACGTTCTTGCTTCATGGATTTATCTCCTTTTGAATTTCAATCGGCAGCCCGGGTCCTCTTCGGTCTGAATGCGATCGGACGCCTGGGTGCTATCTCGGTTGAGCTGGGGTTCAAGCGGTCACTGCTGGTGGCCGACCATGGCCTGCAAGCCTCGGGCCACGTGGACGAAGCCCTGGACTCTCTCAGGGCGGCAGGCGTCGAGGCGGTGCCCTTCCACGAATTCGACGTCAACCCCGATGCCCGCATGGTCGAGCAGGGACGACAGTTCGCAGCCGAGCAGCGGCCCGACTCCATCATCGGATTGGGGGGAGGCAGCTCCCTGGATTGCGCCAAGGGCATCAACTTCGTGCTGACCAACGGCGGCCGCATGCAGGACTACCGGGGATACGGCAAGGCCACCAGGGGCATGCTGCCCATGATCGGCATTCCCACCACTGCCGGCACCGGGAGCGAAGCCCAGAGCTATGCGCTCATTTCCGATCCAGCTTCACATGAGAAGATGGCTTGCGGGGATCCCCAGGCCGCTTTTCGGGCGGTGCTGCTGGATCCGGCGTTGACGCTCTCCCAACCGGCCCAGGTGACGGCCACGGCCGGGTTCGATGCCGTTTCCCACGCGGTGGAGAGCTTCGTCACCACCAGGCGCAACGCCGTCTCCGAGTGCTATTCCAGGGAAGCCTGGAGATTGCTGGAGGGGAACTACGAGAGAGTGCTGAGATCCCCGGAGGATCTCAACGCCAGAGGAGCCATGCTGCTGGGGGCCTATTTCGCGGGGCTGGCCATCGAGCATTCCATGCTGGGCGCCAGCCACGCCTGCGCCAACCCGTTGACGAGCCGGCACGGGATCACTCACGGGGTTGCCATTGCCATGCTGCTCCCCCAGGTGGTGCGCTGGAACACGCCGGTGGTGGGGTCCAGGTACCGGGAGCTGATGCATCTGGCCGGAGCAAACGGGTTCGACCGCGAGGACCCGCCGGCGCTGGCCACGCGCCTGCAAGAGATGGCCGTACGCGGCGGGATGCCGTCCGGACTCAGGGCCCTGGGGGTGTCCCGGGAGGATCTGGGGCGACTGGCGGAAGCAGCCAGCCTCCAGTGGACCGGACGCTTCAATCCCCGGCCGTTGGACCGGAAGGGAGCCTTGGAGGTCTACCAATGGGCATTCTGAAACAGCGCCGGCGATTCGGTTCGGGCGAGGATCAGCGCCCAGGAGCGGTTGTCCTGGCGGGTCTGACGGTACTGGCCTTGATTCTCTGGCTCGGCCTGTCCCCCTACGGAGTTCAGGGCACGGGAAGCTCATCTTCAGCCGAGGGCGGCGCCTGGAGCCAGTTTCGTGGAAATCCGGCCTTGACGGGAGTCTCGGAAACCAGTCTTCCCGATTCGCTCAAGCTGCTCTGGACGCTGGAGGCGGGCGAATCGATCGAGTCCTCGGCGGCCATCGTGGACGATGTGGTCTACGTGGGCTCTCGGTCGGGCGAGCTGCTGGCTGTGAGCCTGAGCAGCGGCGAAGAACTTTGGCGCTATCGGGCTGCCGAATTCGGTATCGGAGAGTCCTCGCCCTGCGTGGGGCAGGGGTTGGTTTACATCGGAGATCTGGACGGGGTGCTGCACGCGGTCGACGTCCGAACCGGCAAGGCCGCCTGGACCTTTGCCACCGATGGAGAGATCAAGTCTTCCCCGGTGCTGGTGGGCAACCGGGTCCTGGTCGGCTCTTACGACAGCCACCTCTACGGGCTGGAGGCCGATACGGGGCTGCTCCTGTGGCAGGTGGTGACCGAAGGGTACGTCCATTCCACCCCCAGCGTGGCAGATGGAGTGGCCTTTATCTCCGGCTGCGACGAAATCTTTCGCGCCATCCGGGTCAGGGACGGCCGGCAACTCTACCAGGTGCCCTCCATCGCCTACACCGGCGCCTCCCCGGCCCTGTCCGGAGATGCCGCCTACTTCGGAACGTTCAGCAACCAGGTGGTGAGTGTCAGCAGGAAGGAGCGAAAGGTGCTGTGGCGGTATGAGTCCAAGGAATCCCAGTTCCCCTTCTATTCCTCGGCGGCCGTGGTTGGGGGACGGGTGGTTCTGGGGGGGCGGGACCGCAAGGTCCACTGCCTCGAGGCCGCCACCGGAGAGTCCCTCTGGACCTTTGCCACCAGGGCGCGGGTCGATTCCTCCCCGGTCGCGGTCGGGGACCGGATCTACGTGGGGTCCAACGACGGACGCTTCTACGTGCTGGACCTCAAGGACGGAAAGAAGATCTGGGAGTTCAACGCCGGGGCTCCCCTCTCGGCGTCACCGGCGGTGGCCGGTGGAAAGATCGTCATAGGGTCTCAGGACGGACAGCTTTTTTGCTTCGGCTAAGGGGCGCTCCCGCCCCCCCGACGGGCGGATCATTCAGGGTGAAACAGGGGTGCTTCAGGCAATTCCGGCTTCAACCCCTCAATGCAGGAGATAGACATGCGCCGGGAGATCGGTTTTCAGATGGCCACCTCCAACATCCGCTTCGGGCCCGGGGTGACCCGGGAAGTGGGGATGGATCTGAGGGACATGAAGCTTGGCCGGGTGCTGGTGGTCATCGACCCGGGCCTGAGGGACCTGGCGCCGGTGACGGTAGCGCTGCAGGCGATGGAGGACGAGGGCATCGCCTTTTCCCTGTTCGACCGGGTCCGGGTGGAACCCACCGATCGATCCATCCAGGAGGCCATCGCCGCGGCCCGGAGCGATCACTACGACGGCTTTGTGGCCATAGGGGGAGGATCGACCATAGACACGGCCAAGGCGGCCAATCTCTGCTCCACCTTCCCCGCGGACTTTCTCGACTACGTGAACGCGCCCATCGGCAAGGGGCTTCCCGTGCCGGGGAGCCTCAAGCCTCTGGTAGCCATTCCCACCACCGCCGGCACCGGCAGCGAGACCACCGGGGTGGCCATCTTCGACTTGAGCGGGATGCGGGCCAAGACCGGCATCGCCCACCGCCGCCTCAAGCCGACACTGGGTCTGCTGGATCCGGAAAACACCCGCAGCATGCCCGCCGAGGTGGGGGCCTCGACCGGGCTGGACGTGCTCAGCCACGCCCTGGAATCTTTTACCGCCATTCCCTTCGCCGAGCGGCCCTATCCCGAGCGACCGGTTTTGAGGCCTGCCTACCAGGGGTCGAACCCCATCAGCGACGTCTGGTCGCTGGAAGCACTGAGGATCGTGGCGGAATACCTTCCGCGAGCGGCGGAAGACCCCGGCGACGATGAAGCGCGGGCCCAGATGCTGCTGGCGGCTTCCTATGCGGGCGTGGGATTCGGCAATGCCGGGGTCCACCTGCCCCACGGCATGTCCTATCCGGTGTCGGGGCTGGTCCGGGATTATCGCGCCCCCGGGTATTCAGTGGACCATCCCATGGTGCCTCACGGGATTTCGGTGATCCTCAACGCTCCGGCGGTCTTTCGTTTCACCGCCCCGGCCTGCCCGGAAAGGCATCTGCAAGCCGCCGCCATTCTGGGCGCCGACACCTCCGGCAAGGCCCCGGCCGACGCCGGCAAGATCCTGTCCGATCGGATTGTCGCCCTCATGCAGCGGTTGAAGCTGCCCAACGGCCTGGGCGGCCTGGGCTACACTTCCGAGGATATCCCCGGCCTGGTGGAAGGCACCCTCCCCCAACACCGCGTTACCAAGCTGTCCCCCCGACCCGCCTCCGGAGAAGATCTGACTCGCATATTTGAAGAGGCGCTGACGGCCTGGTAGGTCCCGGCTCACTACTCAAGCCAGGCCCTGCGGGCAGGTGGATCGTGCATCTGTCCCTATTGCAGGTGTCCCGGATTGACACCGCCGAAACAGCGGAATAGACTGGAGTGACTCTTGGATCGACCTGTATAGAGTCTTATGAATGACTCTTCAGAGGTCATTGAGATGAACCAACTGACCATTAGAGGCTTTGATGACGAATTGGCGAATCGGATTCGACGATTGGCAAACCGAGAGGGACTCTCATTGAACCAGGCGGTACTGAAGCTCCTTCGTCGGGGGGCGGGTATCGGGCAGGGAAAGGGGGCCGCCGACACGGTAGGGGCGTCATTGGATCATCTGATTGGCACCTGGACGCCCGAGGAGGCCGATGAAATGGACAAAGCTCTTCAGAGCCTCGCTTATATCGATGAGGCCATGTGGGAATGAGGGTCCTCCTGGACTCCAACGCTTACTCCAATGAGCCTTTTGCAAAATTCGTCGCTCAGCGCTATTCGATTCGAGGCCGCTACCTGCGGAAATTTGCAAAAGGCTCGCACGGTTAGCCGATTCCTTTTTTAGGCGGGAAGTAGCGTTCCAGTGTAGCGGCACCAGGCCCGGATGTTAGCCAGGACACCGCCACCATCAGCAGCCCCGAAACGAGGGTGATGGGAACCACCGGCAGGAAGCCGAGAATGGTGGTCCCACCGGCTGTCCTCGCGATCAGATCGAGTTCTCCCCAGGAAAGGATAGCAATCGGCGGGCCTGACGGCGGCGGCACCAGCGCCTGCAGCAGGGCAATGGCGCCGACCGATCCGCCGGCCCACAGGGTGGTGGCCAGGGCCCCCCAGCGGGTGCTGCGCTTCCAGAAGAGGGCTGCCACCAACAAGGGGAAGAGGGCGGCATAGCCGGTAAAGGAGTACTGAATAGCCACCAGGAAAATGGTGGCCGGAGTCTTGAGGGCGATGACAAAGGCTGCCGAAGTGATCAGCGCCACAAACAGACGGCCGGTCTGAACCTGCGCACGGTCCCCGAACCGCGCCTTGCCCCCATAGAAGGCGAAGATATCCTCGGTGAACATGGTCGAGAGCGCCAGGATCTGGGAGTCGCTGGCCATCACGGCCGCCATGATGCCCGCGCCCAGGATGCCGGCCAGCCACAGGGGCGCGTAGCGGTCCAGCAGCAGCGGAATGACGTCATCGGCAGCCATCCGGCGGCGGAGGTCACTTTCCCGTTCGGGAGTCAGCTCGGTTCCGGATGTCGCCAGTGTTTGACGGGCGGCCTGCTTTTCCTGGATTTGGGGAAAGTCTTCGGCTCCGTTGGCCGCCACCCCCAGAAAGACGCAGGGAAGCCAGATGGCCATGATGCAGATCGGATAGAGGATCACCGTCTTGCGGAACTGGGACATGCGGCGGGCGGTCAGGCAGAAGATGCCGATGTGGGGAAAGCAGATGGCAGACAGCGGGATGAAGGTGTAGCTGAGGTAATAGAGCGGTGAGACGTTTTCCCGGGTGAGCAGAGGCGCCAGGGCGGGGGATTGGGCGATTCTCTCCATGGCCGCGCTGAAGCCCCCCATTGCACCGCCGATAATCAGAAGCGCGGCCACGCCGAAACTCAGGAACAGCGTGGTCTGAAAGGTGTTCACCCAGGCGGTGCCCCGCATGCCGCCAAAGAAGACGTAGCTCATCACCACCAGGGCCACCAGGCTGCCGCCCATCCAGTAAGGGACCCAGCCGCCGCTGATCGATTGCAGGATGGTCCCGCCCCCCTTGACGGCAATGATGATGTAGGGGACCAGGAAGAGCGCTTGCAGGGCAAAGATGACCGTTCCGATGTGGCGGCACTCCCAGCGGTCCCGAAACATCTGGACAGGGGTCATGAAGCCGTGTTTCTTGCCCAGCGCCCAGGTGCGGGTTCCGATCAGCAGGAGGGTCAGGGGAATGATGAGCGCCGAGGAGGAGCCCATCAGGCCATAAGTGACGATCCCGTTGTTGAAGGCGTGCCCCGAGGCCCCCAGGATGGTGAAGGCGGTCATGTTGGTCCCGAACAGCGAGAAGAGAAAGACGAAGGGTCCCAGGGAACGGCCGGCCAGAAAATAGTCTTCAGCTCCGTGCCTGGAGGCTGCACGGCGAAAGGCGAAAATTCCGATGTAGAGAACCAGGGCCAGATAGACCAGCACTACCAGGGTGGGAATCATGATGGGGTCGGTTTTTCGGAACGGGTGGGAAGAGGGGGCTCGCTGCTTTCGGAGGCCTCCTCCAAGTGCACGGGCCAACAGTAACGGACCAGAAGCCACATGAGGCCGGCCACGGCGATGGAATAGAGCGCATGGTAGAAGAGGCCGATGGGTATGAAGCCCAGGATGAGCGGGTCGGCCTGGCGCCAGAACCAGAAATCCTGATGCAGGCCATAGAAGACCACGACGGCAAGGGCCAGCAGATAGGGCATCTTCTTTCTCATTTCGGATCCGCGCTCTGCCTTCGGGACGGAATCTCCCGGGAGAGCGGGCGTCTCGCCCGCAGACGCAAGCCGCTCATTGTAGCATTCAGCCCGCATCGGGGCAGGGGGAAGTCTGCGCCGGAGGAGAAGGCCGGCTTCCGAGGCTGCCGGCTCACTTGCCGAAATCCAGGGTGGTTCTTGTAGCGAACCGCCGATAGTTCAGCCACTTGTTTTCGTTCTGGTTGATCCGGCCTCGCCTTCCCACCAGGACATCCCTGGACCTGAGAGGCAGCCAGTGAGTGGTGCCTTCGATGTCCACGGGGCCGTAGTCGATCTGAAAGCGTGCCTGTCGAACCGGAAAGTCGGCCGGGACGCCGAAGATCCGCTCGCCCACGATCCGCAGCACCGCCGCCGAATCCCTTGCAATATGGATGTGTCCTTCGTAGCCGACGCTGACGACGTTCTGCAGGGTGCCGTCGTGCAGGACGCCCGTATACAACTGGTAGCCGGACGGATGGGTGACGGCAAAGACAAGCGCCGGCTGCCGGTCGACCAGGCGCTCTCCCTCGTGGAAGAAGCGGGCGGGCGAGTCCGGCTGGAAAAGGGCCTGCAGCGTACTGCCAAACTCCCCCATGCCGCTGATTTCTCGAATGTGTCTTTGGGAAGGCTTCCCATCCACGGTGAGAGTCAAATAGGATTCGGCCCCGCCGACAAACTGAACCTTGGTGACGATGTCATGGCGTTTCTTCAAGGCCGTGTCGGCCTGACCCTGCTTGTCAGACCGCTTGGTGATCTGGGTGCAGACGAAGTCGGGCAGGTTGGCAGTAAAGCTCAAGGCCCATTGGCGGGCGCGCTCCAACACATCCTGTGAGCTCTGCGATCCGTAAACGTTGGCGCGGGTTTGCGTCAAGACATTCCGGCCTTCGGCGCCGTCCGCAGCGGGCGCCTGAAGTATGGCCTCGCTACCTCCCAACAACCGGGCCAGATCCCCATGGCCATGCCGAGCGGCGATCTGGGCCGGCCCCAGTCCGTCCCGCCGAGTGGCCGGATCGACCCCTTGGGAAAGCAGCAACCGGACCAGGCCTGCATGCCCGGTCCGTGCGGCCAGGTGGAGCAGTTGAGACTCGCAACCGGTACATCGGCCACCCAGGCGTGCGCCGTACCTCAGCAGCAAGCGGGCGATTTCAGCATCGCCGCTCCGGGCAGCCAACTGCAGAGGCGTCAGCGTGTCACCGTCATGATGGCGGGCCGCCACATTGGGATGGGCCCCCTGCTCCAGAAGCAGCCTGGTGACCTCTCGATGTCGGCGCTCGGCGGCAAAGTGAAGCGGCGTGCGGCCCGTCGTGTCCTGCCTCCGGTTGGGGTCAGCCCCGTTCTGCAGCAGCAGTCGGGCGATTTCGAGGCGGCCCTTGCGGGCAGCCAAGTGCAGGGGGGTGAGGCTATCGGGGTTCTTCCGGTTGGGATCGGCGCCCTTGCCGAGCTCACGCCGCGCCAATGCCGCATCTCCCTCGGAGGCGGCGAAGTGCAGTCCGGAAGAGGGCGAGCCCGATGCAACCGCAGAAACAGACAGCAAAATGATGAGATAGAGAACCCCGCTCAACGATCGCTCCTCCAAGGCCGCAAGGATAGCTCGGTCTCCTGGAATTCCGCAAGCTGACTCCCTGAAGGGTTGGCCTTGTCTGGTCGGTGCACGAGATGTGACTGCCTCAAAATCAGCACGTAACTTAGGGAATGTGTTCAGTATGAAAGTTGTAATTTCATATTGTGCAATCAAATGATAGACTACCAACTATGATTGAACGGGACATCGAGCCTTGCCTCGTCCGACTCTTCGAGCAATACCCTTTCGTGACCGTAACCGGGCCTCGACAATCCGGCAAGACGACGCTTTGCCGACAGGCCTTTCCCCATCTGGCCTATGTCAATCTGGAGGCGCCCGATCAGCGTGAGTTCGCTCAATCCGATCCTCGGGGTTTGTTGTCCGGGTTGGAAAGGGGCGCCATCCTGGATGAAATCCAGCGCGTTCCGAATCTCCTTTCGTACCTCCAGGTTCTTGCCGATGAAAAGAGGCAAAACAGCCTCTTCATTCTTACCGGAAGTGAGCACTTCAAGCTATCCGAAGCCATCAGCCAATCGCTGGCGGGACGAACAGCCCTGTTGCGGCTGTTGCCGTTCACTCTTTCTGAAAGAGAACAAACGGGTGTCCGTGGGGCGATTGACGAGATCCTATACACGGGGTTTTATCCGCGGATTTTCGATCAAGGGCTCGAACCGCGACAAGCGCTTGGCGACTATTTTGAGACTTACGTCGAACGCGACGTGCGCCGGTTAGGAGAAATTCGCAATGTATCCAGCTTTCAACGCTTTGTCCGCCTGTGTGCCGGGCGCATCGGCCAGTTGACCGATATGGTCTCGCTGGGCGCAGATGCAGGCGTCTCTCACACGACAGCCCGAAACTGGCTCAACATATTGGAAACGAGCTACATAGCCTTTAGACTGCCGTCATTTCGCCGCAATATTCGAAAGAGATTGGTCAAGTCGCCGAAGCTCTATTTCTACGATGTCGGACTTGCCAGTTATCTCATTGGCATCGAACGGGCCGCACAGGTTGCTACCCACCCTCTGCGTGGTGCATTGTTCGAGAATATGGTGGTCGTGGAGGCGCTGAAGTATCGCTTCAACCGAGGTCGTTCCGCCAACCTTTCATTCTATCGCGACAGTCGGGGCCTGGAGTGCGATCTCCTGGTTGAGACCGGCCTCGGCATGAGTGCGATCGAGATCAAGTCAGGAGCGACCATTGCCTCGGATTACTTTGGCTCACTCAAATCCGTAGCGAAATTGATCCCGGATGTGTCCACAAAGGCCGTCGTCTATGGCGGTAGGGTGCGTCAGTCCCGGAGTGCCGGTGAGGTTGTGCCGTTCGACGAATTGTATGACCTGCTCGGGCGCATTGAAGCCGATCGGGAGATGGCTGCTCTTGTGCAGGACAAGATAGGACCAGTCCCTCCCGAGGTCGATGTGAACATTTTGGACACCGTGTACTACCAGCACATTCGCCCGACGCTGGATGCACTTGAGCCGTCTCTTGCAAAAGACTCGGCGAGGCTGTTTCGTGATCGCCGCCAGAGTTCATTTGTGGCGTTTGGAAACAACAACGTCAACTCAGGCAGCCTTCTGGAGACTGGGCAATGGGAACAAACCAAGAGCCGCTATATCGTGAAACGCGGCTTCAGGCTCAGCGATGAACGCCCGCTCGAAATCACCTGCAAATACACGTTCGAGGATTATGCGGGTAGCGGAACCGGAGACTTCAGCCTCGTCGCATCACTCACTTGGTCCCTCGGTGCTGAGGGGGTGACACGAATGGTCGTGATTGATGAAGTGAGTGTTTCAAGACTCACCACTCGCGTTTCGTACTCCGACCTCAGCTTTCGCAGCGCAAGGGTTGATCACACGGTAGCCGGCATTTTGACGGCTATCGCGAAGCAAATTGAAAGTCATTCCGGCCCAAGCGAAGCCAGCAAGGACAAGAAGGGCGGGGGGAAACAGGAACAGCAGAGGATGTTGTTTAATGGGAATACAGGGGACGCTGTTGAATAACTGGATTTACTGAAACAGGCAGTCTCGGCAAATCAAGCGGTAGATCTTTCCGCATCAAGGCTCGCCGGGCATGTCGGCGGAACTGTTCCGAACTTGATTCCTTATAGAATGAGTGGGGCAGGGCCTTTCCCAAAGGGGTCCTATTGGAATTTTCGTCCCTATGTGTGGGTGTCGGTACCCCTGCACCGGGTGAATCGGGCAGGATCCGGATGAGGGTGATGTCCTTGGGGCGAAGAGCTCGGTTCACCAACAGGGCAACTGCCGTGGAGATGGCTATACTCGCGGCGTAGCTGCCATAATACTTGTCACCAGGTTCACCGGCTTCGGTTCCGGCAATGGCAACCATGCTTCCCATCATGGTGCCCACGAACGTGCCCGCGGTGGCGGCAATGCGTTTTCCCTTGTTTTCCTCGAGCCCTCGCACCTCGATTCGTGAAACGGTTTCTCGGGGAATCCGGACCCTGCCCTTGGGGTAATCCTTCAGGTTGCTGCTCTTCGTTACGTTAAAGGCAAGTGAAGCAGGCTTCACCGGTCCGATCCGGCCCTCCAGCCTGGCGCCTCCGGCGAGTTGGAGCGTAACCCTTTTGCCGCCGATCAATGTCTTCAACTCGCTCCACCGAACCTGCAAGAGCTCTTGCTGATCCGATCCTGGCAAATTGCCGCTCAGCATCAGAAACACCACCAGAATGCCAATGCCTCGCCGCAAGCTCATCGCAGGACTCTCGCTCATTTTTCCTCTTTATGGACCAATCACCCAAAAATCACGACGCTCCAACAATCAGGCAGTGTTTCTCGACTCCCAACATACCATAGCCGGAGCACCTCTCATAGTGTATGATATTGTCATTCACTAGACTGAAGAGGAGAATGGATCATGGGAGCTAATCAACTCGTTCAAGCTCGCATAGACGGAGCCATCAAGGAAGAGGCGGCCGCCGTGCTGGCTGCAATGGGACTGACCGTGTCCGATGCCGTACGGTTGTTGCTGACCAGGGTTGCGCGGGAAAAGGCATTGCCGTTTGCGCCACTGGTTCCAAACACCGTCACCATCGAGGCAATGAAGCAAGCCCGAAAGGGCGGCCTGTCTCGGTTAGATAGCGTGGACGCCCTCATGGACGATCTGAATGCGCAAGATTGAGCGCACCAGCCAATTCAAACGCGACTACAGGCGTGAGTTGAAGGGGCGACACCGGACATCCTTGGACACTGTCCTGGTTCCCGTCTTGGTGGCTTTGGCAAATGACCAACCTCTGGAACCTCGATAAGCGAAACTCTTCATGAGTCGAAGAACAACACGCTGGCTGGCTTCCGTTTTGCTGGTGGCCATGGGCATGGGAGCCGTGGCCTGTCAACAGGCAGGGCAGCGGCGATTCCTCAGTCTGGGGACGGCTCCGGTGGGGGGCACCTTCCCGGTGGTGGGCGGGGCCATTGCCGAGGTGCTCAACCTGCACCGGGGTTCTCACCACTGGAAGGTTCAGATCAAGGGAAGCAAGGGCAGCCAGGAAAATATCCGGCGTCTGGCGACCGGTCAGTTCGAGCTGGGGATGAGCAACTCGGCCATCAGCTATTTCGCCAGCCTGGGCGGCTCCAACTGGAAATCGGAAGGCAGCTACGAGGTGCGGGCCGTGTGCACGCTGGCCCCCCTGGTGGCCATGTTTGTCACCAAGCGGGATTCGGGTATCCGGGCCATCGGCGACCTGAAGGGACGGCGGGTGGTGATCGGGCCGGCCGGGGCGGGCTTTGAGATGTTTGTGATGCCCATCCTGGAAGCCCACGGGGTGGCGGCGGGCTCCTTCAGCGCCATCTATGCGCCGCAGGGCGTGGCGGTGGAAATGCTCAGCGATGGCGCCGCCGATGCGGCCTTTCTGGGCGGGGCCCTGCCTGCCCAGTCGATCATCCAGGCCTCGGGGTCCTTCGATGTCTACGTGATTCCCTTCGATCCCAAGGTCCGGGGGCGGTTGATCCGGGACTATGCCTTCTTCAAGCCCATTCCCCATGCCCTGGTCAAGTCCAGATATCCGAAGATTCTGCACTACCGGCTGGAGGACCGCATTGCTCAAATGAGTCGAGCGGAGGCCCTGGCCTTCGTCCGGGACCAAGGGCTGAGGGTTCGCGGAGCGGAAGCGATGGATCTGCCATCGCTGCGCACGGCCGTCGCCGGAGCCCGGTTCGGTTGGCTGAACGTGGGCTCGATGCAGGTGGTGACCCACAACACCACGGACAAACAATTGATTCGAAACCTTTTGGAAGTCTTGTGGGAGCAGCGGGAGGAGTTGGCCCGCCGGCATCCGGCCCTGGGATTTCTTCAACTCAGGTCGGTCCCGCTCCCCGACGGACAGAAACGACTCATTCAGGGAGCCGTCCTCTACACCGGGATTCCGTTTCATCCCGGAGCCGTCGAGTTCTATGAGAGTCACCCGGAGATCGGCTTCCGGCCCAACC
Source organism: Acidobacteriota bacterium (assembly GCA_022826755.1). Taxonomy (GTDB): domain Bacteria; phylum Acidobacteriota; class Terriglobia; order Versatilivoradales; family Versatilivoraceae; genus Versatilivorator. Next base: position 35,408 of record JAJDUG010000009.1, read on the forward strand.
CCGCCAACCGGATCCCGGGACCGCCGCAGGCGAGTGAAGAGTGAAGAGTGGAGAGTGGAGAGTGGAGAGTGGAGAGTGGAGAGTGGTCAGCAGAGGGTTTCGGGAACAGGCAAGCGCCTGTTGACCTGACTGCGCTAATTGGAAGGGTTGCGCCGAGACCGACAAGTTGCATTGCGTGTCGATTAAATAGCTCTTCACTCTTCACTCTTCACTCTTCACTTTTCGCCTAGGCGCGCCCCCGTCCCACACCACGGGAAGGATCATTCAGGGCGATACAGGGGTGCGCCACGCAAGAAAGGTTGGCTCATGTTCGAGCCCGTTGGCAGGCAGTTGATTCCCATCCTGAGTGCGGTCCTGTGCCTCTACACCCTGGCCGAGGTCAACTTCCCCCGGCTGCTGCCGCAGTCCCAGTTGGCCCTGTTCGTCATGCTGGGGCTGGTGCTTTGCTTTCTCGGCACCCCTGCCCGTGAACGCTGGCGGGACTGCCGGGTCGCGCGCCTGGCCGATCTGGTCCTGGCCGTCGCCAGCATGGCGGCTTGCGGTTACGTGGTGCTGATGACGGAACCGCTCTTTCACGGGTGGTTTCCGGACCTCTGGCCGTACGGAAAATCGCTGGGAAACCGCGCCGGTATCGAAGGCCCTGTCGACTTTGCCCTGGGCGCGGTCGGCTTGTTGCTGGTGTTGGAAGCCACCCGCCGCACCATTGGCTGGGTGGTGCCGGCGCTGGCGATGCTCTTTCTGGCCCACAGCTACTACGGGCACCTGGCCCACCTGGCCCTCCTGCCCGATCTTCCGGGATGGCTGCTGCCGCATGCCGGTCAGGACATGGCCTACCTGGTCAGCACGACCTTTTCCCAGTCCCTGGGCGTGTTCGGCCCGGCAGCCGGCGTCATGTTCAAGTATGTCTTCCTGTTCGTCATCTTCGGGGCCTTTCTGGAGATGTCGGGGGCAACCCGGTTCATCATCGACTTCGCCCAAAAGGTGTTTGGCGGCACTCCAGGCGGTCCCGCCAAGGTGGCGGTGCTGGGCAGCGGGTTGATGGGGTCCCTCTCGGGCAGCGCCGTGGCCAATGCAGTCACCACCGGCACCTTCACCATCCCCATGATGCGTCACGCCGGGTTCGAAAGGCACGTGGCCGGAGGCATTACGGCCGCGGCGGCCTCGGGGGGCGCCCTGGTGCCTCCGGTCATGGGAGCCGGCGCCTACATGATGCTGGAGCTGGTGCAGCCCCAGGTGACCTTTCTGCAGGTGGCCAAGGCGGCCCTGATCCCCGCCATCCTCTACTATCTGTCCATTTTCCTGATCGTGCATTTCTACGCCCGCCGGGCCGGGGCCGCAACGGCCGATCGAGGACCGGCGCGCCCGGTCTCCCGGTTTCAGGGACTGGTCTTCTTTTCGGCCCTGGGGACCCTGATCCTCTTCCTGTTGATGGGCTTCACCCCCTTCAAGGCGGTGAGCGGCTCCCTGGTGGTGATTCTGCTGCTGAGCATGGCCGGCCCCGCGACCGGTTTGAGCGCAGCTCCACGCCGGTGGGCTCTTTCCGCCTTCGCCCTGGTGGTGGTCCTGCATCAGGCGATTCTTGCCCAGGCCCCGGCCGTGCCCAAGCTGAGGCTCTACGCCGAATCGCTCATCAACTCCTGCCTGGTGGGCCTGTTCGGACTGCTGCTGTTTGCCCTGGCGCACCCCAGGTTGAGGCCTTCCGTCCTGGAAGCCCTGGTCAAGGCGGCCAGGAACGGGGTGGCCCTGATTGCCGCCAGCGCCTGCGTGGGAATCATCATCGGCGTCGTCCAATCGACGGGAGTCGCCACCGACTTCAGCAATGTCATCAAGGGGGTGGTGGAATCGAGCCTGCTGCTGGCCCTGGTGGGAATCATGATCTGTTCCATCATCCTGGGCATGGGGGTGCCTTCGGTGGTCTGCTATCTGCTGATGGCCACCCTGATGGGATCGTTGCTGGAACAGATGGGCGTTCAGCCGTTGGCGGCCCACCTGTTCATCTTCTATTTCGGGATGATGTCCATGGTGACTCCGCCGGTGGCGCTGGCCGCCTACGCCAGCGCCTCCATCGCCAAGGCCAGGATCATGAAGACGGCCCTGGCCTCCTTCCGTTTCGCCCTGGTCGGCTTCACCTTGCCCTTCATGTTCGTCTACCGTCCCGAGTTGCTGCTGCTGGTGCCGCGGGATTCCAGCACGCGACTCAGTGATCGGATTACCTCCAACGCCTCCCTGGACCTGACCCGGCTCGGCAACCTGTGGGAGCTGGGGCTGGAAGTGGGGACGGCTATTCTGGGGATCTTTGCCCTGGCAGCCGCCATCGCGGGCTATCTCAGGCGGCCCCTGCGTCTCGATCACCGCTTGATCCTGTTCGCCGCCGCCGCCTGCCTGCTGTCTCCGGAATTTCAGATTCAGGGATACAACCTGGGCCCCGGCCTGAACCTGGGAGCCGCCCTTGCCTTGGCAGGAGTGGTGGCGGCCAATCGGTGGTGGGCAGGTCCCGAACCTGTTTCCTCCAGGGAGCCTGGCGAAGCTCCGAAAGAATGACCCCCGGCACAATCGGTTGCGCTGTCACTCAGCCTCCCTCCGGCATCCCGCTTTCTCCCATCCTTCCCACCCAAGGAAGTACCCCGCGGTGCCCCCGCGGCCGCGTCAAGTGCGGCCGAGTGAATTGCAATCGCGGCCAGCCATGCTAAAATGTTGATCCGGAAGGGCTACAAGGCTGCCGTAAAGGTCAGTGCAGGGTGAGGAAATTCATGAGCTCGGACAGCTCCCGGCCCCGGCGGGGCGACGACCGGACGACCGCGGGCAACTACTTCGTTTCCAACTATCCCCCCTACTCCTTCTGGAAGCCCGATCGGGTAGGCGAGGCTGCAGCCGCCCTTCACAGGCCGCCCCTTCCCGGCACTCCCCTTGGCATTTACCTGCACATTCCCTTTTGCCGCAAGCGCTGCCATTTCTGTTATTTCAAGGTGTATACCCAGCAGGACGCCCCGGCGGTCGAGCGCTATCTGGGCGCGCTGGCGGAGGAGCTGAAGCTCTACGCCGGCAAGCCCTTTGTCGGGGCCCGCAAGCCGCTCTTCATCTATTTCGGCGGCGGCACGCCCTCCTACATCTCCTCGAAACAGTTGATGCGGCTTGCCGGCGACCTGAAGGCGCAACTCTCCTGGGATGCGGCTGAAGAAATCACCTTCGAGTGCGAGCCGGGGACCCTGACGGAACACAAGCTGCGGGTGATCCGGGATATCGGCGTGACCCGGCTCAGCCTGGGCATCGAAAATTTCAACGATGCCATCCTCGAGGCCAACGGCCGCGCCCACGGTTCGCGGGAAATCGACCGGGCCTACCGAATCGCCCGGTCGGTGGGATTCCCGCAGATCAACATCGACCTGATTGCCGGCATGGTGGGTGAAACGGCCCATAACTGGCGTGACTGCGTGCATCGCACCCTGGAGATGGAGCCCGACAGCGTCACCATCTACCAGATGGAAATCCCCTACAACACCACCGTGTTCCAGGAGATGAAGGCCGCCGGCAAGAGCGTGGCCCCGGTGGCCGATTGGGGGACCAAGCGAGCCTGGGTTGAGGAAGCGTTCTCGATGTTGGAGCGGGCCGGCTATTCCGTCAGCAGCGCCTACACCGCAGTCAAGGACCCGGATCGCACCCGTTTCCTCTACCGTGACCTGCTCTGGACGGGCGCCGACCTGGTGGGGTTGGGAGTGGCCTCCTTTTCCCACGTCAACGGCACCCATTACCAGAACGAGCATGACCTGCCGGGCTACCGGAAGAGCCTGGAGGAAGGACGACTTCCCATCTACCGGGCGCTCACCCCCAGCCAGGAAGAGCGTCTCATCCGCGAACTGATCCTTCAGTTCAAGTTGGGAACGGTACGGCCCAGCTACTTCAGGGAAAAGTTCGATACCGATATCCGGCAGCGATTCGCTTCTCCGCTGCAAAGTCTGCAGCAGCGGAACTACCTGGAAGTGGGTGACAACAGCCTCAGGCTCAGCCGCGAGGGGCTGCTGCAGGTGGATCGCTTTCTTCCGGACTTTTTCTTGAGCCGGCATCGAGGCAGCCGCTATAGCTGACCCATGGGAAGCAGTTTGCCTATGAATTCCGGAGACGAGAGGTTGCAGCGGCACGATCCCTTCGACGCCGTCGTGGTGGGTGGAGGGCCCGCCGGCGCCACCGCCGGGGCCTTTCTGGCCCAGAGGGGGTGGCGAGTCCTTCTCCTGGAGAAGGAGCGCTTTCCGCGCTACCGCATCGGCGAGTCCCTGATGCCCTACTGCTACTTCACGCTGGAGCGGCTGGGGGTTATCGACAAGATCAAGAGTTCCCATTTCCCCAGGAAGTACAGCGTCCAGTTTGTCAGCACCCAAGGCAGCGTCTCGACCCCCTTCTATTTCTTCGAACACTTCAATCACGAAGCCGCCACAACCTGGCAGGTCCTGCGCAGCGAGTTCGACCAGATGCTGCTCGACAACGCTCGCCAAAAGGGCGTGGAGGTCCGGGAGGGGACCCGGGCCGTGGAGACGGTAGACGGACAGGGCGCGGTGACGGGAGTGAGGGCCATCGACGGCCAGGGCCGGAAGCACGAGTTCCGGGCTCCCCTGACCCTGGATGCCAGCGGACGCGAGGTCTTCAGCATGACCCGCAACCGCTGGAAGGTGCGCGATCCCAGTTTGAACAAGATTGCCATCTGGACCTACTACCGGGGGGCTCGGCGAGACCCGGGCCTGGACGAAGGAGCCACCACCGTGGCCTATCTTCCCCGAAAGGGCTGGTTCTGGTACATCCCGCTGCCCGAGGACCGCGTCAGCGTGGGCATTGTCGCCGAAAAGGAATACCTTTACCGGAATTCTCGCGATCCAAGGGCCATTTTCGAGAGTGAGATCGGAACCAACCCCTGGATTCGGGATCACCTGGCCCCCGGCAGGCAGGAGGGGCGCTACTGGGTGACCGGGGAGTACTCCTATCGATCCCGGTATTGCGCGGCCGATGGGCTGGTGCTGGTCGGCGACGCCTTCGCCTTTCTGGATCCGGTCTTTTCCTCCGGGGTCTTCCTGGCCTTGCGGGGCGGGGAACTGGCCGCCGAAGCTGCCAACCACGCCCTGGCCTCGGGAGACTGTTCCGCTGCAATGTTCGATGGCTACGGCAAAGAGATCACGCGCGGGCTGGAGGCCATGCGGAAGCTGGTCTATGCCTTCTACGACCAGGAATTCAGCTTTCGGGCTTTCATCGAGCGATTTCCTCAACTGCGGGGGGACCTGACCGACTGCCTGATCGGCAACCTCTTCCGCGACCTGCAGCCGCTGTTCGACGGCGTGGCCGAATTTGCCGCGCCGCCCGAACCGCTGTCCCACGGGAAGGCACTGATCGAGGCGCGATGAAAAGCGGAGCCTTCGAGTTCAAGTTGACCCGCCGGGTGGAGTTTTCCGACACCGACATGGCGGGCATCATGCACTTTTCCAACTACTTTCGCTTTATGGAAGCCGCGGAGCAGGCCTTCTTCCGTTCAATGGGATTTTCGATTCACGACACCCGGAGACGTCCGGTCATCGGCTGGCCGCGTGTTCACGCAAGCTGCGATTTTCGTCATCCCCTCCGTTTCGAAGACCTGGTCGAGATACACCTGCAGGTGGCGGAAAAGAGGGAGCGCTCCCTGGTCTACTCCTTCACTTTTCGGCGGTTGAACCAACCCTCATCCCCGGAAGTCGCCCGGGGCAAGCTGGTGGTGGCCTGTGTTTCCCGACCCGAGCCCCAGGGGCCCATGACATCGATTTCCATTCCCAAGTCCATCGGCGACAAGATCGGGGTGGCTGGGGAAGTTTGAAGTGGGAAGTGGGAAGTTTGAAGTGGGAAGTTTGAAGTTTGAAGGGTGAAGTTTGAAGTAAAGAGTTATCCACGAAGGCAAACGGCGAACCACGAATGGACACGAATGACCACCAATAAACTGATCGATGAGGTGTTAATTGGGGATTGCGACAACCGAAATCGAGGATTGGTTGACGAAGGACACGAAATCATACCCGGGCGATTAAGTTTCAGAAGCGTTTGGGCGCCGCTTGGCATTGAATGAGTTCATCTGCATTCGTGTTTATTCGTGTCCATTCGTGGTTCGTCTTTTGTTGGAGATCGGCCGATTTCAAGTGAATGACAGGCACCCCCGCGCTAGAGGCAGCTTGTCTGACGCCTCCCTGTTTCACCCGGTATGATCCGCTTCATGCGACGGGGGAGCTTTCGTCGGTGGCGCCCGGGGTTCCGTCGATAGCCGGAGTCGGAAGTGCAAACTGACAGAACCACGCCGGAGGACGGCATCCAAGGCCCTTCGGTCCAGGACCGAGGCGGGTTGGAGACCGCCCAGCTTGCCCGGCTGCGGGTCCTCTTGGGGGCGCTGTTGGCGGGGAATCGCTTCTACGGGCCCAAGCTCCGGCAGGCGGGGCTTTCGGCGGAGGTTCCGACCCTGGACGCCTTTCGGTCCTCCATGCCCTTCACCCATAAGGCGGAACTGGTCGAGGATCAGCGCCGTCACCCTCCCTACGGCTCCAATCTGACCTACCGACTGGACCGCTACACCCGGTTCAGCCGGACCAGCGCCACCACCGGCAAGCCCATGGTCTGGCTGGATACGCCGGAAAGCTGGCAATGGATGCTCGATAATTGGGACCGCGTCTTTGCGGCAGCGGGTGTCTCCTCTCGGGATCGCGTCTTCTTCGCGTTCTCCTTCGGGCCCTTTCTGGGGTTTTGGACCGCCTTCGAAGCGGCCTGCAAACGGGGTTGTCTTTGCATTCCCGGTGGCGGGATGAGCAGTTTGGCCCGGCTGGAGGCCATTCTGGAAAATGAGGTCAGCGTTCTCTGTTGCACGCCGACCTATGCCCTGCGGCTGGGTGAGGTGGCGGCCGAGGAGGGCCTTGACTTGAGCCGGGGAAGCGTCCGGACCATCCTGGTAGCCGGAGAGCCGGGGGGAAGTATCGGCGCCACCGTGGCTGCGATCGAGCGGCTATGGCCCAACGGGCGGGTGGTGGACCACCACGGGATGACCGAGACCGGCCCCGTCAGCTATGGCTGTTCCCGGGAACCGCACCGGTTGCACGTCATGGAATCGGCCTACATTGCCGAGGTCATCGATCCGGGAAAGCATCGGCCGGTGGCGCCGGGAGAGATCGGCGAATTGGTCCTGACGACACTGGGCCGGACCGGTTCTCCACTGCTGCGCTATCGGACCGGGGACCTGGTCCGACCGTCGCGGACGCAGCCCAGCGGCTGCGGGAGTTGGGAACTGGTCCTGGAGGGTGGGATACTGGGCCGCAGCGATGATATGGTTGTGGTTCGAGGCGTCAACCTCTATCCTGGCGCGGTGGAGGCGGTGATCCGCCGGTGCCGCGAGGTTGCCGAATATCGGGTGGAGGTCGATACGCGCGGAAGCCTGTGCGAGTTGAAGGTGCAAGCGGAAGTTTCCTGTGACTCTGCCGACGGAGCGGAGTTGGAAAGACGGCTGGAGACCGAACTGCGGTCGGCATTTGCCCTGCGCATTCCCGTGTCCATTGTAGCCACGGGGACCCTGCCGCGTCCCGAGTTCAAGGCCAATCGATGGGTCAGGGTTTGAGGGTGATTCCGATGGGTGTAGTCATGAGAGGCTTTTGGAGCTGGAGGGCCGCCATGGGCATGGGGAGACGATGCAAGGACAGGGACACCGGCCGGTCGGGTTTCATCGGGAGGCGGTTCGGTTCTGGCCGGGGGCGAGCCTGTGGCCGTGGTGTCCGGGTGGTGCTGCTTCTGTGTATGGGGCACGCTGTCCCGCCTGTCGCGGCCGAGGAATGGTCCCAGTTCAGGGGATGGAACAGCACTGGAGTCGTGGAGACATCCCCTTTGCCGGTGAGGTTCGGACCCCGGCGTAACCTGGTCTGGCGCGTTTCCATCCCTCCCGGCCAGTCTTCACCCGTCCTGACCCGGGACCGCATCTTTCTGTCGGCCGTGGAGGGGAAACGGCTGTGGGTAATCTGCCTGGACCGGTCCAGCGGCGATCTGCTGTGGAAACGGGAAGTCCCGCGCCCTCGATCCGAGGCGATGCACCGAGCCAACGGCCCCGCCTCGCCCACTCCGGTGACTGACGGCAGCAATGTGTATGCCTTCTTCGGCGATTTCGGCCTGATTTCATTCGACGCCGAAGGACGGGAGCGATGGCGCTTGCCGCTGGGGCCTTTCGTCAACCCCATGGGTCAGGCCGCTTCCCCTGTTCTGGCCGACGGCAGGGTCCTGATGATCTGCGACCAGGAAAGCGGATCGTTTTTCGTGGCGGCGGATCAATTGACGGGACAAGTCCTTTGGCGCGTGGAACGCCCCGGCTTTACCCGTGGTTTTTCCACACCGGTGCTCTACCGGCCCAAGGGGGAAGCGCTGCAGGCCCTGGTCTCGGGTTCCCACCAGTTGACGGCCTACTCGGTGGAGAGCGGAGAGGAGATCTGGTGGGTGCGCGGCTTGACCTGGCAGATGAAGTCGACGCCCGTGATCGATCGGGACATGCTCTACCTGAATGGATGGGCCGGAGGGGCGGACGACAGTCAGCGGGAGGAGGTGCCGAGCCTTGCCGATATGCTTTCCGAGCGGGATACCGATGGAGACCGGCGCCTTTCCCAACAGGAAATCGCCGGCCTGCGCTTGAGGTGGAATTTTGACAGATTGGACCTGGACCGCAGCGGCTTTCTGGAAGAGCGGGATTGGCGGATCTACCGGGCCAAGCGATCGGCCCGCAACGGTGCCCTGGGCATCCGCCTGGGGGGCGAAGGAGATATGACTGCAAGCAATCTCCTGTGGAGGTATCAACGCACGCTGCCCAATGTTCCCTCTCCGCTGCTTTACCAGGACATCCTCTACCTGATGAAGGAAGGGGGGATACTGACCGCCCTGGATCCCTCCAATGGAAGTGTGCTCAAGCAGGATCGCATTCGGGAGGCCCTGGGAACTTACTACGCTTCGCCGGTGGCCGGGGATGGTAAGATCTTCGCCGTCAGCCACGAGGGGAAGGTGAGTGTCATCCGGGCGGGAGCCGACTGGCAGGTGTTGTCGGTGAATGACCTCGGGAGCGAATGCAGCGCGACGCCCGCCATCTCCGAGGGCCGGCTCTATATTCGGACTCGGGAGTTTCTCTACTGCTTCGGCGAGCACCGCTCCCCGGAGCAGCCGTTGAACGACAGGAAAGGAAGACGATAATAATGAACTGGCTTACCTTTGTATGCGGAGCGGTTTTGGCCTGGGGCATGTACGGCGTCACTTTGCACCGCGGCCAGGCCCAGTTGGCCAGCCCGCTTCGCGCACTCCTCTGCGTGGGCTTCGCCTACTTTCTGATCGCCGTCCTGGTGCCGTCGGTGGCCATGTGGTCCAAGGGAGGATTCCAGGGATTCACCGCCGGTGGGACCCTGACGGCTGTCATTGCCGGCTGCCTGGGAGCGGCCGGGGCCATTTGCATCATCTGGGCCTTCAAGTCCGGAGGCAAGCCCCTGTATGTCATGCCGCTGGTGTTCGGTGGCGCTCCGCTGGTGAACGTCTTGGGCTCGGTGTTGCTTCATCCCCCCAAAGCGGCGCCGAATCCGTTGCTCTATCTGGGGTTTGTCCTGGTAGCGGTTGGCGCCGCCATGGTTCTCTACTTCAGGCCCACCTCCTGAATCTTCCACTGACAACGCCTGTTCGAGCGAGCGAATCGGGGGCGGCTCAAAGCGGGGTGGAAGTCCGCCGGCCTCGCTGGTCCCCGGCCGGTCGGGTTGCACTCTTGGAATGCAGTGCCGAGATCAAAAAATTGCTTAACCCATCCATCCAATCACTCTCCACTCTCCACTCTCCACTCTCCACTATGAGTCAATATGGCAGTGATTGAAGTCAGCAGAGTCTCCAAGCGGTTCAAGACCTACGACCGCAAGGAGGGCGTCTGGGGGGGGATTCAAAACCTCGTCCGGCGAAACCCCCGCGAGGTGAGGGCGGTCGACGACGTTTCCTTCACCGTGGATGCCGGTGAAATGGTGGGCTACATCGGGGCCAACGGGGCGGGGAAGTCCACCACCATCAAAATGTTGACCGGGATTCTGGTGCCCTCCTCGGGTTCGATTCGGGCCAACGGATACGTTCCCTACCTGGACCGGCACCAGTACACCCGGGGGATCGGCGTGGTCTTCGGGCAGAGGACCCAGCTCTGGTGGGACATTGCGGTGGTTGAGTCCTTCCAGTTGCTCAAGCGCATCTACGACGTCAGCGACCGCACCTTCGAGGAGCAGTTGGAGATCTTCGATGCGGTCCTCGACCTCAAGCCCCTGCTGTACACTCCGGTTCGAAAACTCAGCCTGGGAGAACGCATGCGCTGCGATCTGGCCGCCGCCTTCCTGCATCGTCCCAGGATCGTATTCCTGGATGAACCCACCATCGGGCTGGACGTAGTTGCCAAGGAGAACATCCGGCAATTTCTGAAGAGAATCAACACCGAGCTGAGAGTCACGGTGGTGCTGACCACCCACGATCTCTCCGATATCGAAGAGCTTTGCCGGCGGGTCCTGATCATCGATCGCGGCCACCTGCTCTTCGACGGCAGCCTGGAAGGTTTGCGTGAACGATTCGAGTGCAAGTCCCAGATCGTTTTCGAGTTGCGAGAGCCGGTTCAGGTCGATTTCAGTCGGTTGGGGTTCAATGCTTCGGTGGAGTTCCAGCAACTGGACGCCCTTCGCTGCCAGGCCGTGTTCGACAAGAAAAAGGTGGCCTCCGCCGAGCTGATCAAGGCCATCGTGAACTCCCTGGCGGTTCGAGACGTCACCTTGGACGACACCACCATCGAGGAAATCGTGCGTGAGATCTACAGCCGCGGCGAGGTGGCGTCCGCTTGAAGTTGACCCCCTACATTGCCTTCGCCCGAATTGCCTTCCTCAAGATCCTGGCTTACCGACTGCGCTACTACACGGGCATCGTGACCTATATGGTCAATGTTTCCGTCTACTATTTCATCTGGAAGGCGCTCTACCGGGGCAAGGAGTCCCTGGGGGAGTTTACCTTTGAGGAAATGATTACATACGTATCAGTTGGATTCATTATTCGTACCTTCTACTTTAACAATATCGATCGGGAGATCGCCAATGACATCCTGTTGGGGCACATCGCCGCCAAGATGACTCGGCCGGTGAACTACCAGTGGATGAATATCGCCCAGGCCGCGGGGGAGTCCTTCTTTCGGCTCTTCATGTTCACCGTCCCCACCGCCCTGGCCATCCTGGTGGTCTTCCCCTTGCGGGCGCCGGCCTCCCTGCACTCGGCCCTGGCTTTTCTGGCGGCCTTGCTGTTCTCCTTCATGGTCTTTGCGGCCCTCAATTTCCTGGTCGGCACCTGCGCCGTCTACCTGCACTCCATCCTGGGCCTGATTCGGGCCAAGTATTTTCTGGTGGAGATTCTTTCCGGTCTGCTGATCCCGATCAGCTTCTTTCCGGATACGCTGGCCGAGATCTCCCGATGGCTGCCCTTTCAATTGATCAGCTTTACGCCGCTCATGATCTACATGGGCAAGTTCCAGGGCGAGGAACTGGTCACCAGTTTCTTGTTGGGCCTGGGATGGACGCTGGTTCTGGTGGGCCTGGGCCACTGGTTCTGGCGGAAAGCCGCCACCAAGCTGACCGTACAGGGTGGCTGAAGACCCACTCTCAACTCGGGGCGTTGCAGCCGCGATTTTGGTTTGGACTGACCGGAGATCTTAGCCGGAGACAGGCGAATGCGACATCTCTCCATTCTGGGCTACTATTTCGCCCAGTACATCAAGATCCGCCTGGCCTACCCGGGAGACTTCCTGATCGCGGTGTCCACCAGCCTGGCGGGCACGGTGGCCAGTTTCGGCTTTCTCTATATCCTCTTTCATCGGGTGAGTTCCCTTCAGGGGTGGGCGTTCGAGGAGCTGCTCTTCATCTACGGCTTCAACCTGGTCTGTCTGGGTCTCTTCAACGTGCTCAGCATGAACCTCTACGAGTTCGGCGAGCGCTACATCATGGAGGGCCGGTTCGATCAGATCATGCTGCGCCCGCTGCATTCCCTCTTCCAGGTGATCTTCGAAGCCTTTCGAATCGAGTCCTTTCAGGAGTTCGCCACCGGCCTGGTAGTGGTCGGCTATGTGTGGCACAAGCTGGACCTGCCCTTGACCCCGCTGGACCTGGTCCTGTTTCTGCTGATGACGGTCTGCGGCGTGACCATCTATCTGGCGGTGTTCGTGATGCTCAGCAGCTTGAGCTTCTGGTTCGAGGACAGGGTGGGCGTCTCTCCGCCCGTCTTCAACATGATCGCATTCGGGCGCTATCCGGTGACCATCTACAACGTCTTCATCCAGTTCCTGTTGAGCTGGATCATTCCCTTCGCCTTCGCTTCCTTCTATCCGACCACCTACTTTCTGCAGCGCCACGAGTTTTCGTCCTTCTTTGCCCTGGTGCCGGTGGTGGCAGCCACATTCGTGTTGCTGGCGCTGTTCCTGTGGAGCCGGGGGGTGCGGGGCTACCAAAGCACCGGGAGCTGACGCTGATTTACATCCTGTCCGGGACGGAAATTCCCAGCAATTCCATGCCCTCCCGCAGTTGGTCTCGCAGGATGGCGATCAGGGCCAGATAAAACCCTTTCCTTAGGGGGTCGGGCTCGTCCTTGATCCGATGGCGGTGGTAGAAGTGGTTGAGGGCCTGGGCCAGATTGAAGAGGTACTTGGCCACTCCGGCCGGCTCGCAGTTGTGGATGGCGACGCGGACGTGGGTCTGGAGCTGGGCAGCCAGGTAGATGAGAGTCCAGAAGTCGTCGCTGATGGCCTGGCCAAGGAAGGCGGCGGCGTCCGGCCTATCCATGAATTCCGGAAGCGACTGGCGATCGAAACCGGGATCGAGCTCTTCGACCCTGCGAAAAATGCTGTTGATGCGCACCACGGTGTATTGCAGATAGGGGCCGGTTTCCCCTTCAAAGCTCAATGCCTCCCGGAAATCAAAGGCGATGATCGAATTGCGGGTGTACTTCAGCAGGAAATAGCGCAGGGCGCCGACCGCGATGGAGTGGGCGATGGCCTCGACCTCGCCTGCGGGGAGCCGGGGGTGGCGAGTCTGCACCTCGGCCGCCGACTTTTCCACAAGCCTGTCGATCAGGTCGTCGGCCTTCACCCCCAGGCCCTTGCGGCCGGAGACCTCCAGGTAGGGGCGCCGCCGCTCCTCTTGCGAAAGTCGGATTCCCAAGTCCTGGCAGCAGGCCGGTGAGAGGCCCACCATCTCGTAGGAGAAGTGGATGGAGCGATCGGCCTGCCGGTGGAATCCCAGCGCCCGCAGGCCGGTAACCACGATGTTCTGCAGGTAGGACTGGCGGGAGTCGATGACGTTGTAGACCCGTTCGCCCCGGCCGAAATCCGGGTCGGTCGAGTCCTGGTTGGCGGCAGAGTTGGTCATCATGACCCGATGACCGTCCGGATAGGCATGGAAGGGACCATAGAAGAAATCCATGCCCAGCAGCCCCAGCTTCCAGAGCTGGTAGGCGATGTCCTTGCCCACGTAGGTGACGGTGCCGTTGGAACGGACAATGATCTTGTCTTCCTCGTGTCCCGAATCGCCGGCGGCAGCCGAGGATCGGGCCTGGCCGTGCAGGCTGGTTTCTCCGGCTCTCATCACCCAGCATCCCCGGTTCCTTCCGTCGGTTTCGTAATGGATCGCCTTGGCGTCCTTCAAGCGTTGGAAGGCATGACTCCAGAAGTTGAGGTGGAGGATGTCGCTCTCCCTGGGGAGCAGGTCGTAGGCAACGCCGATGCGGCTCATGGTCGCCAGGTGGCAGCGGACAATGGCTCGGGAAAGGTAGCGGGCCATGTCAGCGGTTTCACCCTCGCCTTCCTCGATCTCCCGAAGGGTCCGGCCCCGGAGCTCCCGGTTCTCGGGAGCAGCCTCATAGAAGGAGGAGACCCTGGCGTAGAGGTTCCAGCAGTAATAGTCGAATTTGCCGGGAAGAGCCCTGATTTCCTCCAGGGTCTTCTTTTCCAGGTACTTGAAGCCGACCACCACGTCGGCCACCTGGACGCCGGTGTCGTCAATGTAGTTTTGGACTTCAACCCGCTCACCCACCGAGCGCAGCAGGCGGGCGAAGGTGTCGCCCAGGACCGCGTTGCGCAGGTGTCCGATGTGAGCCGCCTTGTTGGGGTTGATGTTGGTGTGTTCCAGGATGACCTTGCCCGAGTCGAGGTGAAAGGGTTGATCCTCGGTCGGCTGCAGCAGTTTCCTGAAAACGTCCTCCCGTTTCAGGAAGCAATTGAGGTAGCCGGGGCCGGCCACCTCCACTCTGGCCACGCCGGGAAGATCGGGAAGATCCTGCACGATCTCGGCGGCGATCTGGCGAGGCGCCCTCCTCAGGTGCTTGGCCAGCTCAAAGCAAAAGGGAAAGGCCAGGTCTCCCAACTCGACCCTGGGCGGTTGTTCCGCGACCACCTGACGAAGGGAATACCGGTAGCGGTCCTTGACGTATGCGACCAGCCTGCCCTTGATGCGATCGATCAGCGATTCCAGCATGGCGCCTCCGGGTCGGAACAGGACCCGTTCAAAACCCTGCATCCTAACACAGTTCCCGGGAAAGCCCCCGGGGCCACCCCCCATTTCTCATCCGGTCCGACACAAGGCCGCCCGGCGGACGGAGGAGCGATTCCGCGGGTCTGTGCAGCCGGTGCAAAGCTGGGCCGAGCATGGTCCGTCAGCTCGGTGAGGTTTCGTGGTCTTGGCAAGCCATCTCCTTGAAAAGTCTATTCGCTCAGGGCGACTTGGGATAGAATCCAGGCCCTTGCCGGGGCGCTTCCCGGACCTGGACAGGAGAGGCCTCCAATCCCATGAAGCTCGACCATATCGGTATCGCCGTCCATTCCATCGACAAGGCTCTGCGCAGCTACCAGGTGGCCATGGGACTTGAGATGGAAGGCGCCATCGACGTTGAAGAGCAGAAGGTGCGGGTGGCCATGCTGCCGGTTGGAGAAAGTCGGATCGAGCTTCTGGAGGCCACCGATCCTGCCTCTCCCATCTGCCGCTTCCTGGCCAAGAGGGGAGAGGGCGTGCACCATATCTGCTTCAAGGTCGATGACCTGGACCGGAAGCTGGCGGCTTTCCGTAGGGCCGGGATCCAGATCCTGCCCCATGCGGAAGGAACCGGTTACGAAGGCCGCCGGATCGCCTTTCTCCATCCGCGTTCGACCCACGGGGTCTTGATCGAGCTGGTAGAGGAGGGATGAGGCGGGTCAGCCTGTCCCCTGAGAAGGAGGGATTTTGGAACCCATTCCCATCGGAATCATTGGTGGCAGCGGTCTCTACGGCATGGAAGGCCTGGAGGAGGTGGAGGAAGTCTCGGTCGAGACGCCCTTCGGTCCGCCTTCGGACCGGCTGGCCGTCGGACGGTTGAGTGGGAAACGGGTTGCCTTTCTGGCCAGGCATGGGCGGGGACATCGCATCCTGCCTACGGAACTCAACTTTCGGGCCAACATCTACGCCATGAAAGTCCTGGGAGTGGAGACGCTGATCTCCGCCAGCGCCGTGGGATCCCTCAAGGAGGAGCATCGCCCGCTGGACATTGTCATTCCGGATCAATTCGTCGATCGAACCCGGGGTCGCGTTTCGACCTTTTTCGGAGAGGGGCTGGTGGGCCACATCAGCTTTGCCCATCCGATTTGCCAGGACCTGAGCCAGGCACTGGAGGCGGCGGCGGTGGCCGTCGGGGTGAACGCAAAGCGGGGAGGCACCTACCTGTGCATGGAGGGGCCGGCCTTTTCGACCTTGGCCGAGTCCAATCTCTACCGGAGCTGGGGCATGGACGTGATCGGGATGACCAATCTGCAGGAAGCCAAGCTGGCCCGGGAAGCCGAGATCTGCTATGCGACTCTGGCCTTGGTGACCGACTACGACTGCTGGCATCCCGAACACGATGCGGTGACGGTGGATCAGGTGATCGCCGTGCTGAATCAAAACAGCGAAAACGCCCAAAGGCTGATCCGTGAAGCCGTGGCCCGACTGGGGGAAATGCCGGCCTGCAAGTGCCGTTCGGCCCTGAGGTCGGCGCTGCTGACGGATCGCAGCCTCATCCCCGCCGCCACCCGCAAAAAGCTGCGCCCCCTGATCGGCAAGTACCTTGGCTGACCACTGATCACTGACCACTGATCACTCAAATCCCTTTCCCTAAGGAGAACCATCCGATTATGTCCATCCTCGTTGTGGGCTCAGTGGCTTTCGATTCCGTTCAAACCCCTTTCGGCAAGGCCGAGGAGGTCCTGGGAGGCTCCGCCTCCTATTTCTCCCTGGCGGCCAGCTTTTTTTCTCCGGTTTGCCTGGTTGCCGTAGTGGGGGAGGATTTCCCGGAAGAGCACCTGCAGCTTTTCAGGGATTTCTCCATAGACACCCGGGGACTGCAACAATCCCCGGGCCAGACCTTCCGTTGGAAGGGAGAGTACGGCTACGCCCTCAACGAAGCCAGGACCCTGGATACCCGGCTCAATGTGTTCGAAACCTTCAGTCCACGCATTCCCGACCCTTACCGGAAGTCGGATTGCGTTTTTTTGGGCAACATCGATCCGGTGCTGCAGGCGGGAGTGCTCTCCCAGGTGGAGCGGCCCCGATTCGTGGCCTGCGATACCATGAACTACTGGATCGAGTCCAAGCCCGACCAGCTTCGCGAGACCCTTGGGCGGGTGGATATTCTGATCATCAACGACGCCGAAGTCCGGATGCTCACCGGTGAGCACAATCTGACCAGGGCGGCCCGACGCATTGCCGAGTGGGGGCCCGGAACGCTGGTCGTCAAGAAGGGGGAATATGGAGTGGCGATGTACCACGGCGGATCCATTTTCGGTGCTCCGGCTTTCCCGCTGGAGGACGTCTTCGACCCCACCGGGGCCGGAGACAGTTTTGCCGGAGGCTTGGTGGGTTACCTGGCCCGGTCCAGGACGCTCAATGACGAATCCCTTCGCCAGGCGGTCATCTACGGTTCGGTAATGGCCTCCTTCAACGTGGAAGACTTCAGCCTGAACCGGCTACGGACCTTGAAGACGTCCGACATTCGCCGCCGCTTCCTTCAATTCAAGGAACTCACCCACTTCGAAGCCGGAACATCCCTTTAGGTCGCAACTCTGATGCAATTTGCCAAAGCAGAGGCCCTGGGCAACGATTTCGTGATCGTCGATGCCGGGCAACTGGCAGAGAAGGATGCCTCCCGGGTCGCCCGGCAGGTCTGCCGGCGCTCCCTCGACCTGGGAGCGGACGGCCTGATCCTGTTTCGGCAGACGGAGGTCTCCGGACAGCCGCGCTTTTCCATGCGGGTCTTCAATGCGGACGGGTCTGAAGCGGAGATCTCCGGCAACGGCCTGCGCTGCCTGGCGGCGCTGTTGGTTCGGCAGGGGCAGGCAACCTGTGGGAGGCTGGCTATCCAAACTCGTGCAGGCGCCAAGCGGCTGAGGCTGACCGACTCCAAGCCACCCGGATACTGCTTCAATCTGCTGATGGGAGAGCCTGTTCTGGATCCGGCGGCCATCGACTTTCGACCCGATCCGCCCGGCGCCTCCCTGGCAGGGTATCCGCTGGTCGTGGAGGACCGCATCTACCCGGTAACGGTCACATCCATGGGCAACCCGCACTGCTCATTGATCGTGGAAGACCTGGAGAAAACCGATTGGGAAGGATTGGGGCGCCTGATTGAAGTCCACCCGTGCTTTCCACGGCGAACCAACGTGGAGTTCGTGCAGGTTCTGGACCGAAGCAACCTGGCCGTGCGCTTCTGGGAGCGGGGAGTAGGGAAGACCCTGGCCTCGGGCACGGGAGGCTGTGCCGCCGCCGTCGCCGCCTGCCTGAACGGGAGCTCCCATCGGGCCGTTCAGGTCCACACCCCGGGAGGGATCCTGCGGATACACTGGCAGGAGGACAACCAGTTGTCGCTCACCGGACCCGCCCGGATCGTGTGCCAGGGTCAATACTACCCCGTGGAAGACTGACTTCCTTCATGGGGACAGGGAAACGGGCCGCTCAAGGAGGAGAAACCGTGCCGGTCGAAAGCCGAACCATCCGCTTGTCCACCCGAGGATTCTGCGACGTGGTGGACATCACCTCTGAAATCGAATCCGCCCTGGCCGGCCAATCGCTCTCGGCCGGCGTGATCACCCTGTTTGTTCCCGGCTCCACCGCGGGCCTGACCACCCTGGAATACGAGCCGGGGTGTATCCAGGACCTGCAGGACGCGCTTGAACGCCTGTTGCCCCAGGAAGCCCACTATGCGCACAACGCCCGCTGGGGAGACGGCAACGGCTTTTCCCACATCCGGGCGGCGCTGCTGGGTCCATCGCTGCAGGTGCCGTTCGCCGGCAGGGAATTGATGCTCGGCACCTGGCAGCAGGTAGTGCTGGTCGACTTCGACAATCGACCCCGTCAGCGGAAAGTCCTGCTGCAGTTCATCGGAGAATAGGGCCTGGCTGAAACAGGGTGTTCCTGGCAGGCGTGGCTTTGAAAAGGTCGTGTGGTCTCGGATCCCGGTTTTCGGGTCGCCGCCTACGCGGCTGAAATCATTAAGTTGTAACACAATATATATAAAAGACTTAAGGTAGTTGGGATGTAGCGAGTTCAGGGGACGGCCAGCCGGTTGGTTGCCAGCCATTTTCTTTGCGGACGGATTGCCGTTGATTGTTCCGGAAGGATTCGGCCACTTCCGGTGCGGGCGCGTGCCGGGAGAGTCTCTACTCTCGTGCCGGCAGGTAGGCTCCGTCCCCGCTCCGCTGCCCGGGAGAGGCTCCGTCATTGATCACACCGTATGCCCAGAAGGGATTGTTGCCGGAGAGTTGCTTGATTCCGACGTATCCTTGCTCGATTGACTGGCCATACTGGGCGAGAATACTGTTAAACTGAAGCCAATTTCGGGCCTTGAGAGTGATTCCACTGACGTAGTTGACCAGGTAACCGGTCTCCCCATCGTAGATATCGAGTTGGAAGACGCTGTCGCTGTCGTCGACTTCTCCGGTGTTGACCAGAGCCAGGTTGCTCCGGTTTTCTTCATTCTGCTGCAGGGCATAGACCCAGGCCCTTTCGGTGAAGGCCGCCCCCCGGGGCACCGCATTGTAGAAGACGCTGTACTGCCCGCCTCCTCCGGAAGTTCCCGTTCGGGCACCGATCACGACTCCGTCCAAGTCTCCGCCGACTGCCGTTGCAAACAGAGCCCCCGCCAGACCAAGGCTAGCCGGACCGATGCCCGGAATCTCCAGCTGGCGGGCATACGCGATGACATTGGGAATGATTTGCTGCTCCCCAGCTTCAATCGTGAGAGGAAGAGTGGCAGTGCCATCAGGCGCCTGAACGCCATCCGCCACCAGACTCAGGCGCAGCCTCTTGGGCTCGCTGGAGAAGTTCGTCACCGTCAGTTCGCTGGCAAAAGGTCCCCTTTCCAAAACCACCGGCAGGGTTTGCCCTCGGGAACCCTGCAGCGATCGCTCGCTGACGGGAAAGACAAAGGAACCGTCCGAGTTGGCTTGATCGTTGATGACCCCGTAGGCGTAGAAGGGAGCCGCTCCATTGACCTTTTCCACCTTGACATAGCCGTTGGCGATTCGGCCCAGCACACCCGAATACTGGTGAAATCCTCCCGGTTTCAGCGTGACATCGCTGAGGATGCGTGCGTCTGAATCATTCGCCTCTCCGGAAAATACCGTGGTTCTCACGGTAATGGGTCCCTCCGCCAAGGCTCCCATGTTCTGGAAGGCGACATTCGAGCGATCCTGCCGGTTCTGGCGCAAGCCGCAAAGATAGACCGCCTGCTGGAATCCTTCACCGCCCGGAATGCCCGGGTAGGTCAGACCGGTGCGACCTTCCGGAACGACCGTCGTCGTCCGCACCACGACACCCACCTTGGAGGAACCTGACACTTCCACCCGCAGCGTCCCGATGAAATTGCCGGTCTCGGGAATGGGAACACCCAGCTTCCGGAGGTGCTCGATGGCGTCGGGAACGATCTGCTGATGACCGGGTGGAAGCACCTCCGACGCCTTGCCGCTTCCCCCACCGTCTTTGGCCGTATAGGTGTAGTTGAGCTCGGCCTTCACAAAACCCCGGTTGGTCAGTGTCATCTCCGAAATGAAGAAGGCGCCGTTGAGTCCGCCTGACCTCAGAATGACGGGGACGAAGCGGAATCCCAACGATAATTGGAATTTCCCGCTGCCGCTGCGCCCACCGCTACACGCATGGCTGGATGAACCGGAGCCGGCGGAAGTGAACATCAGTTCGATAGTGCAGGACTCCCCGTCATCGTATTCCAAAGTCAGAGTGCCCGTCTGCGATCCCGTGCGTTGATATTCAAAGTCCCCGAAGCGGGACGTCGTCCCCACGGCCTCGGCTGTTTGACCGTCGGTCCGGACCGGTGTCGTGCTTTGTCGGACTGGTCCGGTTTCCTCGAAGCGGTTGCCTTCTTGGAAGATCAAGGTGACATCGTCGGAACTTTCATCTGGGAGCGTCCCGTTCAAGGTTAAGCGCTCCCCGACCAGGTCGGTAGAAGTGAAATCCGAGAAATCGTCCGGATCGTTAGCGGAGTCGGAAATCGTCACCGTGTGCGCGATACCCTCGGTCGTCAGTTTGAGCAGATCATGGGGGCGCAGTTGGGCTGCGTCTTGACCTGTGCCGTCAGAACGCCGGAGACCGATCTCTGCATAGACAGCCAAAGTGAGCACCACGGTTTCATCTTGGCTGCCGTTGTTCTCCAGGATGGTCAGGGTGATTTCCTTGCTCGTCTCTCCGGCAAGGAACAACAGCCCGGTGTCGGGAGCCGGGGACAGATTTCCGAAATCGTCGGGGGTGGCGCTCCCACCCACGCTGTAGGGGACCCGCACTGCTACCGGTGCCGCCCGGCTCAAGGTCACCGGCACCTTCACTGTGATGCCTCGAGCTGCATTCTGTCTCCCTGAAGCGAAGGCGAGGACAGGCTGAAGGAGGGAGGTGAGCTCGACTTTGGCCAGAGTGTCGAGGACATCGTCGAAGATACCCGCCGGCAATTCATTCAGGGAGTGGGTGAACAAGTTCAGATCGACCAATGAGTCGAGCCCGTCGAAGATCCGCCTGGGCAGGGAAATCAGGGGGTTGTCTTGCAAGTTGATCTCTCTCAGCGACCCCAATCCACCGAAGACGCCCGCGGGTAGCGTCGTCAGTTGGTTATGAGAAATGTACAGTTCTTCCAGGGAACCCAGTCCGCGGAAGATTTCCTCGGGCAGCGATTTCAGGTCGTTTAAATCCAGCCACAGCCTGAAAAGGTTACTGAGCCCGCCGAACAAAGTCTCGGGCAGGGTGTTCAGGGAGTTTCTCTCCAGATGCAGAACCTGAAGGCTGCTCATCCCGCTAAAGATCCTGGAGGGCAGGGATTTCAGGGCGTTGGCGTCCAAATGCAGGACATAAAGCGACTCGAGACCATTAAAAGCCCCTTCGGGTAGAGTCTTCAGACGGCTGTGATTCAATGAAAGTGTTCGCAATGAATCGAGCCCTTCGAAGATATTCCGCGGCAAGGTTTCGAGGGCGTTACCATTCAGCCACAGAGTTTCCAGCGAGGGGAGCCCGTCGAAGACGCCTACATCCAACGTCTGGATGGCGTTGAACGACAAATCGAGTCTGGTCAGAGCCCTCAGCCCACGAAAGATGCCCGTGGGTAAGGTCCCCAACAGGTTTTCTTGCAGGCTCAGTTCTTTCAGGGCGCTGAGTCCGCGAAAGTCGTTGGCCTGAAGCGTGCTGATCTGGCGCCTCGACAAGGCCAGCGAGTTCAGGCGGGTCAGTTGGGCCGCAGTAACGTCTTCGCAGGAGGACGCCTCGCGGATGGCCCCAACCAGCGCGTCCCGCACCTGGGGCGTGCGCCCGCAGACTCCCTGCCCTTCTCCGGAGCCGGAAATCGTAACGATGTGCTCGATGAGTTTGAAGTCAAGGTCGACCAGCTCGCCCGAAGACAGGGGTGAGTCCGCGCCCGTCCCGTCGGATCGGCGCAACCGGATCTCGGAATATTCGCCTAGACGCAGCACTACGGTCTCGTCCGGACCGTCCTCGTCCTCCACTATAGTGAAGGCAATCTCCTTTCTCGTTTCTCCGGCCAGGAACAACAGACCGAATCCCGGAGAAGGTGACAGGTCCTCGTAGTCTTCGGGAGAGGCGCTCCCTCCCAGGCTGAAGGGCACCCGCACCGATACCGGCAAGGCACGACTCAAGGTTACCGGGACCATCACGGATGTCCCTTCCGCCACCGTCTGTTCGACTGAAGCGAAGACAATTGTCGCCTCCAGGTCAAAGTGCACATCCAGTCTATTCAGCGTGTCGAGTACGTCGTCGAAAATTCCTTTGGGCAATTCGTCCAGGGGATTTCCAACCAACTCCAGCTCTTTCAGGGAACTGAGCCCATCGAAGACGCTGACTGGAAGCGAGCTCAGGGAGTTATAGTTCAGCTGCAGTACTTGAAGGGAGACAAGCCCATGGAAAACACTCGCGGGCAACGCCTCCAGAGAGCAGTTCTCCAACTGCAGGGTCTGTAGGGAGGCAAGCCCCCCGAAAACTGATCCGGGTAACGAGACCAGCGAACTATTGTGTCCCAGATAGAGGGCTTGCAGGGTGCGGAGTCCGCGGAAGAGATCCTGGTGTAGGCTGCTCAGCGACGTGCTGTCCAGGTACAGCTCTCTCAGGGAGTTGAGCCCTCTGAAGATGCCCACCGGCAGACTGCTCAGGGAGGTGCGGCGTAACCGCAGATGTTGCAAGGAACTCAATCTTTGAAAAATGTTCGCGGGCAACGAGCTCAGGAAGGTAGCACTCAAGTCCAATTGTTGCAGGGAACTCAGCCCGTTGAAGAGGCCCTCGGGCAAGCTGCTCAGGGGATTGTTGTCCAACAACAACTGCCGCAGGGAACTCAGCCCACGGAAGTCGTCCGCTTCAAGTTGTCCGATGTCGGACTCTGAAAGAGTCAGGGTGGCCACTCCGGCCAGATGAGCTTCAGTGACCTCACTGCATACTGACGCCCCGGCGATGGCTGACACCAACGCATCTCTCACCTGTTGGGTGCGATCACAAACTCCTTGTGCATCGTCGGTGTCAGAAATATTGACAGTGTGTGTGGCCGTGTCTTCAGGGCGGTTGACCAGGGCAGTAGGGTGCAAATTGGAGGGGAAGGGACCTGTGCCGTCGGATCTCAGTAACAGAGGATACCGATTCAGGGCCAGTACCGCCGTATCCGGTTGGCTGTCCAGGTCTTTGAAGGAAAAGACTATCTCCTTGACGGTTTCCCCGGCCAAGAACAACAGCCCGGTCTCTGGAGCGGGTTCAAGGTCCTGAAACTCTTCCCGCTCAGCCGTGCCACCCAGGGTATAGGACACGCTCACGGCCACCGGTACAGCACGGCTCAAGGACACCCCTACTCTCACGGTTGTCCCTTCTGTGACAGTTTGCTCGGTCGATGTAAATGCGAGCGTGGCTCTGAGATGGGAGTCCACCCGCAGCAGTGCGGAGCGACGGGAAAAGTCGTTTCTCAGCGTATCGAGCACATCGTCGAATATGCCGATGGGCAGTTCACTCATTCGGTTTCCCTGCAAATGCAATTCCTCAAGCGAGTCCAGCCCGTTGAAGATGTTCCGGGGCAATTCGGTCAGAGCGCTTCCACTTAAATTCAGGCTTAGCAGGGCACTCAGCCCACCAAAGATGCCCTCGGGCAAAGTGCCGAGGTTGTTCCTGCTCAAGATCAACACTCGAAGGGAACCAAGGCCACGAAAGAGTTCCTCAGGCAAGGGATCCTGCAGCCCCAGGGAATTACCATGCAGATTCAGCGATTTTAGGGAGGTCAGACCACTGAAGTCTCCCTTTTGAAGCGTCATGATTTCGGCTCCCGCGAGCGACAGTTCTGCTACCCCTGCCAGATGTTCCGCGGTTACTTCTCCACAGGCCGATACGCCTGAAATGGCTGCCACGAGCGCACCTCTGACCTGCGGCGTCCGATCGCAGATGCCCTGAAGGATTCCCGACCATTCCGCCCGGGTCTTGGCATCGACGGCGACACCGGCGGAGATTTCTCCGTCATGAATCTCCAGTTCCCAGTCCCCGCCCAACTCAATGTTTCCGGTCGGATCGTCGGAGGCCGCCACATCCGCTCCGGTCGTTCGGGCCAACTCGCGGACCGCCTCCCTCCCTCTCTGACCCTCACCGAATCGACAACCGTAGACGAGAAGGTCACCGGTCTCAACCAAGGCTCTCCCGACTGCAGCCAGCGCGTCCTCATGGTGGCCCCGCATGGACGTCGCATCGAGGAGGGCAGACCCCAACCGAAGCGCTCCAGGCTGGCCGTGGGCGATGAGGTGAATCACACCCACCTGCCGTTGGCCACGGAGCCATTCCTGCATCTGTTCCACACCATCCCGCTTCGGATCGATCCGAACGATCATGGCCGCAGGATCAAGCCCTGCCAGCAGACCCGCCGAGTTCCGCACCGCGGCGTCAACAAAGGCAACCTGGCGTTGGTGTAGTGGGGGCGGCAGGCTAACCCGGCCGGTGCCTTTCCCGGACCCGAACGACGGCCACAACAAGCCAATCATCGCGAACAGAAGGAGAGCAGCGAATAGCCGACCAGGCCTAGGATTTTTCCGTTTCGGCGTCATGACTTGTGAATGGGTGCGTGCGGGAAATTTCTCATGAGTGTCGTATCAGAAAGTGCCCGGCTCCGATTATTTGAGAGTGAAAACTCAGAGGCAGGTTCACACGGGCTAAATCCCTGCCAATTTCTTTAAGGCTTTCTTGCGTTTTTCACAAACAGATCGTTGAGAGCTTCATCAAGGGGGGACTGTCCTGGCTAGGCGTTTATATAAATAGGGTAACAACGCGCGGAAGTCGATCCGGTACTCCATGGCCACGGGCTCACCACTCTCCATCCTTCAAACTTCACCACCCCTTGCCTTCCCATCCCCGCCAATCCTTCGATAGACCATCAGCGCCAGCAGGCCGTAGAGGATTCCGTCTCCCCAAAAAACCCAGTAAAGGTTGATGGAAGCCAACAGTCCGGCCAGGATGGGCCCGAAGGCGTTGCCCATCATGGTGAAGCTGGAAAGCAGGCCAAAGCCGGAAGCCCGCCGCTCGTTGGGGATGACCCGGCTGGCGAGGCTGTAGGCAATGGTAACGATTCCCCCCGCCAGGAATGCCTGCGAGACCCTGAGCACCAGGAGCTGGGTAGCGCTGCTCGCCAGGGTCAGCGCCAGGCAAAAGACAAGCCCGAGGCCGAGCCGCTGCAAGAGGAGCCTGCGGGCCGAGGATCGGACCAGCTTGCGGCCGAAATACCAGGCAGCCAGGCTCTCTCCGAAAGCGGACAGGGAGAGGATCAGCCCTGCCATGCCGGCTGCCTGAACCGCATTGCCGGTGACGGAGGTGACAAAGAGCGGGATGGTCGGGGCAAAGCTTCGTTCGATCACGGTGGCCGCCAGCAACAGGATGGCCAGGATTTTCAGGTTGGGCAGTCGCCACAGCGAGAACAACCCCTCGGGAGCAGTCTCTTCTTCGGGAGCTGTTCGAGAAGAATCGCGATTGGGGTTGTCGCGGTAAAGAAGAAGGAACAACACCAGGGTGAGGAAGCACATGGCCGCCGTGACGAAGAAAGTGTTACGAATACCGATCCAGGCCGCCAACACTCCGCCCAGGAAAGGTCCCAGGGCCATGCTGAAGGTTTGGGTTGCCTGCAGACCGCCGATCGCCCGCGTGATCCTGTCCTTCGGAGCGGAATGGGCCACCAGGGCAACCGAGACGGACCCGAATCCCCCGAAGAACCCCGAGAGAATCCGCAGAAACAACAGCTCCTGAACGTTTCTGGCCAAGCCCATCAAAAACCAGATGACGAAGAGAACCAGCGAGACGCGGATGGCCATGATCCTGAGGCCGTAGCGGTCTGCCAGCTTCCCCCAGATGGGACCGACGAACGAGGTGATCAGAGGGCTGATTCCCAGGATGAGACCGGACCAGACAGCCACCGCCGCCTTGGACTCGACTCCCAGTTGAGCGACGTAGAGCGGCAGGAAGGGCATGACCAGCATGAATCCGGCGCCGATGAGGGCGGCCGAAAAGGTGGCGGCCAGGTGATTGCGGCGCCACTGTTCCAGCAGCAGCCATTGCAGAGGAATGAATCGGGTCATGGAACGGGGTTGATCCGGCGCGATCCTGGGGCCGAGCGGCGGTCAGCCCGAATTGGTGGATGGATCCGGGTCAGAACGGTTGAGCAGCCAGATCATGACAAAGTTGACGGCGACATGCGCCAGCGTATTGGGGAACAGCGTACCGCTCAGCTCGAAGAGAGAACCGAAGAGAAGGCCTGCGAAGGCCGCGTAGGCGGCCCAGGGGAGAAACACCTTGCGGGGAATGAGGTGCACCGCTCCAAAGAGCAGGCTGGTGGGAACCAGTCCCAGCAGAGGCTGAATGGCCCCCCGGAAGAACACCTCTTCGGCCGTGCCGCTGAACAGCGCAATGGCTCCGATCTGCAGGCTTCCCAAGGGTACGAGTATCTTTCGGAACTCCCAGTCCAGTTGTCGTGCCCAGCGAAAATTCCTGTTGGCGTAGAGCGACAGCCCAATCAGCAGCAGGGCACCCCCCAGGCCCCATAGCAGGCAAGTTGCGGCGGCGGCTCTTTCCGTTGGGACAAAGAGATTCCAGGACAGTCGGCCTTGAAGGGTAATGATTCCCATGGCCAGAAGCCACAGGACCAGGTAGAAACGCAGCGCCGGCACCAGTATGGTCATGTCTGCCGTGCGCTCCCGTCCGGAAAGGCACAACCCTGTTGAGGGGAGTCCGGCAAGTGGTGCCTCTCCACCGCCTCAGGTGCGGTAATCGGCATTGATGTGGATATATTCGGTGGTGAGGTCGCAGGTCCAAAAGGTGGCGTCCGAACTGCCGAAATGCAGGTGAACGGTCAGTTCGATGTCCCGTTGACGCAGGATCTCGCTGGCGCGGCTTTCTTCGAAGTCCACGGCTCCACCCTCGCGGCAGACGACCAGGTCTCCCAGAGAGATGGAGACGCGGCGGCTGTCGAAAGGAACGCCGGCATAACCCGCTGCGCAGATAATCCTTCCCCAGTTGGCATCCTCACCCGCCAGGGCCGTTTTCACCAGGGGGGAATTGGCGATGCTCCGGGCGATTCGGGCCGCGTTGTCCTCGGAAGAAGCGCCGGTCACCCGAATGGTCACGAACTTTGTGGCCCCTTCCCCATCCCGGACAACCTGCTGAGCCAGGCTCTGGCATACCCGGGTCAGCCCCTCCACGAACAGCTCCTGAGCGGGACTGTCCGGCTCGATGGCCGGAATTCCCGAGCCGCCGTTGGCCATGATGGCCAGGGTGTCGTTGGTCGAGGTATCCCCGTCGACGGAAATCCGGTTGTAGCTGCGGCGGCAGGCCTGCTCGAGCGATCGTTGCAGGAGGGCGGGACCAACGGTGGCGTCGGTCAGCACAAAGCCCAAGGTGGTGGCCATTTGCGGGTGAATCATGCCGGCGCCCTTGGTCATGCCGGCAATGCGTACCGGCCGGCCGCCTATCGAGGCTTCGGCGCTGCAGACCTTTGGAGTGGTATCGGTGGTCAGGATGGCCCGTGCCGCGGCTCCCAGACTCTGGGAACTCAATCCCCGTTTCAGGTCATCCAACTTGGCGGTGATGCGGTCCGCCGGGAGGAGAACCCCAATGACTCCGGTGGAACAGACCAGCACCTGTTCCACCGGGAGGTCCAGGGTCCTGGCGGTGGCCTCCGCCATGGCCCGGGCGGCCGCCATGCCGGGTTCCCCGGTGCAGGCGTTGGCGTTTCCCGAATTGACGATCATGGCCTGAAGCGCGCCCCGGCCTTCGAGTAGGTGCCGTTGGGAGATCTCCACCGGTGCGGCCTTGACGGCATTGGTGGTGAACACGGCCGCGCCCCAGGAGGGGCGAGTGGAGCAGAGCAGGGCAACATCCAGCCCCGACGGCTTGATGCCGCAAGCGGCGGCGGCCGCCTGGAAGTCCTTGGGCGGCACGATCTCGGCAGAATTCAAGGTCCAGCGTTCAGACACGATTTCCCCTTTCCGAAGGATCCTGGAGGGTCAGGGATTGCTCCGCCCGTGACAATGCTTCGGCAACTCGGTCGGGCGCCGTCCCGCCCGTGACCGACCGGGCCTCGATGCTATGCCGGGCGGACAAGGCTTGGAAGAGGTCTTCGGCGAAGAGCGTCGAAAATTGGCGGTAGCGACTCAGGGGCAGTTCCGAAAACCCGATTCGCCGCCCCTCGCATTCCAGGACGATCCGTCCCACCAGCCCATGGGCCTCGCGGAAAGACATTCCCTTGCGGACCAGGTAATCGGCAAGATCGGTGGCGGCCATGAAGTCGCCCTCCAGCGCTTTTCGGGCCGCCTCGGCGTCGATCTTGAGAGTGCGCACCACCACCTGAGCCACCTGCAGGCCATCCAGCAGGGTGTCCAGGGTATCGAAGAGAGCCTCCTTGTCTTCCTGCAGGTCCTTGTTGTAGGTCAACGGCAATCCCTTGAGCAGAACCAGGAGCCGGGTGAGATTGCCGATCACTCTTCCCGACTTGCCGCGCAGCAGTTCCAGGGAATCCGGATTCTTCTTCTGAGGCATGAGACTGCTGCCGGTGGTGACTTCATCGGAAAGCTCGATCCAGCCGCACTCCGGTGTCGAATAGAAAATCAAGTCCTCGGCAAGTCGGCTGAGGTGCACCAGCGTTAGCGAGCCGGCGCTGACGAAGTCCACCAGGTAGTCCCGGTCGCTGACGGCGTCCAGGCTGTTGGCCGTGATTCGCGAGAAGTTGAGCTTCCTGCACAGGACCTCGCGGTCGACGGCGAAGGCGTTGCCGGCCAGCGCTCCCGCTCCCAGCGGCATGCAGTCGGTTCGGCGGAAGCAGTCTTCGAAGCGGTCGCGATCCCGGGAGAACATCTCGAACCAGGCCAGCAGATAGTGGGCCAGCAGAATGGGCTGGGCCTTCCTCAAATGGGTGTAGCCGGGCACCACCACATCGGGATGCTTCCTGGCCTGGTTCAGCAGTTCGCCCATCAGCCCCTTGAGACTTAGCTGGACCTGGCCGATGGCCTTTTTGAGAAAGAGCCGGGTATCCACGGCCACCTGGTCGTTTCGACTTCGACCGGTGTGCAGTTTCAGCCCTGCGTCCCCAATGATTTCCACCAGGCGCGCTTCCACGAAGCTGTGGACATCCTCGTCGTCTGCATCCGCCAGGAAATCGGGGTCCTGCTGCGCCCGGTCGCGGATTTGCCCCAAGCCTTCCAGGATCCGCCGGAGCTCCTGCGCAGAAAGCACCCCCGCCTGTTCCAGGGCCTCGGCGTAGGCCATGGACCCCTCGATGTCTTCCGGAATGAGTCGGCGATCCATGCCCAAGCTGGAGTTGAAGCGCTCGAAAGCCTCATCCATGCCTTGGGTAAACCTTCCGCCCCAGATGTTCACGGCTCCAACCTTCCTTTAGGGCGTGAGACTCGGGTCCCACGATGTCGAACCGGTTCGGTCCGGCCTTGCCGGCCAACCCCGGCCTCAGCGCCGGGATTGCCGACTCTGAATCAGGGCACGGACCTGAACGGGCAGCCCGAAGAGGTTGATGAATCCCTTGGCGTCTGCCTGCCGGTAACCGCCCGCCTGGTCGAAGCTGGCCAGGTCTTCCCGGTAGAGGCTGTGGCAGGAGGTACGGGAGGCCACCGTGAGGTTCCCCTTGTAGAGTTTCAGGCGGACAGCGCCGCTGACCGGTTGTTGAGTCGCCGTCACGAAAGAATCCAGGGCCTCGCGCAGCGGGGTGAACCACTGCCCGTTGTAGACCAGGTCGGCGTAGGTGAGCGCCAGCATGTCCTTCACCCGCAGGGTGTCCCTGTCAAGGCAGATGGACTCCAGTTCTCGGTGAGCCTGCATCAGAATCGTTCCACCCGGAGTCTCGTAGGTCCCCCGGGACTTCATCCCCACCAGGCGGTTCTCAACCAGGTCGACCCGCCCGATGCCGTGTTCTCCTCCAATCCGGTTGGCCTGCGCAACCAGTTCGGCGGCGGCAAGGCGCCGGCCGTCCAGGCCGACCGGAGTCCCCGATTCGAATTCCACTTCCAGGTAGCGGGGCTTGTCGGGCGCATTTTCCGGCGCCGCCGTGAGGCTCCAGAGGGATTCCTCGGGTTCGGAGGTCGGATCTTCCAACGATCCGCCCTCATGGCTGAGGTGCCACAGGTTGCGGTCTTCGCTGTAGATCTTTTCCTTGCTTGCCGTGATGGGAATTCGTCGCTGGTGGGCGTAGTCGATGGCATCCTCCCGGGACTCGATGTCCCATTCCCGCCAGGGAGCAATCACCTGCAGGTGGGGAGCCAGGGCCTTGTAGGTGAGTTCGAAACGGACCTGGTCGTTGCCCTTGCCGGTGCAGCCGTGAGCGACCGCGTCCGCTCCCTCGCGGAGGGCGATCTCGACCTGCCTCTTGGCCAGAATGGGACGGGCAATGGAGGTTCCCAACAGGTATTTGCGCTCGAAAATGGCTCCGGCCCGCAAGGTAGGCCAGACGTAGTCCCGAATGAACTCCTCTTTGAGATCTTCCACGTAGAGCTTGCTGGCGCCGGTTTTAAGCGCTTTTTCTTCCAGTCCCTCCAGCTCTTCAGCCTGGCCGACATCGCCTGCCATGGCGATCACTTCACAGCCATGGTTCTCCTTCAACCAGGGGATGATGATCGATGTATCCAACCCGCCGGAGTAGGCGAGCACCACTTTTCTGACCACGACGTACCTCCTCTACAAGGCCTCTCCGGCCATCAGCAGCAACAGCAGGGCTTTTTGTACGTGAAGGCGATTCTCGGCCTGGTCGTAGACCACCGATTGCGGCGAGTCGATCACCTGGGGCGCCACTTCGTAGCCGCGATGGGCGGGCAGGCAGTGCATGAACAATGCCTCCCTGCCGGCCAGTTCCATCAGTCGACCGTTCACCTGGTAGTCGGCGAAGACCGCTGCCCGGTCTTCCGTCTCCGCTTCCTGGCCCATGCTGGCCCATACGTCGGTGTAGACGGCGTTCGCCCCCCGGACAGCTTCCCTGGGATTTCTCGAAATGTTGATGGTGGCGCCGGTGGCCCCAGCCGTACGCATGGCTTGACGCACGATTTCGGGGTTGGGTTCATAGCCGGCCGGGCTGGCCACCGACAAGTGAATTCCCAGTCGGGCAGCCCCCAGGATCAGGGAGTGGCAGGTATTGTTTCCGTCTCCCACAAAGCAGAGCCGGACCCCGGAATCCAAGGGCATCTTTTCGCCAAGGGTGAAGTAATCCGCCAGGGCCTGGCAGGGGTGCAGCAGGTCGGTGAGTCCGTTTATCACCGGAATCCGGGCATGTTCCGCCAACTCCACCACCGAGCGGTTCTTGTAGGTGCGGGCGACGATCCCATGGACCCAGCGCTCCAGGTTGCGGGCCACGTCCCTGATGGATTCCCGCTCTCCCAGCTTGGCGTCGCTGTGATCCAGGAACAGGGCGTGTCCTCCCATGCTGGTGATGCCCACGTCGAAGGTCACCCGTGTCCGCAGGGACGGCTTCTCGAAGATCATGGCCAGGGTCCTGCCCTTGAGGCTGAGGGAGAATTCCCCGGGAGCCTTCTTCAGCCGGCGGGCCACCGTGAAGACGAGCTGGATGTCCTCGGGAGTCAGGTCCTGAATGGACAGGAGATCGGAGACACTGAGGCGCTCCCTGGAGGTTGAACCGGAGGAGGCGGGATCAGACATGAGCAACGCCCCTTGGCCTGCAGGCCCGAGGTGCAGGGGTGCAGCGGGGCCCGCCGGTTGCTGCCGGGAGGCTCCGAGCCCTATTGTTTGGCGGGAACTTTGGAGAAAATCTTGTCGAGGGCTTTGACAAAGCGAGCAATCTCTTTCCTGGTGATGATGTAGGGCGGAAGAACACGCAGCACCGTGCCGGCTGTCACGTTGATCACGAAACCGGCCTCCAGGCACTGATTGACGATTTCACGGGCCGGAAAGTTGACTTCAATGGCCAGCATCAGCCCCTCGCCGCGCACGTCCACCACGAAGGGATACTTTCCTTTCAGGTCCAGCAGCTTCTGCTTGAAAAACTCCCCTTTCTCTCGAATTCCAGCCAGAAACCCTTCTTCCTGAAGGATCTTGATGAATTCGAAACCCAGACGGCAGGCCAGGGGACCGCCTCCGAAGGTGGTTCCGTGGTCGCCGGGCCCAAAGGTCAGGGAAATCTCCTTGGAGGTCAGCACCGACCCCAGCGGCAACCCCACCCCCAGGGGCTTGGCAAGTGTAATGATATCCGGACGGATTCCAAACTTCTGGAAATAGAAGTAGCGTCCCGTCCGCCCCAATCCGCATTGTATCTCGTCGAAAATAAGCAGGGCCCGGTGCTTTTGGCACAGGTCGCGAGCGGCCTGCAGAAACTCCCGGGAACAGGCGTGCACGCCGCCCTCCCCCTGGAGGGGCTCGATGATAACGGCGCAAACCTTGTCGTTGAACTTGGCCTGCAGGTCTTCCACCTGGTTGCGCTTCACAAAATGAAACCCCGGAACCAAGGGGCCGAAAGGAGTCCGGTAGGTGTCGTTGTAGGTGGCGGAGAGGCTTCCGTAAGTCCGTCCGTGGAAAGAATCGTCCAGCGTCAGGACCTGGTTCTTGCCCTCACCCAACTTGTTCTTGTAGGCGTAGCCCCGCGCCAGCTTGATGGAGGCTTCCACGGACTCGGTGCCGCTGTTGCAGAAGAACGCGCGCTCCATTCCCGAGATCTCCAGCAGCTTTTTTGCCAGCAGGGCCTGATAGGGGTGATAGAAGAGATTGGAGACGTGAATCTGCTTCTTGAGCTGCTTCCGCATCACGTTGGTGATGCGGGGATGATTGTATCCCAGGGCGCAGACGGCAATGCCGGAGAGCAGATCGAGGTAACGCTTGCCCTCGAAGTCGTAAAGCGTGCACTTGCGGCCTTTCTGAACAAACAGGGGATATTTCATGTAGTTGCTGAACAGGACCTGGGATTCGAATTCCGCGATTTGTTTCAGATTCATCAAAAAGTCCTCCGTACCGTGAGTTGGCCGCCGCGGATCCGAGCCGGGGCGCTCCCGGCAAAATGTTTGGGAACCGGATGAGAGCGCTTGGCGATTCCGGGAAGCAGTGCCGAGCGGCAGACTTCAATGAATAGCCGTCCCCAGGGGTTCATCGTTTTCCAGCAGCCGAACCAGGCAGTCTTGCTCCCGCCCGCCGACGATATGCACCTGGGAGAGTCCTTCCCGGATGGCCCGTTCGCAGGCGCGCGTCTTGGGAAGCATGCCCTCCGAAATCACGCCCTGGTTACGCAGACGATCGATTTCCGTTTGGCCGAGTCGGGGGATGACCCGACGATCGGCATCCAGCACGCCCGGGACATCCGTCAGAAAGATCAACCGATCGGCCCG
>JAJDUG010000064.1 GCA_022826755.1 Acidobacteriota bacterium
CAACCCGGCCTTCGCCGATGTGGAAGTCCCGCTGGCATCCACCTTCATGCTGTCGACCAAGAAGGGAAAGGAAGTCTACGTCGAGCCGGTGATCGAGGGTCGGGAGTATCGGTTTACCGTCAGAGTCGGGACGCCGGAAGACGTGGACACCTCTAAGTGTGGTACCACAGCAGGTAAGCGAAGTGCATTTCGGTGTCTGTTGTCAGGTGTGCCAATCTCCTACGATCACATTCGGGCGCAGGGCAAGCAAGAAGGCTTAGCCGAACGTCTTATGGCTCTCGTGGCTCAGGGTGATCGTGGGCGCGTATACTTGGCACCGATAAAGGAACACGAAGCTACGGCACAGGAGGTCGTAGCAACATGGAAGCCCGACTTACCGCTTCCCAACAACCCACGAGACTTCAAGACGCCCAACTATGGTCTTCCTTCATTCTCTGACCTCTTCACTCCACGCCAGCTCGTCGCCCTGACGATCTTCTCTGACTTGGTGGGGACGGCCATGGAGCGCGTGCGAGCCGACGCCCTTGCGGCAGGGTTGCCGGACGTCGAACGTTCGCTACGCGACGGCGGGACGGACGCGACGGCCTACGCCGAGGCGGTAGCGGTGTATCTGGCACTAAGTGCAAGCAGAGCAGCGGATGCGTGGTCCACTATTGTTAGTTGGAGGAACGGCGTTGAGGCGACGCGCGGCACATTCGCTCGCCAAGCCCTGCCTATGGTCTGGGATTTTGCCGAAGCAAATCCGTTCAGTTCGTCCTGTGGAAACTGGCAGGGCGCCTGTCTGAATTGGATAGTGGAAACACTTTCCCGTTTACCCAGGGAACAGCTGGCATCGGCAGGGCAAGCAGACGCAAAAACTCAGGCCTTGGTCCGCAGCACCGTCGTTTCCACAGACCCTCCCTATTACGACAATATTGGTTACGCCGACCTGTCCGATTTTTTTTATGTCTGGCTGCGTCGAACACTGAAGCCAGTATTTCCAGAGCTGTTTGCAACGCTGGGTGTGCCGAAGGTCGAGGAACTGGTAGCCAGCCCGTACCGCCACGGCAGCAAGACGGCAGCAGAAACCTTCTTCCTGGATGGCATGTCCCAAGCGATACGCCGGCTGTCCGAAGAGGTCCATCCCGGATTTCCAGTTACTGTCTACTACGCTTTCAAGCAGTCCGAGACGGCAGGAGACACCGGGACAACCAGCACCGGTTGGGAAACGTTTCTGGAAGCGGTCATAAAGTCTGGGTTTGCGATTAGTGGCACTTGGCCGATGCGCACCGAGCGGAGCGCCCGGTCCATCGGCATAGGCACCAACGCCCTCGCCTCCAGTATTGTCCTCGTCTGTCGGAGACGTTCCGCTGACGCACCGACCGCCACCCGCCGGGAGTTTTTGACGACCCTGCGTTCCGAGTTGCCGCAAGCGCTGCGGCTGCTGCAAACAGGCAATATTGCCCCCGTTGACCTGGCTCAGGCCGCCATCGGTCCCGGCATGGCGGTATACACCCGCTACGCCAAGGCATCACCTCGCACCCGTTTAATTCCCTTCCCTCACAAATTTGGCAAAATCGCCTTGCCGCAAGCGGCTTAACCCTGCCAGCACGGTTGATTACGGATCAGGCCGTCGTTCTCCCCTGGGAGCGCGGGCGTCCCGCCCGCACCTTCTTCCAACAATCAGCCCCGATTCACCGCCACTCCCTTGCAGAGCCCGCTAGACCTTCCCTTACGGGGTTCTATTGCATGAGGCGGAAGAAGGGATTTTGCGCTGTTCCCGCTTAATCGAAGTGCCGGAGCCGCCGCGATTGCGCCAAACCTTGTGCGGGCGGGACGCCCGCGCTCCTGGGGAGCCTTCTTGAGAGATCCATTGCCTTTCCCCAGAATAGTCGGAGAAATCATTGGAGTGTGCCAACCTGCCAATGAAGTTAGAATCTCCGGAAACCTGTGGGTTTCGGGGTAACGATAACCGATGAATGCAGACTCGGACTTCGATCATGAAGAGATCCGCCAGGCGCTGGCCGCGGCCACCCGGAAGCTGCTGGATTCCCGGCTCCCTGAGGGTCACTGGGAGGGCGAGCTGTCGAGCAGCGCTCTTTCCACCGCGACGGCGGTGCTGGCATTGGCAGTGCTCCTGCGGAACGGAAAGGAACGGCTGGATCGGCCCTTGCTGACCACCTGCCGCAGTCTGGCGGACCAGGGGACGACCTGGCTGGTTGGGAACCGGAATCCGGACGGTGGCTTCGGCGATACGGTGGGAAGCCCCAGCAACCTGAGCACCACGGCGCTGGCGTGGGCGGCCCTGACAGGCGTGGGGAGCGCTTCTCGGCAGGCACTGGATGACACCCGAGCCTGGCTGGCCGACAAGGCCGGAGGCCTGGATGCCGAGGCGCTGGCCGCGGCCATTGCCGCCCGCTATGGGGAAGACCGCACTTTCTCGGCGCCCATCCTGACCGCCTGTGCCCTGGCCGGAGTCTTCGGTCCGGGCGCCGGCGCCTGGAGGCGGGTTCCCCAGCTTCCCTTCGAGTTGGCCGTCTGCCCCCCCCAGTGGTTCAAGTGGCTGCGCCTGCCGGTGGTCAGCTATGCCCTGCCGGCCCTGATTGCCATCGGCCAGGTTCGCCACCGCTTCCGTCCCACCCGAAACCCGCTGCTGCGCCTGATCCGTTCCCTGGCGCGACGGCGGAGCCTGGAGCTGCTGCAGAAAATTCAGCCCGCAAGCGGCGGATACCTGGAAGCGGTACCCCTCACCAGTTTCGTGATCATGAGCCTGGCGGCCGGCGGCCGGGCGGATCACCCGGTGGTCGTGCGCGGCCTGGACTTTTTGACGGCCACCGCTCGCCGTGACGGATCCTGGCCCATCGATACCAACCTGGCAACCTGGGTGACCACCCAGTCCCTCGCTTCCCTGGCGGTCGGAGGGGGTCTTGAATCCCGCCTGGATGTGGAAGAGCGCCGAAACCTCCGCCGATGGCTGCTGGATCAGCAATATCACAGCCTTCACCCCTACACCCATGCCGACCCCGGCGGCTGGGCCTGGACCGATCTTCCGGGCGGAGTTCCGGATGCCGACGATACGGCCGGTGCCCTGCTGGCGCTGCGCCACCTTGGCGGCGGCGACGCCGAGTCGAGCCAGGCCGCTGGCGCCGGGGTCAAGTGGCTGCTGGATCTGCAGAATACCGACGGAGGCATCCCCACGTTCTGCCGCGGCTGGGGCCGCCTGCCCTTTGATCGCAGCAGCCCCGATCTGACGGCTCATGCACTGCTGGCCTGGTCAGGCTGGCAACAGGACCTCCCGCCCCGACTTCGATCTCGCCTGCAGTCGGCCCGGAGGCGCGGCGTGGACTATCTGGCTGCATCCCAACGTGAGGACGGAGCCTGGGCGCCGCTCTGGTTCGGCAACCAGGCGGCTCCGGGCGAAGAAAACCCCACTTATGGCACGGCGCGGGTCCTGCTGGCTCTCAACCGCCTGAGCCGCGAGCCGGACTTTCCCGTCGAAGGAATGAGAGGACGCGGCATCGACTGGTTGCTGGATGGGCAGAACTCCGACGGAGGCTGGGGCGGCGCGGGCGGAGTGGACTCCTCCATAGAGGAGACGGCTCTGGCGGTGCAGGCCCTGGCTGATGCCCTGGAGGTGGCTCCGGCGCCTGGGGGCCTGACGAAGGCGCCGCTGGAGGTCGCCATCTCCAAGGGTGTCGGCTGGCTGGTGGCTGAGACCCATGGTGGGCGGCGCTTCCAACCGTCCCCCATAGGACTGTATTTCTCAAAGCTTTGGTACTACGAACGCCACTACCCGGTCATCTTCACCGTGGCCGCCTTGGGTCGGGCCACCTCCGCGGGTTAAAGGCGCGCAGGCTGGACCCTCCCCTCAGTAGGTGGGAGTACCCACCCCGCGGGGAGCATGGAAGCTGCCCCGGGTGAGTCCCCGTCCGGCTTCGATGTAGTCGTCCAGCTTCCGCTTCAGGTCGGCCACCACGTCCGGGTACTTTGCGGCCACGTCCGTCAGTTCGTCGGGATCCTTCTCTCGGCTGTAGAGCTGGGGCGGGTAGTCGCCCTTGTATTCTTTCGGATTCCAGACCGCGCTGAAGTTCCATTCGGGGGTTCGCACCGACCCGATCCATCCGTACGCCATGGTGGCGTAATCATGAACGCTTCGGGTCTCCCCGGTGACCAGCGGCCAGAAGTCCTTGCCGGTTACCCTCGGGACCGGCTCCAGCTCCAACCGTCCCAGCATCGTGGGAACGTAGTCCGGAATCTGGACGAAGCCGCCCACCCGCCGGCCGGCCACTTCCCTGCCGGGCAGGCGAACCAGCAGGGGCAGATGAGTCACCTGCCGGCGAATGCGTTCGGGCCCCTTGCAGAACTGGCCCTGCTCCCCGAGCAGCGCTCCGTGGTCGGACATGAACACCACGATCGAATTGTCGAACAGGCCCAGCTCCCGAATGGCCTTGAAGATTTCTCCCATCCAGTAGTCCACGCATTCGCTTTCGGCGAAGTAGTTGGCTCTCAGTCGTTTGACTCCCTCCTCCGGAACCTCTACATCATCGTAAGGCGGCGTGGCCCAGGTGGGACCCTTGGCATTGGGCAGGTATTTGTCCAGGAATCTCTTGGGCGGATCCCAGGGCTCGTGGGGATCGAAGGCTTCCATGTGCAGGAAAAAGGGGCTGTTGGCGTGATTTTCCTTGAGCCAGGCCATGACCTTCCTGGCAGTAATTTCAATGAGAGATTCGCCCTCCCGCAGCCACCGGCGCATGTTCAGATTTCCCTGGTTGATTTCCCAGCGCAGGTCGGCCCTGGAAAAGGGGGTGAATTGTTCGAGATAGGCTTCCGGAACCACATCGGTAATCTCCGGCAGTTGGTGGGGCAAGGTGGCGTAGTAGTCGAAGGAATGGCCTCTGATCCAGTCGTAATACCGGTAACCGCGATGAAAGTTGCGCCCGGGTCGGGTGAAGTGGAGAATGTCGGCGATCAGGGCAGTGGCGTAGCCGGCCTCATGAAGAGTTTCAGCCAGGGTGACGTCTTCAAAGAACAACTGATGCCAGCCCGGCATCTGCACCGGGTCGTGCTGCTGGTAGTAGTCAAAGGGCAGGATTCTCCGTCCGGTCACCAGGTTGCGCCGAATGGGCACCGTCGGCAGGGCCTCCGGGTAGGCCTCCTCGAAGATGACGCTGTCCTGGGCGAAGGCGTTGAGGTTGGGGCAGTCCACCTGGTTTCCCCCGTAGCAGGCCAGGTTGTCGGCGCGAAAGGTGTCCACGTCCAGCAGGATGAGGTTGAGCCGGTTGCCCTTGTCTTTCTGATCCGGCGGTTTTTCCCAGACACCCCCGGAAGCCTCCTCGCCGCTCTCGCCGTTTCGGTTGCTGCTGCCGGCGCATCCGGCCAAACCGACGGCTGCCGCCGAGGCCGGAGCCCGCGTCAAGAATTCCCTTCTGGTGAAATGCCCGGTCGTCATGGGAAAGCTCCTTTCCGTGGCCCGATTGGGTTGGCCCGTCGTCAGAGAGGGCCGACAGAACCGCCACCATCATAGCGCAATGAGGGCGGGGGCGGGACCTGCCTGAAACAACAGTGAATAGTGAATAGTGGATAGTGATTAGACCCAAACATTAAGCATCTTGTCGGACTCGGCTCAGTCGTTCAAAATACGCAACCAGGTCGTCAAGCACGTTCCGATTCCCGAAAACCTTCTCCACTTTTCTGAAGCACCTCTGTTTCACTCTGAATGATCCGTCCCGTCGTCGGGGACGGGGGACCTGCTTGTCCGAAACCAACCGGAAAAAGGAATGACCCACCAAGGGACAAGAGGGACCAGTAAGCGTGACGGTTCTGCCTCATGGACAGGGCCGCGGCCCGGCAAGCCAGCGCGCGCCCTCTTGAGCAGCAAGAGCGATGGGAGGAGGCCCCACCCGGGAGCGCGGGCGTCCCGCCCGCATGCTATCCCGTTGCATGCCGCTCAGTTTCCCTGCGATGCGGCGCCCGGCCACCTTGCTGGCGGGAACGCCGTGGGCTTGACAGAAGCAGAGTCCTGGCTCCGTTGCCGGTCGACCCGGGTGGAGGAGATGGTCGAGGCTGTGCCGAGACTTGTGCGGGCGGGACGCCCGCGTTCCCGGGTGGGCTTCATCCCGTGACGTCGTCGCATCAATGGAGGTCCGTCGGTCTTCGTGTCCATTCGTGGTTCGTCTTCAAAAAGGATCTGCAGTTTCTTCCTCCAATGATTTGCAGGCCAGGGCGGGGGCTGAACTCATGGCCTGCCGACATCCAGTGCGCGAGTCCTCTGGAGAAGGAGCGGTTTCGTGCGAAAATACCCATTCCCTCAATAACCACCAAGGAGGCGTCTTGAAAAGAATCACCCGCGACCTGGCCAGAAAGTATGCCTTTGACTGGGAAGACGAGCCGCTGTTGAGAGTCGCGCCCGGCGAGAGCTTTGAAATCGAAACCTGGGATGCCAGCACCGGCTATTTCCGCACCCCGGACGACAAGGCCATTCCAAGCCTGCGGCCAGGATTCGACCGCGACCCGCCTCTGGCCAACCCCATTGGCGGCCCGGTCTGGCTGGAGGGCGCCGAAGCGGGAGATCTGCTCGGGGTGAACATCGAGGCCATCACGGTGGCCGAGTATTCCTGGACCGCGGTGGGCCCCAACCGCGGCCCTCTGGGCGCCTCAACCCGCTGGCCGGAACTCTCGTCCCAATACACCACCAGGATCTTCCCTCATGCTCCGGGGCCCAGCGGTACCACCCGGGACGGCACCCTGCAATTCAATCAACGGATCCAGTGGCCCATCACTCCCTTCATCGGGACCCTGGGAGTGGCGCCCGACCGGGAGGTCACCACCAGCGGCGACGGGCAGGGTCCCTGGGGCGGCAACCTGGACATCCGCGACCTGGCCCCCGGCAACAAGGTCTATCTGCCCATCTTTCATCCGGGCGCCCGCGTCTACCTGGGCGACGTCCACGCCAGTCAGGGGGACACCGAATTCACCGGAACGGCGGCGGAAACCAATGCCACCGTGCGGCTGAGCCTGGACCTGGTGAAGAGCAAGTCCATACCCTTCATGCGGATTGAGAAACCCGGCGCCATCGTGGCCGTCCATGCCTACCGGCCCCTGGAAGTTGCCGTGGAGACGGCCACCTTCCACCTGATGGACTGGCTCATCACCGACTACGGCTTCAGCCCCACCGACGCCTACTGCCTGGTGAGCGTCTGTCCGGACTTCCGCATCAACGTCTATCAGATGTGCAAACTGGGAAAGTTGAACTTCGTGGCCGGGGCCGAGATTCCTACCCGCTACCTGGACCGGTAGAGGCTTCCTTTGGCCCGGCAGATGGGAGTTCTGTGCTCAACGCGATCGGTCCAGGCCGTCCCTTCCTGGGAGAGCAGGTCGAAAGCCAACGTAAGCACCCCAACTTCTCGGGGTCCGGAGACCTGGAGCACCTGGAGGCAGGAAGCCGTACGTGATAGGATAGGCTGCATGACCCCTGAAAGCATCACCCTCGTCGGCATCGGAGTTGCCCTGCTCAGTGCCCTGGTGCTCCTCTTCCGCTGGCTGCGTCAGGACCTCCAGGGTCTACGCCAGGACATGAGGGACATGGAGGGCCGCCTAAACGCCCGGATCGACGCCTTGAGCTCGCGGATCGACTCGGTCAACTCCCGGATCGACGCTCTCTATCAGGCCCTCTTCAGCCGCAAAGACCCCGCAGCGTGAAGGCTTGGTTTCTTTCCTCTACCTGTTATCCAACCGCACGTTGAAATCGGGCCCCACGGTGATAGAGAGTGAACCAGGAATGAACACGAAATAGTCTATCGTGTTCGCTACCTGGACCCCGCCGACTTGCGCCCCGGGGCGGCCTGGTAGAGGCTGTCGATCTTGGCCGCCAGGATGAAATCGTTGTCGCTCAGGCCGTCGATCTTGTGGGTGTAGATCTTGACGTCCACCCTGCCCCAGGCCAGGGCCAGATCCGGATGGTGCCATTCCCGCTCCGACAGGTCGCCCACCTCGTTCACGAAGTCCAGGGCCGTCCTGAAATTCTTGAAGCGGAAACTCTTGGTCAGGTGGTGGTCCTGCACCGCGTCCCAGGCGTCCACCTGCTGCAGGAGACCCCGGATCGCTTCCCCCTCGAGGGGTGGGACACCCCCGCGGCAGGGAACGCAGTTCCTGTGGGTCAAGCCACCAGCCTCGGATTGTGTGGTCATTGCTGCTCCTTTCATCTGCACGTGCGGCACGGTCCGTATCGCCCGCTGCCGGTATTCCCGCGCCCGCGCGCCCATTCGCCTCACACGGACTGAATCAAGGCAACCGCGTAGGCGGCGCATCCCTCGCTCCTTCCCAGGGCTCCCAGGCTCTCGTGGGTGGTCGCCTTGACCGACACCCGTTCGGTTTCCAGGCCCAGGACTCCGGCGATCGTTTCCCTCATCCGGGGAACATGGGCGGCAATCCTGGGAGATTCCAGCACCACCGTCGCATCCAGGTTGACAATGGTGCAGCCCCGAGCCTCGATCAGCCGGGATACCTCCTTGAGGAATTCGGTGCTGGGCGCATCCCGAAACCGTTCGTCATCGTCCGGGAAATGGCTGCCGATATCCCCCAGCGCCGCCGCTCCCAGCAGCGCATCGCAGATGGCATGCAGCAGCACGTCGGCGTCCGAGTGACCCAGCAACCCGCGCTCGGCCGGAATCTCGACCCCGCCGAGAACCAGAGCCCGTCCCGGGGCAAAGGCATGAATATCGTATCCGAATCCAATCCGTATCATCAGTGCCGGATCTCAAAGCGGATGAACCCGCGCCGACCGTCCCGCCACTCTATCCGAAGGCTGTCCACTTGGGCCATCATCGGTCCCGTGCGTGCCTGCGCCAGCAGGGCTTCGATGAGAGCTCGCTCACCCTCGAGTTCAATCTCCACCTCTCCGCCGGGCAGATTCCTGGTGAATCCAACCAGCCCCAGGCGGGAGGCGTGGCGATAAATGAAATAGCGGAATCCGACTCCCTGGACAGCACCGCCAATCAGTATTCTGGCCCCGGCTTTCACAGGTTCCGAACATAGAATCTCACATGGGTAATGTCAATAGGCGGTCTGAGGAGGGTCGACGGGCCAATGCCGTCCTGTCTTCCACCGGGAGATCTTCTCGCGGGTATTTCGCCGATCGACAAAAGTCGGTGCTTGCATTTTCTTCGGAACTTGATGTATACCTTGGCTCCTCCCCGCTTTTCAATGTTCAAAACCCAGTTAGGACGCCCAAGATGAAGACCCAAATCAACGTTTGCATCAACGGACTAGAGCGCACCGACGAAGTCGAGCCTCGCCTGCTGTTGATCCACTATCTCCGCGAGGTCATCGGCCTCAAGGGCCCCCACATTGGATGTGAAACGTCCATCTGCGGCGCCTGCACGGTGGCTCTCAACGGGAAGACGGTAAAGTCTTGCGCCCTGTTGGCGGTACAAGCCGACGGCCAGGACATCGTTACGGTCGAGGGGTTGGCCACTAACGGACAATTGCATCCGGTTCAGGAGGCTTTCTGGAACGAGCATGGCCTGCAGTGCGGCTTTTGCACGCCAGGCATGCTGATGACGACCAGAGAGCTGATCGAGAGAAATCCCGAGCCGACCGATGAGGAGATACGCCACGGGCTGGAAGGCAACCTGTGCCGCTGCACGGGTTATCAGCACATCGTCAACGCGGTGAAGTCGGCCGCAGCCAAGGTAGGAGGGTAAGCGATGGAGACGACCGTAACCAAGAAGACCGAACGACTGATTGGAAAACCCATCCGGCGGCGGGAGGACCCGAGGCTCATCACCGGCACCGCCACCTACGTGGAAGACATCGAGCTGCCCGGCATGCACTACGCCGCCGTGGTTCGCAGCCCTCATCCGGCAGCCGACATCAAGGGCATCGACACCGGGGCGGCCGAACAGCACCCGGGCGTGGTGGCCGTGTACACGGGGAAGGATATTGACCACCTGGGAGCCGTTCCCTGTGGAATTTCCCTGCCCGACCTGAGGATTCCGCACCATCACCTGCTGGCCCAGGACCGCGTCTACTACGTGGGGCATCCGGTGGCCGTAGTGGTCGCCAACGATCGCTATATCGCCGCTGACGCCGTCGACCTGGTGGAGGTGGAATACGAGCCTACCGACTCGGTATCGGAGCCCGAGGAGGCATTGGAAGCGGGCGCTCCGGCGGTCCACGCCGAGTGGCCCGACAACGTGGCCTTCACCCACCACCAGGAAGGCGGAGACATCGAGAAGGCCTTTGCCGAAGCGGACGTGATCGTCAAGGAGCGCATTGTCAGCCAGCGCCTGGCCCCTTCGGCCATGGAGCCCCGGGGCACGGTGGCCTCCTGGAATTCCGGCGACGAATCACTCACGGTCTACAGCTCGACTCAAATCCCCCACATCCTGAGAACGCTGATGGCGGGTGTGCTGGGCTTGCCCGAGCACAAGCTGCGGGTGATTGCCCCGGAGGTCGGCGGCGGGTTTGGGAGCAAGTGCGAGCTCTATCCCGAGGAAGCCCTGACGGCCTTCATCGCCATGAAGATCGGCAAGCCGGTCAAGTGGGTTCTGACCCGGCGCGACGAGTTCCTGGCCACCATTCACGGCCGGGGCCACATCGACTACTACGAGCTGGCCGCCAAGAAGGACGGCACCATGCTGGGACTCAAGGTCAAGATCATCCAGGATGTGGGGTCCTTCCACATGCTGTTGACCCCGGCCATGCCCACCCTCTCGGTGCTGATGTTGCCGGGGCTGTACCGGTTCAAGAACGTCCACGCCGACGTGGTGGGCGTCTTCACCCACAGGATGGCCACCGATCTCTATCGGGGCGCCGGCCGGCCCGAAGCCACCCACGGGATCGAGCGCATGGTGGAAGTCCTGGCCGCCGAGTTGGGGATGGACCCGGTGGAGCTGCGAACCAAGAACTTCGTTCCCCCCAGCGACTTCCCCTATGACACGCCCATGGGGGTTTCCTACGACAGCGGCAACTACGCGGCCATTCTGGAGAAAGCCGTGCAGACGGTCGGGTACTCGCAACTGCGGGAAGAGC
This sequence comes from Acidobacteriota bacterium, assembly GCA_022826755.1. Taxonomy (GTDB): domain Bacteria; phylum Acidobacteriota; class Terriglobia; order Versatilivoradales; family Versatilivoraceae; genus Versatilivorator. The sequence continues at coordinate 11,011 of JAJDUG010000064.1, forward strand.
AGCAGGAAGCCCGCCGCCAGGGTCGCCTGATGGGGATCGGCATCGCCACCTACGGCGAAATCTGCGCCTTCGGTCCCTCCCCGGCTCTGCCCACCGGGGGTTGGGAAAGCGCCACCGTCAAGATCGAACCCTCAGGCCAGGTCACCGTCATGACGGGGGTGTCCCCCCACGGCCAGGGGTCGCAGACCACCTTCAGCCAGATTGCGGCCGACGAGTTGGGGGTGGACATCGACGACATCGTCGTGACCCACGGGGATACGTCCACGGTGCAGCACGGGGTGGGCACCTTCGGCAGCCGCAACACGGCCGTCGGCGGAACGGCCCTGGTGTTGGCCATCCGGGAACTCAAGGAGAAGATCGAGACCTATGGGGCCATGTTGCTCGAGTCCGACGACGTCAGCTACGCCGCCGGCGTCTGCACCTGCAACAAGACCGGAAAGACCGTCACCCTGGGCGAAATCGCGATGACCAGTTGGACCGGTCCCACCTACCCCGCCAATACACAGCCCGGGCTGGTGGCGACCAACTACTGGGAACCCCCCAACTTCGCCTTCCCCTTCGGGGCTCACATCGTGGTGAGCGAGGTCGATCGGGATACCGGTGAAGTGGCCATCCAGCGCTACCTGGCGGTGGATGACTGCGGAAAAGTCATCAACCCCCTGCTGGTGGACGGCCAGGTGCATGGCGGCGTCGCCCAGGGCCTGGGGCAAGCGCTTTACGAGCAGGTGGTCTACGATGACACCGGCCAGCTCGTCACCGGGGAATACATGGACTACGCCCTTCCCAAGGCGGCCATGGTGCCGACTATCGAGACCGACCGCACCGAGACGCCCTCCCCGGTCAATCCGCTGGGTGTCAAGGGCGTGGGTGAAGCAGGCACTATCGCAGCCTCCCCCGCCGTGGTGAACTCGGTGGTGGACGCTCTCTCCCACCTGGGGGTTCGGCATATCGACATGCCTCTGACCCCGGAAAAAATCTGGAAACTTGTTCAGCAAGGAGGTTCAGCGTGATTCCCCAGGAATTCAATTACTCCAGACCCGGAACGGTGCAGGAAGCCGTCGACCTGCTGGCCGATGGCGAAGCCAAGGTGCTGGCAGGGGGCATGAGCCTGATTCCCCTGATGAAGCTTCGGCTCTCCGCTCCGGAACACGTTGTCGATCTGGGCCGCATTCCCGACTTGAGTCGGATTACGGAGAACGGAGGAAGCCTGCATCTGGGGGCCCTGCTTACCCACCACCAGGTGGCCACCTCGGCCCTGGTTCAGGAGAAGTGTCCCCTGATTGCGGAGACTGCCTCCCACATCGGGGATGCCCAGGTGCGGAACATGGGCACCTTGGGCGGCAGCGCCGCCCACGCCGATCCCGCCGCCGATTACCCGGCGGCGCTTTGCGCCCTGGAGGCCAAGGTCAGGCTGGTTCGGAGGGATTCGGAACGGGTGGTGGGCATCGGGGATTTCTTTGTGGATGCCCTCACCACTGCAGTGGAGCCGGAAGAGATCATCACGGAGCTCATCCTGCCGGTTGAGGAGGCCGGCACCGGTGTCAGCTACCAGAAGCTGCGCCAGCCGGCGTCGGGCTTTGCCATCGTGGGGGTTGCGGCGCGGGTGCGCAAGGACGGCGGCAGGGTCGCCATGGCTCGAGTCGGCGTGACCGGCCTGGCCGCCAGCGCCTACCGGGCGACCGGGGTGGAGGCGCTTCTGGAGGGCTCCGAGGGTTCCCAAGCCGACGTCGCCGCGGCTGCCGCGGCTGTGGACGAAGGCATCGAGGCCATTTCGGACCTGCACGCCTCCAGCGACTATCGCAGGCACGTGGCCCGCGTCTACACCGCCCGCGCCATCCAGGCCGCGTTGTAGGGGGCCGCATTGAAAATCAGCGGATCCCGTCTCCTTGACCTGGACCAGGAGCAGTGTTACCGGGCGCTGCAGGACCCAAGTGTGCTGGAGCGCTGCATGCCGGGCTGCCGGAGCTTGGTCCGGGTGGGCGAAGATACCTACGCCATGAAGATGAAGATGGCCCTGGCCAGCATCTCCGGGCTCTTCGACGGCAAGGTGCGAATTGCCGACCGCAACTTCCCCCACAGTTTTCGTCTCCTGGTTGAAGGATCCGGCAGGATCGGGTTCCTGAAGGGAGACGGCCTGCTGCAGTTGACCCCCGAAAACGGCGGCACCTCCGTCGGCTATGAAGGGGAGGTCCGGGTGGGAGGCACCATCTCCGCCGTAGGGCAACGCCTGATGGACACCACCTCCAAGATGATGATCAAGCGCTTCTTCGACAAGCTGGCCGAATCGCTGACCCCGCCTCAGCAGTAACCCTTCCGTTCTCCTCCAATTTCCCTTCAAAAACTCAAGTCCGGCTCCGCCTCAAGGAGGGAGTGCTGAACCTGGCTCCTCGCACAATTTCCGGGCAGGATGTAAACCATGTTCCCGGTTTACGGTGTGGAGGATGTCCACCCGGGAGCGCGGGCGTCCCGCCCGCACCATGCCAGGCACAGCCTTGACTCTCTCCGCCACCTGGTACGACCTGTAACTGCCCCGTCGGCCTCCCCGCGCCTTGCCAGTGCGGTTCACGCCGAAAGGCCCGCTGCCTGCCTACAACCTCCCGCTGACGCTCCGCGACCTCCAGCCAGGAATAAGGTTGCGGGCGGGACGCCCGCGTTCCCGGGTGGCGTCACTCCCGCGACGCCGCGTCCACCCCCCACCAGCTCGACGGCGGGCTGACGCTCGGCGACTCTCCCTTGCGGGGGAGTCGCACACTGGCGAAGGCTGATACGGTGGGGAGCAGGCGGCGAGGCCTCATCCAGGGGGCGCCCGCAGCCCAAGGCTGCCAGGAGTCGCAGTAGTCGAGCCTCGAAGCGGACTGCGCATGCGGATCGCAGCCACGGCAGGACTCCGGACAACGGATGACCGGTCGAGGAAAAGCCGCCTGCCGGGGTGTCGACAGGCGGCACAGGACAGGTAGTCAGGCAGGAAGCTTGAAGTAAAGCAGGAAGGCAATCAGCAGCGTGTAGAGCACCAGCGATTCGATAAGCACCAGTCCCAGCAACAGGGCGAATCGGATGGCCCCGGCTGCTCCGGGGTTTCTGGCCAGGCTCTCGCAGGCCGCCGAGATGGCTCGCCCCTGGGCCAGGCCGCAGATGGCCGCGGCAAAGGCCATGGCGAAACCGATGGTGATGTAATGCCAGTGGCCGCCGGTTCCGTCCTCGGCCTGGACCGGAAGCGCCACGAACAGAACGACGATGCTGATGAAAACTGCCAGGTAAAATCGCTTCACGATGGATTCTCCTTTCGGGTTGGGGTTCGGCACGGATGCCCGGTCTAACGGAAATCCGCTGGAACCGATGAAGCGCCACTTGGAGGTGGTTCCCGGGAACCCCTCGTGCATCCCGGGCTCACACAAATGGCAGGGGTGGTCGGGCTCGACCCTGCCGGCGCCGTGACTTCTGCGGGTCAATGCTCCTCCGAGACGGCGCCCGCAATGTAGATCATGGTGAGGACCATGAAGATGAAAGCCTGCAGAAAACTGGCAAACACCCCCAGCGCCATGATGGGAAGCGGCAGAATGAAAGGAACCAGGGCAAAGAATACAGCCGCTACCTGGTGCTCTCCGAAGATGTTGGCGAAGAGACGGACCGACAGCGAAAAGGGCCGGGCCAGGTGGCTGATGATCTCTATCGGAATCATCAGCGGCGCCATCAGTGGCACCGGACCGGCGAAGTGCTTGAGATAGGAGACCAAACCCTGCTTCCGGACCCCCAGGTAGTTGTAGTAGAGGAACACCACCAGCGCGCAGCCGACGGTCACGTTGATGCTGCTGGTCGGCGACGCAAACCCCGGGACCTGCCCGCAAAGGTTCATCAGCAGGATGAAGATGCCGATGGTGGCCACCATGGGAAGGTATTTTTTGGCTCCATGGCCGATGACTTCCTCCAACTGCCCATTGAGGAACTCAACCACCAGCTCCAGGATCTGCTGCGCCTTGCCCGGTTTCTCCAGGGAAAAAGACCGCCCGACGATGGGGAAAAACAGCGCGCAAAAAAGAAAAATCACGACGGCAAAGGTGACGTGCTCGGGAATAACCATGTGTCCAGGGACGTAGGTGTAGCCGAACAAGCCGTAGAGGCTGCCGAGCAGGACCGCCACCGCCGGGCCCAGCGTGGCGTTGACCCATTCGGCTATCCAGGTGCTACCGTGTTCCATGACAGGGGTCCTCGGTCCAGCCTCTGATCACCTGCAATACACACTCGACCAGCACGGCTGCGACCACCAGAAGGAGGCCCGAAAAAAATCCGAAAACCTCCAGAAAACCAAGGCGAAATGTAGCATAGAGGGTCAGTCCAATCAAGGCGTATCTTAAGAAATACTTGAAGATAGCGGTACCAACCGCTCTCTTGGGGGGCGATTGGGCCGAGCGGGTGCTTTCCAGGAGATGGTCTACTCCTTGCTTGAGCCATCTGAAGTTGATCCAGGAGAGCAACGCCCCCGCCAGGAAGCCCAGTCCCGAGTCGAGCCCGCCGAGAATCAAAGCCGCCAGGCAGGCCGGAATGCCCAGCCCAACGCTGATCTTCCACAGCCGACGGTCGAGGCCCTCGTCCGTCAAAGCCGCGATGGAGAAACTCCCTGGCTGTAAATCATTGCTTCCCATCGACCTTCTTGACCACTCGAAAGAGATTGATGAAAGCCGCTGCGATCCCGAACAGAATCCCAATGAAGCTGAAGGTGTTTCGGTTGCCCGTCCACCCATCTACCAGCCAACCCAGGCCGTATCCAATGGCGATGCAAGCCGGAAACATGATCCCCAGCGCCAGCAGGTCTCCGTACTCTCTATACTTGGTCGCCACCTTGTTTGCGCTCTCGCCGGCGGATGCATTATCATCCGGTTGCGGTCAACGTCGCACGCCCAAGTTCACCTGGAGGACGCCATGCCCGGAAAACACACTCTTGGGGTTGCATTCGTCGTCGCTTCTTTTCTCCTTGCCGGCTGTAGCCAGGCCCCCGAGTCCCCGCCGGCAGACGATCCCGAGGCGGAAGCCGCCAAAACGGAAGAAGCGGCTGCAGCACCGGAGGAGATCAAGGTCCACGACCTCGCGAAGGAAGATATCACCCAGATTCCCGACCTTACCAGCCGCAACCTGTCGGTGATGGGAGTCAGGCTCGGAGACCGGACGGCGGAGGTCAACCAGAACAAGCAGTTGGGGAAACCCGTCGCAACCACCCCCGTGGGAGGATTGTACCGTTCCGCCTATCAGGGACGAGGCATCTACCTGGACATCGACAAGCAGTCCGGCAAGGTCATCGCCATTTACGTCAACACCACACTGGCCAGAAAGGTGAAGGGGCGATTCCGTTCGGTTCTGCGGCGGGGCAACCTGGAACTGTTGAAGAAGATGTTCGGTCCGGAGCCTCGCCGTCTCCGACCCGATCTCCAGACCACGACCTGGCGCTATCCCAGAAAAGGCGTGGAGCTGATCCAGACCCGGAGCGGCGAACAGCGGACCTACACCTTCAAGCTGGTGAGACCCCGAAGAGGCTGAACCCCGTTGCCGATTCCAGAACGCCGCCGGCAACCGCCGGCTACGGAACCTGGGAAGGGGGCAGCCTTCCCTTTCCACCGATCAAGTCCCGCCTGAGGGAACCATCCAACGCACTGCCGTCTTCGACGGTCGTTACTTCTTCCTTGCCTCCTGGACGGGAAGCTTGGCCAGCAGGGCCTCCGAACGATCGAAGAAGCCCGGCTGCACCCTCTGCACGATTTTCTCAACCGGCTTTTCGATGTATTTGAAGAAGGGCTTGGGATAGATTCCGATCCAGAAGCACATGATGACCAGAGGCAGCAGCGTGGCGTACTCTCTGACGCTGAGGTCCTTCAAGTCCTTGTTCTTGGGATTGGTCACCGGCCCGAACATCATCCGCTGATAGAGCCAGAGCATGTAGGCCGCTCCCAGAACGATTCCCGCGCAGCCCCAGGCTCCCCAGCTCCAGTGGCGCTGGAAGGCCCCCGCCAGGATGGTGAATTCCCCGATGAATCCGTTGAGCAGCGGGAGCCCGATGGAAGCCATGGTGATGATCAGGAAAATGACGGCATAACCCGGCATGACGCGGGAGAGCCCGCCATATTCGGAAATCTCCCGGGTGTGTCTCCTTTCATAGACGATGCCAACGATGAGGAAGAGAGCTCCCGTCGAAATCCCGTGGTTGATCTGCTGCAGGATGCTGCCGTTGATTCCGTTGGGATTCAAGGCAAACAATCCCAGCATGCAGAATCCCAGGTGGCTGACGGAGGAATAGGCGACCAGCTTCTTGGCATCCCGCTGCATCATGGCCACCAGGGCTCCATAGATGATCCCCACGATCGACAGGAAGATCATCATGTGGAGCAGTCCGAACTGCTGATCGAACCAACCGAAAGTCAGATAGGCAAAGTTCAGCGACGTGGTGTCCTGCACCGCATCCGGGAACATGGGCAGGCTGAACCGGATGAAGCCGTAGGTGCCCATCTTGAGCAGCACGCCGGCCAGAATCACGGAACCGGCCGTCGGCGCCTCCACGTGAGCGTCGGGGAGCCAGGTGTGGAACGGGAACATGGGGACTTTGATGGCAAACCCGATGAAGAAGGCCAGGAACACCCAGAACTGATACTCCCACGGATAATCGAGCTCAAGCAGTGCCGGGATGCTGAAGGTATAGACCCCGGTCACCTCGTGGTTGTAGAAGTAGAGAGCCAGGATGCCCAGCAGCAGCAACACCGATCCCAGCAGCGTGTACAGGAAGAACTTGATGGCCGCATACAGCTTTCTTGGCCCTCCCCACACGCCGATCAGGAAATACATGGGGACCAGCATGACCTCCCAGAAGACGTAGAAAAGGAAGAGGTCCATGGACATGAAGACCCCCAGCATGCCCGTCTGGAGCATCAACATGAAGATGTAATATTCCTTGACCCTCTCCTGAATCGCATTCCAGGAAGAGAGAACGGACAGGAACCCCAGACCCGTGGTCAACACGATCAACAACAGGCTGATGCCGTCGATGCCGAAGTGATACTCCACGCCGATGGAGGGAATCCAGGAAGCCCGCTCCACGAATTGCAGTCCTTCAGCTTCCGTGTCGAACCCGGTGATCAGGGGAATGGACACCAAGAATCCGATGGCGGCCACGATGTTGGCGAACCAGCGAATGACCTGGGTCTTTTCCCTGTTCACCAACAGTAGCAGCAGGGCGCCCACCAGCGGCGTGTAGGCGACGATGGACAAGAGGTGGTTTTGAAACATATATCAGGCTCCCGATCGTGTGTCTGCGATGACCCTGCCGGCCGGGCTCGCCGACCCGGTCTCGATTCCCGCCAATCTCCCTGGGTTCAGGTCAGAATGAAATAGCCGACGATCACAAGTATGCCGCCGATAGTCAGTGCCGCATAGGTCTGGATGACCCCGGTCTGAATTCGACGCAGGGGAAAACTGAGGTAGTAGATGAGGTCGGAGCGCCGAACAGCCAAATCTACAAACCAATAGTCGAAGAAACCGGAAACCGAGGCCGCCAGCCGGGTCAACCAGGCCGAGCCGTTCACTGCCCCGTCGACCACCCTGTCGTCGAATCCCGCCAACCGGTTGGCCAGGTCCTTGGTCCGATTGACAAAGAGAAGGTCGTAGACTTCGTCCACCCAGTACTTGTTGAGCAAGGTGGTGTAGGTGTGCTTGAAGCGGGACATCAGTTGTTCCGGAAGCGCCGGGTGGGTCAGGTAGAAGCGTCGTGCAAGCCAGAGCCCGGACAGGGCGATGGCCACTGACAGCGCCATGAGTCCCCACTCCAGGCTTTCAGAGGCGTGTGCTCCCTCGACCGCGGCCGGATGAGCCAGGACCGGAGACAGAAAGTGCTCGAAGTACTGAGGCAGGTGGTGGAGATACTGACCGATCAGGTGGGGAATGCCGACCCAACCCGAAACCACCGCCCCCACTGCCAGCAGCCCCAACGGTACCGTCATGACCGCGGGAGATTCATGGACGTGGGAATCAACCTCCCGGGACATCCGGGGCTTGCCCATGAAGGTCAGGAATATCATTCGGAACATGTAGAAGGAGGTCATTCCCGCCGCCAACACTCCAACCGCCCACAACAGCACGTGCCCCTGTGAACTGGAGAAGGCGCGCCACAGAATTTCGTCCTTGCTGAAAAAGCCCGCCAAGGGTGGGAAGCCTGCAATGGCCACCGTTCCCACCATCATGGTCCAGAAGGTGACCGGGATGCGTGTCCTGAGTCCGCCCATCCGGCGCATGTCCTGTTCCCCGCTCAAGGCGTGAATCACGCTTCCCGCCCCCAGAAACAGCAGCGCCTTGAAGAACGCATGTGTCATCAGGTGAAACACACCGGCGCCGAAGGCCCCGACACCGCAGGCCAGAAACATGTAGCCCAACTGACTGACGGTGGAGTAGGCCAGAACGCGCTTGATATCGTTTTGAACCAGCCCGATCGAGGCCGCGAATATGGCGGTGAACGCTCCCACCACGGCTACCAGCAGCATGGCGTCCGGAGACAAGACAAAAAGCGGGCTGCAGCGGGCCACCATGTAGACGCCGGCGGTGACCATGGTTGCGGCATGGATCAGCGCACTGACGGGAGTGGGACCCTCCATGGCGTCCGGGAGCCAGACGTAGAGCGGAACCTGCGCCGACTTGCCCATGGCGCCCACGAACAGCAGGATGCAGATCGCGGTGATGGTGGCGTCGCCGCTGGCGAGTATTCCGGCCTGAGCCTGGGTCTCGACCAGTCCGAACACCCGGGTGTAGTCGAGGGTTCCAAAGGCAGTGAAGATCAGAAACATTCCCAGCATGAAGCCGAAGTCTCCGATCCGATTGACGATAAAGGCCTTCTTGCCGGCATCGGCGGCGCTCTTCCTCTCGAAGTAGAAGCCGATCAGCAAGTAGGAGCACAGGCCGACTCCCTCCCAGCCCACGAACATGAGCACGAAGTTGTTGGCCAGAACCAGCGTCAACATCGAAAACATGAAGAGGTTCATGTAGGTGAAGAAGCGGGCGTAGCCTCCTTCGTGAGCCATGTATCCGATGGAATAGATGTGGATGAGGAATCCCACGCCGGTGACCACCAGGATCATCACCGCCGACAACGGATCCAGTTGATACCCCCACTGCACCACAAACTGGGCGACGGAGCCCGAGCTGAGCTCTCCGGCGCCGGCGGAAATCCAGGTGAACAGCTCCTGCTCTACCAGTCGCTGCCCTTCAGGTCTGCCGAGCAGTTGGTAAAAAGCGCCCAGGGAAAGCACAAAGGAGACCCCTACCGCCCCGCAGGCCACCGTGCTGATGCACAGTCTCGAGCACCGTCTGCCCAGAAGGCCGTTTATGAGCGCTCCCGCCGCGGGGAACAACGGTATCAGCGCGAGCATCTCCAGAAAATTCATGAAATGACCTTGGTGGTGTTGCAGGAGCCCCGAATCAAAAGGACCTCAGGTGGAACCATGAAGCAGGAAACGGAATGGCCGTCGGCCGGGTCGAGAAGTGTGAGGCTGGAAATGGCAACCGCCGATTGCGGGCTGCTCGAGACGCTCAAGCAACACGCGCTCGCCGGGCCATGCAGGTAAGCCGGAGGATTTTTAGCACAAGTCCATTTTTGAAGTCAATGACCTAATGATTCCCGGAAGGGATTGTGTGGGCCAAAAACTCGCACATGCCCCCCATCCTGACAAAACCAGGCTGCAGGAGCGTCCATTCCGCTATCCGTTCGAGAGGCTGATTCTCACAACTGCCGACTGTCGCGGAAATGAGGCCGGCCAGGACGCTCCCCTCCCTTCGAGTGCGATGTCTTCACATTCGCATCCGACCCGCCGGGTCCCTTGACGTTCATCACACCCAGGCAATAGACTTGTCAAAGAGATTCCTCGACAGACGATTTCCGAAAGGAGGCATCATGAGACGCATCGATTTGCGCACAGCCGTGATCGTGCTGATTCTGGCCAACCTCCCCACCTGGTCCATTATTTTCTTCACGGTCGACCGGGCAAAGACAGCTATCGATGAGGAAGTAGCGGCCAACTTCAGGGCCATTTCCGGAAACAATGCAGCCACCATGAGCTATGCCGTCAACAACCTGGTAAGAGAGGTGCAGACCCTGGCCGTAACCTCCCCGGTTCGAGATGCCATAGTGGCGGCCAACGCCTCCTATCCGAGATCCCCCGAGGCGGTACGCCGAAGAATCACAGCCATCGAACGAACCTGGTTGGAGCCTCAGGGGGAGGCGACGGTGCAACGGATACTCTCCAACCCTGCCTCCCGATTCTTGAGACGGTTCGTGACCATCAATCCGGACTTTCGGCGCATCACCGTCACCGATCGATTCGGTGGAACGGTGGCGGCCAACGTCAAGCCCATCGACTTCGAGCAGGGCGACGAACCCTGGTGGAGCCACAGTTTCAAGGACGGCGTCACCGGCCAGGTGGTCATAGAGGATGTCCGTTACGATCCCCTGACCAAGATCAACGTGCTTCACATCGTCGTCCCGGTGGCGAACGACACGCCCGAGGAAGTCATTGGCGTCATCGGGGTGGCCGTTGACATCAGCGACCTCTTCCTTCTGGTAACCGGAACTCGAATCGGAGCCACCGGAAACATGTCCCTGGCTCGAGAAGACGGCACCATCATCGGCGGTGAGGTGGTGGATTTCCCGCCTGTCCAGGCCGGCGATTCCACCGGCGCGGAGAGCGAGACTTCCGGCCATCTGGTGGATCCCCAATTAATGGAGATACCGTATTTCGACGATATTCTCAGCGCCCTGCGACAGCCGGGTCAGCCGGATTTTATTGAAGCCACGGCTCTTGGCGGCGCCAGAAAGATGGTGGGTTTCCGGCAGTTGGGCTTGTCCTCCCAGTACCCCCAGCTCCGTTGGATCTCCATCGTCGAACAGGACCACAGCGAGACCCATACGGCCATCCATACCATGAACCGTCATCTTCTCATGGCGGCACTGGGGATCCTGGTCATTACCATCGGCCTGGCCATTTATCTGGCCACCCATCGACGGATGGAGGTCACCGACATTGCGGAAGCCAAGGAATCCTGATCTCCGGGCCTGCTTGACCGGACCCCGCCAGTTCCTGCCATCGCCGGCATGCCGCGCCATGCACTCGATCGGGAGGATGACTCGTGCGGAACGACCTGATGGCGATCTTCCCGGGCGGGGCCGTGGCAGCCCCGGTCGACCGTTCGGTCAACCAGGACCGCCAGGCATCCATCACTCCTCGCCGAATCCGAACCGGTACACGAATCCGATCAGGAAGACGTTCTGGGTCTTGACCAGCTCGTCGGCCCCCTTGGTGAAGAAGGGCTGGTCGGACCAGTCGTAGCGGTATTCGAACTTGGTGCTGAAGTTCGGACGCACGCGATAGTCGGCCGTCAGAGTGATTTCCTTCAGGTCCTGGACAATCCCGGTCGCAAAGGCATCCTTGTCGGAGAAATACTCAAAGCGGGGCGAGAAGGCCCACTTCTTGTCGGCAGTGCTGACACGCACCGCGCCCGCAATGCCCTGCCAGGCCGTTCGTTCGAAAAAGGGTTGGGACTCGGCGTCGTATCCGTAGTCATAGTTGATCAACAGCTCTACCTGGTCGTTGACGCTGGCGCTGATCACGGTGTCGAAGAGATGCCGCCAGGGGCTGTTGAGGCCGTCCAGTTCCGGCCCCCCCAGATACCCTTGGCTGATACTGAAATAGTCGTTCGGCGAAACGGCGATCGACCAGCCGACGCTCTTCCCGGTATTGTTGTCGGTGGAGTTGTTCCAGCCGTTTACAAGATAGAAACCCACGTCCACCATGTCCGAAGCCGAATAACTGGTGCGGACTCCCGTGTGGTAATAGGGCTGGGCAAAGCCGAAGAGTATCGATTGCTGATATTGAAAGTTGTCGATGGTATCCAGCACTTCCGCACCCACAAAGGTTCCGAACTTTCCGACATCGACGGTCAAGCCGTTTCCTACAGGAGCGATGTAGCTCACGTAAGCCTGTTGAATGTTCTTGATGATTTCTTGCTGGCCGCCAACGGGTTCAAAGGAGTGGTAGGTATCGGCAGCCGGACCGTAGACCAGGTCGATGCGGTAGCCCAGGCTGTTGGCCTCTCCGGCAGGCCGGTCGAAAACAACCTTTGCCAGGTCGAACTGAAAGCTGTTGTGCCTGGTATCCAGCCCGCGGAAATCGACAATGCCGCTCTCCGGATCGTTTGTGTTGTAGCCGTAGTAGGCATCGACGTAGCCACTCACCTTCGTCGCCTTGAAAAAATCCAGTATGGGCGCCGTGTCACTGGATTCCGCCTCGGGGGCAGCCGTTTCGCCGGGTGCAGTCTCTTCGGCCGCTTCGGCTTCCTTGGTGGTGGGCCCGCTCTTCCCTTCCAGCTCGGCGATCCGCTCCTCCAGTTTCTTGATTCGCTCCAGCAACTCCTCCTGGCTGCTGTCCTGTGCCAGGGTCACCCCGTTCGACATGCCTGAGGCCAGCAGTCCAGCCAAAAGCAATGTGGCCCAATTCGTTTTCATTGATCTCCTTTCCTTTCCGGTTCCCATTAGTCCATATTTGCGGAACCCATAGAGGCCCCTAAATAAAAAAAGACGTCCATCGGCACGAGTCCCCGCTCGGATCCAATGGACGTCTCTGTCCAAATCACCACCACCGGGCCACTCCCGTCGGCGGTGAGCGATCTACCCCCCTCGATACGGCTTTGTATCGAAGAAGTGATTTCATTGTAAAGTTACCGCTCCAATGGTCAAATCATTTTTGTTTATGCCAACTATCAAAAGAGATTATGGATCGATCGCGCACCGAACCGGCTCGCGAGCGGGTTATCTACCGCGCTCCTTCACTGGTTCAGTTCGTGGCAGAAGTGGCAGTCGAGCGAGGCTCCCCGGGATTTGTGGCAATCCATACAGTGTTCCATGGATGTGGGGACCTCTTGCGCGAGTCTGTCCCGAAGTTCCACCGTACCGTGGCAGGTGGTGCAGGTGGCTCCGGAGGCAAGATGCTCCTGGTGGCTGAAGAAGACGAAATCGGGGATCTTGTAGACCCGGACCCAGGGAATGGGTTCGCCTCTCTGCTCGTAGCCCTCCAGCAGGACTCCAACAGCAGAGATTTCGCCCTTGCCGCCACGATGACAGGACAGGCAAAGAGCCACGGGGGGAAAGCCGGCACTGCCGCCTCGACCCTGCATGGTATGGCAGGTGTCGCAATCCAACCCCAATCGAGCATGGCTGCGATGGCTGAAGGGAAGCGGTTGAGGGATCGGCTGCCTGTCGTTCCGACTCAGCGAAGAAACTTCGTGAGCACCGCAGATCCAGGGAATGGCGGCCGGCAGGGCCAGGCAGAGCGCCTGAATCAACATCCTGGAACCCTGCTGTCGTAAACCCTCCAGGAGTCTGGGCATGAAGGCAACCGCTCAGTGGATTGTTCAGGGCAAGGCGAAAGCTACCAGAGCATCGCCATAGCTGTCGTTGTACTTGTTGCCGCCCCCGGCGGCGATGACCACCAGTTGTTTCTTCAAACGCCTCGACCAGAAGGTCATGGGTGTGGCGTGACCGCTGAACTCCAGCCGGCCAACCCAGAGCTGCCGGCCCGTTTCGGAATGGAAAGCCCGAAAGCGGCGGTCATTGGTAGCGGCAATAAACACCAAGCCGCCGGCAGTTGCGATGGAGCCGCCCAGGTTGGGGGAGCCGGTTCCGGTGATCCCACGCGCCGCCAGTTTCTCTACCAGGCCGAGCGGCACCTGCCAGCGCAAGCTTCCCCGGTTCAGGTCGATGGCCGTCAGGGTTCCCCAGGGAGGAACCTGACAGGGCAGCCGCCTGGAATCCCAGAAACGTCCCTGGCGAATTCCCCGGGCCATATAGGGCAGCCGACTCCCTGCCCGCCCTTCCACCATCTTCACCACCTGACCCACGTCCATGGAGTTGACGAACAACCAGTTCAAGGTGGGATCGTAGGATGCCCCGCCCCAATTGGGCCCGCCATTGGTGCCGGGGAACAGCACCGTGTACTCCAGGCCGGGCGGCTGATACATCTTGCCCAGGGTTGCATTCTCCAGGATGGTCCGGCACTCGGCCTCCGTTTCGGGGTCCAGGCGATTGATCTCGTCGGGTGTCATGCCCTGGCGAGCTATGGGCGGAGGCTTAAGCGGTACCGGCTGGGTCGGCCAGGCTTCCTCCCCGGGAACCGGGCTTGCGGGAACGGGCCGCTCTTCAATCGGAAACAGGGGCTTCCCCGTCACCCGATCGAACACGAAGACGTATCCCATCTTGGTGATTTGGGCCACTGCAGGCACCGTCTTTCCCTGGCGGCGCACGTCAACCAGGTTGGGTTGCGCCGGCAGGTCCCAATCCCAGAGGTCATGATGAGTGATCTGGTAGTGCCACAGACGTCGCCCGGTGCGAACGTCGAGGGCGACCAGGCAATCCCCGAACCAGTTCTTCCCCTTGCGCCCGCCTCCGTATCGGTCGGGGGAAGGAGAGCTCACCGGAAGATAGAGGATGCCTCGTTCGGTATCGCAACTCATGGGAGCCCAGACATTGGTCCCTCCCCGGCCTTTCCAGGACTCTCCTTCCCAGGTGTCGTTACCCACCTCACCGGGTCCGGGAACCGTATTGAACCGCCAGACCAATCGACCGGTATCGGCATCGAAGGCGCGGACGTCTCCGTCGGGCCCCTGGGGCAGACCATCCGAAACCACCGAGCCCACGATCACCAGGTTCTCAAAGATCAATGGAGGCGAACTCACCCCATAGATACGCTTTGGATAACGGTCGGCCATGCCTGATCGAAGATCCAGGACACCGCCGCTGCCGAAACTCCCGACCGGCCGGCCGTTTCGGGCATTCACAGCCAACAGCCGGCCGTCCAATGTGCCCCAATAGAGCCGTTTCTGCTTGCCCCGGCGCCAATAGGCCGGGCCGCGATTGATGAACAGATTGTAGGGTCGATGCTTGTCGAGCTTGGGGTCGAACGCCCAGAGTTCCTTGCCCGTCGCCGAGTCCAGAGCGACGGCGCGGCCAAAGGGGGTGGTCAGGTAAAGGACGCCGTCGACCTCCAGGGGCGTGCATTCGAATGCAGACCGCACCGGATACGTCGATCCATCGCTGACGTCACCGGTATGGTAGGTCCAGAGGACCGTCAGTTGAGCGACGTTGTCCCGATCGATCTGGTCCAGAGGCGAATATCTTCGCGCGGCCAGGTCCCCGCCGTAGTGAGGCCATTGCTGGGCAAGGAGTTTCCCGGTGTCCCCCGGCAGGCTGAGCAGCAGGACAGACAAGCCCCAAGCTAGCCGTGGAACGAGCCGCAATAACCTCAAGAGAACCTTCATGGCCAAGGAACCAATAGCTTGAGAATCAACGGAATGGCGGTCGGAATCAGCAAAGAACGAGATGATTGGGAACCTATGCGGTTTTTCGGACCGGCTGGGAAGAGGAATCCCGCGGAAAGCCCGCCACGTCCGGGGAAGGCACCTCAAGCGGCAGGTAGTTCCTTTCGGCCTTGCGGATGGCCTGGTAGCGCTCAATAAATGAAATCTGCCTCGAAGCCGTGGGCCGAACTGGCTTGGCGTGTCTGTTCCGGGGGAGGAGCGATTGCGGCCAACTGTTTCTGCCACTTCAGCTTGAGTTGGCGAAACGCACTCCGGTATTCGGGCTTCAGTGGCTTTGACGGCTGCATCTTGAGAGTGAGCGGATTCACGAAGACACCGTTTCGCCGCACTCGGTAGTCCAGGTGGGGGCCGGTGGACAGTCCTGTCGATCCCACGTAGCCGATGACCTGGCCCTGGATGACTTTCGAACCCCTGCGCAATCCTCTGGCAAAACGGGACAAGTGGGCGTAGTAGGTCGTAAACCCGTTGCCGTGCCTGATTTCAACCATGTTGCCATAGCCGCCCTTCCATCCGCGGAACCGTACTCGGCCGTTGCCTGCAGCCACGACCCGAGTACCTGTAGGCGCCGCGTAGTCCACTCCGAGGTGCGGCCGTCGCCTTTTCAGAACGGGATGAAGCCTCCGGTAGGAAAATCGCGAGCTGATGCGGGAAAACTTCACCGGGGACCTGAGAAAGTCTCGTTTGAGCGATCGCCCCGCATCGTCAAAGTAGCCCGCCTCACCCTCGGGATCTTCGAATCGGTATCCGGTAAAGAGTTTCCCCGCGTTTCGGAACTCCACGGCCAGGATGTCGCCGTATCGAACCAGCCGATCTTCCAGGTAGAGCTTTTCGACCATCAGGCGAAATTGGTCCCCTCGTTGGATCTCGGTGTTGAAGTCGATGTCCCAGGAAAAGATCTCGGCCATGTCCAACGCGAGCTGATCCTTTTCCTGCAGGTCGGAAAGGGTGCCGAACAGGGAGGATTCAATGGTTCCAACCACGGGCAGCACGCGCTTTTCGTACTCGATGGCAATCAATTCAGCCCGATAGTCATCCCCGGTGCGATCCACCTGCAGATACTTGAAGGAGTCCACCTGGTAGCGGAATGCCTTCAGCCTGCCGTCCGCGAGCCATTCCAACTCGAACCGATTCCCTGCCCTGAGTCTGGCCAGGTTGTAGACCGGCCGGCTGGCGCGCGTCAGTCGGTAAACGGTCTCAGGGGAAAAACCGTGGGCACGCATCAATTGGCCGAAGGTGGCGTTTCTTGCGACTTTCCCCTCGACCACCCTCACTTGGGGCGGCGTTGGGGGGCTGTTGTCGGAGGCAGGAGTGATCCGGTGGTCCGACGGCTGCATGGGCGCTGCCGAGGGACCGTCAGGAAGCAACCACAGGCAGACCAGGGACAGCACCACGATGGCGCTGACCATGACAACCGACTCGAGCCGTTCGTTCAGCCTGGATGCAAGACTCTGAGGTCGCTGCTGCGCCATGGCGTCACCAAGGGAGGAATTCAGACCGGATTCAGGTTTTCGAAACGCCAGGAAAGCACTCTAACCTAACAGATCGTTCCGACCCATTCAAGCAAAAGGGGTGGATGTACTTGCCGTGTTCAAGCCAAAGGGTCAGATGTACTTGCTGTGTTCCTTGAGCAGGCAACGATCCATGACCACCGTCAATCCGGCGCTCTCTGCTTTCCGCGCGGCCGTGGCATCAACGACACCCTCCTGCATCCAAATGGCTCGGACACCGATCCGCATGGTCTGCTCCACCACCAGGGGGACGGCATCCGGACGACGGAAGACATTGACCAGATCGATGGAGGTGGAGGAAGGAATCTCGAGCAGGCTGGGGTAGCAGAATTCCCCCAGCACCGCCTGGTGGTTCGGATTTACGGGAACGATCCGGTAGCCCTGCGTCTGCATGTAGCGGGCCACCGCATTGCTGGGCCTGCTCGGATTGTCCGAAAGACCGACTACGGCAATGGTCCTGGAACATTCGAGCAAGCGCTTGATTTCCGTAGGATCGTTCATGGTCCACAGACGGGGACAAGCCCGCATGCCTCACCGGGTCGTCAACCCGGAACACCAGAACCTGTCCGGCGTTTCGGGCCAATGGACCACAGTACCTGTACAAATGCCCCCTACGGGCACCACGGGTGAAAATCCGGATCCATTCCGTTTCTCCGGATCCGACTTGAGCCGGCCGGTCTCACGCCTGCCTGCGTGTGTCCACCGCCGAATCCATGAAGCGTGTCACTTCCCGGCGGCTCAAGTGGCGGTACTCTCCCGGCTTGAGCCGGGCGTCTTTCAAGAA
Source organism: Acidobacteriota bacterium (assembly GCA_022826755.1). Lineage (GTDB taxonomy): Bacteria > Acidobacteriota > Terriglobia > Versatilivoradales > Versatilivoraceae > Versatilivorator. The sequence goes on from JAJDUG010000064.1 coordinate 28,693, forward strand.
TCCAATCTGGACCCGCCGTAACTTGATCACAGTGTGTCCGACACGGTCAAACATTTTCCGGATCTGGTTGTTCCTGCCCTCGATCAGCGTGATTCTCAGCCAACAGTTGTCGGACTGCTTCACCACGGAGACTTTGCAGGGCGCCAGCTTTCTTCCGTCCAGCGAGAGTCCTTTCGAGACCTTCGCCAGAATCGTCCGACCGGGATTTCCTCTCACCTTTGCCATATAGGTCTTGGGACAGTGAGGTCCAGCGGTGGCGATCCGATTGGAAAACTCGCCGTCGTTGGTCAGGAGCAACAATCCTTCAGTGTTGAAATCCAGACGGCCGACAGAGTTCACTCCCGGTGGACATCCGCGAATCAGTTGGGAAACAAGCGGCCTTCCAGCCGGGTCCGAATGGGTGCACAAATACCCTCGCGGCTTGTTCAGGAGCAGATAGGTCTGCCGTCCGGGCGAACGAATGCGTTTCCCGTCGACTCGAACATGGTCATGGGAGGCATCCACTTTCTCACCCAGCCGCGTGACCGGCTTGCCGTTTACGGAGACCCTTCCCTCCTGAATCAAACGCTCGGCCTGGCGCCGGGAACAAACGCCGGCGTTGGCAATGACTTTTTGCAGCCGGTCCGCCACCATGGCTACGAGTCCCCGGCAGCCGGCACCCGATCGGAATTCCCGGCGCCTCCCGGGTTCTGTTCGGCATCCCACATCTTCCGGGACTCGGCCGCACTCTGACCGCCGGTCGACTGTTTGCCGGTGTTCGAGGCGGAGATGGCTGTCTCCCGGGGGCTCACCGGGCCTTCTGCTCCCGTTTCCGATTCGACGCCGCTCACGACCGCCACTCCCTCCAGGGATGCCTGCGCCAGTTCCTGATATTCATCCAGGCTGGGGAGTTCCTCCAGGTTCTTGAGCCCGAATTGAAGCAAAAAGTCCCGAGTGGTCTTATAGAGAGTGGGTCGGCCCACAACGTTCTTGCGCCCGCCGCTGGTCACCAGTTTCTTTTCGACCAGGGTTTTCATGACGGCCGCTGCATTGACTCCCCGAATTTCCTGGATTTCCGGGAGAGTGACCGGCTGCCGATAGGCGATCACCGCCAGGGTTTCCAGGGCCGGCAGCGAGAGTCTGATCGATGGGGTCTGGTACTTCAGAAACTTCTGAACCCAAGCGTGATGTTCGGGCTTGGTGGCCATCTTGTAGCCGTCGGCGATCTCCTTGATCTCGATTCCGTGCTCCGGCGAGGAGTAGCGGTTGCGGAGACGAGAAATCGCCTGGCGAATGGCAGCCTCGTTCTCTTCTCCCAACAACTCGATCATGGAAGCCACGGTGACGGGTTCCTCCGCCAGGTAGATCAGCGACTCCACGATCGGTCTCAGCTTTTCTTCATTCATCCCCCACTCCGAATCTCGATCAGCAACCTGCCTGAAACAACAGAAAAAAGAGTTATCCACGAAGACACACGAAGGACTACGAAGACACACGAAGAACGACTAATGTTCCTTACCCACTCAAAGGGAACGCCCCTTGGATTGGGGTGAGGGAAAACGCAGCCAGTCAGCTTCCCGTGCCACAACCTCTCGTCCTGTTAATCCCGTGCATCCTGTGCATCATGTTCAATAGGGTGATAACCGGATCAACCGGACAGGGTCCTTGTTGCCGACAGGCCACGAAGAAAAGCCGAAAGAGATCCATTCGTATTCGTGTCTATTCGTGTTCATTCGTGGTTCGTCTTTTTTAACGACCCCCTGTTTCACTCTCGAATGATCCACCCCGTCGTGGGGGGGGGCACGGCTATTCACTCTCCACTCTCCACTCTTCACTCTCCACTCCGATATCAGGGTCTGCCGGCCACTGCCAGTTCTATCCTGCCCGTCCATTGTTCAAGGTCACCCATCACCTCGGCAAATTTATCCTTGCGCCTGGCCACGATATCTCCGAAACGCTGCTTTTGAACCAGCACAATGGCCTGTAGATAGGACATCTCCAACAGGGCGACAAAAACCACCACCAGGGCCTTTCGGCTCCGATAGAGGGCAAACAAGCGGTCGACGGAGACCTCGCCCCGAGAATCCTCGAAAATGGCCTTCAAGTCCTGGAGGACCTTCCCAATGCTCACCTCTTCCTGCTCTATTTCCATGGCTCGGGCGGCTCTGCGCCGCTCCTGGATTCTGTGGAGACAGATGATCAGGTCGAAAGAGCTGGCGTTCAGCTCGGGTTCCGCGGGTGTTTCCCGATATTCCCTCACTCCCGGAAGGGTCCAGCTGGCCCTCTCCAACTGTTCTTTCTGGTGGAGCATTTGAGCAGCGTTCTTGAACGTTTCGTGCTCCAGCAGCCGGTGCACCAGCTCGGCCCGGGGATCGTCCTGATCGCTCTCCGGCTCAAGGGGATCGGCAGGGAGAAGCATCCTGGACTTGATATGGATGAGGGTTGCCGCCATGAACAGGAACTCGCCGGCAAGCTTGATGTCGAGTTCCTGCATGGCCTGGATCGTGTCCAGGTACTGCCGTGTAATCCTGGCGATGGGAATATCGTAGATGTCGATCTGCTGCTTGCGAATCAACTCCAGCAACAGATCCAGGGGACCCTCGTAGGCCGGCAACTGAATCCTGTAAGGATCGTCCATGGGGTTGTCAGGTCATCTTCATGGCCTGTCTCACGGCCTGCATGGTCTCCCCGGCTTCCCGGGCGGCCCGTCGATTTCCGTCCTGGATGATTTCACCGATCTCTCGACGACGTCCCGCGTAATCCTGCCGGCGCTCCAGCAGGGGGGACAACTCCCGGATCAAGCCGTCGCTCATCCACTTCTTGCAGTCGACGCAACCGATCCCGGCCGTTCGGCATTCTCTGTCGACAGTCGCCCGTGTCTCCTGGGACGAATAGATCTTGTGGTAGGAAAAAACCGGGCAGATTTCAGGATTCCCCGGATCGTGGCGACGCTTTCGGGCCGGATCGGTCATCATTGTCCTGACCTTGGTGCGAATGGTTTCGGGGGAGTCGGAAAGGGAGATGTCGTTGCCGTAACTCTTGCTCATCTTGCGCCCATCCAGTCCGGGAAGCCTGGAGACGGGAGTCAACAGGGCCTGCGGCTCCGGGAACACCGGCCCGTAGAGGGAGTTGAAGCGCCGGCCGATCTCTCGGGTGAGCTCCACGTGAGGCACCTGATCTTCGCCCACCGGCACAGCGTCGGCCCTGTACATCAGGATATCCGCGGCCTGCAGCACCGGATACCCCAGAAAGCCGTAATTCCCCAAGTCCTTGTCGGTGACGTTGTCTCGCTGTTCCTTGTAGGTCGGGACCCTCTCCAGCCATCCCAGCGGCGTGATCATGGAGAAGAGGAGGTGCAACTCGGCGTGCTCGGGAACTGCCGACTGGACGAAGAGCACCGACTTTTGCGGATCAAGACCGGCTGCCAGCCAGTCGATCATGATCTCGGTGCGGAACTGGTCGATTTCCGAAGTGTCGGCGAAATCGGAGGTCAGCGCATGCCAGTCGGCAATGAAATGAAAACTCCGGTATCGCTCCTGAAGTTCCACCCAGTTTTTCAGGGCACCCACCACGTGCCCGAGATGGAGCTTGCCGGTGGGACGCATCCCACTGGAAATTCGAGGTTTGGGGGGTTGCGAGGGAACCATGTGGCAATAACGCCCGGCTCAGGCTGCGCCGTCAGGCGGCGATGATCCAGCGGACGATTTCTATGAAGGGGCTCAGCACTCCACCGATCACACCCAGGTAAAGACATCCAAAGAGAATCAAGAACCCGTAGGGCCGAATCCGCTCGTAGGCATCGGCCAGATCGCGAGGCAGAAAATGCAGCAGGATCCAACTGCCGTCCAAGGGCGGGATGGGAACCATGTTGAAGACAGCCAGGGCGGTATTGAGGATCGCTCCCAGCAGACACATCCGCCAGACCGGCTCCAGCGCCGTCCCCTCGATCGCTCCTCCACCCGCGTGGTAGCTCTGGAGCGCCTTGATGAGCAGCAGAAAAACGGCCAGGAGCAACAGGTTGCTGATGGGTCCGGCCGCGGCAATCCAGATGCCCGCCTTGCGGCGATCCCTGACATGGAGCGGATTCCAGGGAACCGGCTTGGCCCAACCGAACAGCAGCATCCCCGAAAAAAAAGCAATGGCGGGGAAAATCAGGGTTCCAACCACATCGATATGGGGGATCGGGTTCAAGGTGACCCTTCCGAGATAACGCGCCGTGGGGTCGCCGAACCGTTCGGCCGTCCAGGCATGGGCCGCCTCATGCACGCTGAGCGAGAACAGAAACACGATCATGAAAAAGAGGAACTGGACCAGCTGAGAGCTTTCGATCACCGAATACCCTGCCGAGGAAGGCCGTGCCTTGCAGCGGCTGCCGAATGCAATGACCCGCCCGCCACAATCAGCAGCAGCTTAGCATAGGTGAACGGAGAAACTCTAGCCGGGCAGGCAGTGCCGCCTGGCCCTCTGCCGGGGCTCCTTGTTGGATCGAAGTGCCGATAGTATAATGGCTTGCGGTGGATCGTCCCGACTGGCGACGGCCGCCGAATTCGTCTCAGAGACCCCTATGAGCCTGCTGCTGCTTCGCTTGACCATTGCGTTCTACTCGGTAGGCCTGCTCCACTCGTTCCTGACCATCATCACCCGCAAGAAGACCCTGTTTCGGGTCGCCCTGGCCGGTATTTCGGTGGGATTTCTGTGCCATCTGCTGGCCATTTCCGTGGCCTGGTTCGAAACCCGTCACCCGCCGATCAGCGAATTGCAGGGGGTGCTTTCCTTCTTCGCCCTGGTGATCGTGCTGGCATTCCTCCTGGCCTATGCCCGCTACCGGCTGGATTCGTTGAGCGTGTTCGTTTTCCCGCTGGCCTTCATTTTGACGCTGGCCGCCAACCTGACGTCGGAGCCCAGCCAGCCCTTTCCCGAGATGCTGGGAAGCCTTTGGCTGTACCTGCACGTCCCCTTCATCTTCCTTGCATACGCCGCCTTTTTTGTGGCCTTCGCCTCCGGGTTGATGTACCTCATCCAGGAAAACGAGCTGAAACGTCGAAGACCCCAGGCGTTCTACTATCGCCTGCCCTCCCTTGAGGTGTGCGACGAGTTGGGATATCGGGCTCTCAGCATCGGTTTTCCGCTGCTGACTCTGGGATTGGTGGCGGGCGTCCTCTGGCAGGCGCCATGGGAGCTGGACAAGAAGATCATTGCCTCCTTCAGCACCTGGATCGTCTATGCCGTTCTCATCGCCTATCGACTCTCTGAAGGCCTGCGCGGCAGGCGCGCGGCCTGGATGTCCATCCTGGGATTCATTCTCGTTCTGGCATCTTTTTTCGGGACCCGCTCCCAGGGCAGCGCCCATCCTTTCATCCAATGAGTCTCCTACTGGTAGGACTTAGCCACAGGACAGCTCCCGTCGAGATCCGTGAGAGGCTTCACTTTCCGGATTCAAGTCTCCAGGATGCATTGCAGCGCCTCACCTCCCAATCGGCCATTGCCGAGAGCCTGATCCTGTCGACCTGCAATCGGACAGAGGTTCTGGCCCACTCGGCGGACGCTCAACGCGGTGTGATGCTGGTCAGGAACTTCATCTCCGATTTTCACCGCCAGCCTGAACGGTCGTTGCACCCCTACCTCTATGACCTGACCCATTCCGAGGTGGTGCGCCACGTGTTCCGAGTGGCCAGCAGCCTGGATTCGATGGTTTTGGGGGAACCCCAGATACTGGGCCAGTTCAAGACCGCATTCAGTCTGGCCCGCAGGATCGGCTCCGTGGGGGATGCGCTGAGTCCCCTGATTCATCGAGCCTTTTTTGTGGCCAAACGGGTGCGGTCGGAGACCGCCATCTCCAGCGCTGCAGTTTCGGTCAGCTTTGCCGCCGTGGAATTGGCCAGAAAGATTTTCGACCACTTGAGCGGACGGACGGTACTGCTGATGGGCGCCGGAAAGATGAGCGAACTGGCGGCCAAGCACCTGGTTTCACAGGGGACCACCCAACTGCTGGTCTGGAACCGGACCTATCGGCGGGCCGTGGAGATGGCCAGGGACCTGAATGGAGAGGCCATCCCTCCGGAAGAGCTCTTTCGCCATGTCGAACGTGCGGATATCGTCATCTGTTCCACCGGTTCCCCCGGGTTCATCCTCACCAGGTCCGACGGGCAACGGTTGATCCAGTTGCGCAAGAACCGACCGGTCTTCATCATCGATATCGCGGTGCCCCGAGACGTGGATCCCGAGGTGAACGACCTGGACAACATTTTTCTCTATGACATCGACGACCTTCAGCACGTGGTCGACGCCAACCTCAAGCAGCGCCGTAGAGAAGCCCAATTTGCGGAGGCCATCGTCCAGGAGGAAGTCCAGTCCTTCATCAAGCAAGCGCGAGGATTGGATGTGGCTCCGGCCATCGTCTCGCTGCGGAAGCACTGGGACGTCGTTCGTAGAGAGGAACTCGCCAGAAACCGCGCGAAGCTGGGGGATCTGAACGAACAGCAGGAAGCTGCGCTGGAGCAGTTGACTCGAGGGATATTGAACAAGATCCTGCACGGCCCCATCTCGGAAATCAAATCGTTGGGCCAGGACCCGGACGCGGAGCAGAAAATCGCCACCATCAAGCGCATGCTGGGACTGAAGCACTGACCTGCGGGGGTTGGAACCCCATCATGGCTGACAAACCCCTTGTCATCGGCTCGCGAGGCAGCCCTCTGGCCCTGAGGCAGGCAGACCTGGTAAAGAACCGGTTGAGCCGGACCCAGCCCCTTCTGCCCATAACCGTCCGCCGCATCCTCACCACCGGGGATCGACTCGCCGGACCTCCCTTGCACCAGATTGGCGGCAAAGGGGTCTTCACCAAGGAGATCGAAGAAGCCTTGCTTGGAGGGGAGATCGACCTGGCTGTCCATAGTCTCAAGGACCTTCCCACCCTCCTCCCCGACGGTCTCTGCCTTGGCGCCATCACCCCGAGGGAAGATGCACGGGATGCGTTCCTTTCCAATCGGTTTGACTGCCTGGCGGAACTTCCCCCCCGGTCCACCGTAGGGACCAGCAGCCTGCGGCGCCAATGTCAGCTCCTGCACCTGCGTCCGGACCTGCAGGTAAAGAACCTGCGGGGAAATCTGGATACCCGTCTTCGGAAACTGGACGAGGGGAATTACGACGCCATTATTCTGGCCTGCGCCGGCCTGATTCGACTGGGACTGGATCATCGCATTCGGGAGAAGCTGTCCGTCGACACCCTCTGTCCGGCCATCGGACAAGGTGCGCTGGCGGTAGAGGTCCGCTGCCACGACCGCTTGACCCTCGAGCGTATCCAAGGGCTCGATGACGGGGACTCCAGAAGAGTTGCCGAGGCGGAACGGAGTCTGCTGAGCCGCCTGGGCGGGGGATGCCAGGTTCCCATTGCCGGATTCGCCGTCGTCCGCGAGGCGCGGTTGCAACTGACCGGACTGGTGGGCGCTGCCGATGGAAGCCGCCTGATTCGAGAGTGCGGCCAGGCGGCCCTGGAGGAACCTGCACGGTTGGGCCGCTCGGTGGCGCGCAGACTCCTCGATCGCGGCGCCGGCGAGTTGCTGCAAGTGACGGGGTGAGGCATGATGTGGTAACATATTAGTTACCGTCATTGACGATGGAGATCCTGGAGTACATTGACGCTGAAGGGCGCAGTCCTTATGCCCGATGGTTTAATCGACTTGACGCCCGAGCTGCAGCCAAGGTGGCAACAGCGCTGGTCCGCATGGAGCAGGGGAATCTCTCAAACGCCAAGAGTGTCGGTGCTGGCGTTCTCGAATGTCGAATAGATTTCGGCCCCGGTTACCGGGTCTATTTCGGCAGGGATGGCGATACCGTGATCATTCTCCTGGGCGGTGGAACCAAGAAGCGTCAACAGAAGGATATAGGGAGTGCACGGGACCTCTGGCAAGAATACCGCCACCGCAAGCAAGGGGAGGCTTGAGAACCATGGCCCTGACAAGAAACTCCAAGGAAACCATTCAAGCACGGATCAAAACAGATCCGTCCTTTCGCGTGGAACTCCTCAAGGAAGGGGTCGAATGCTTGCTTTCGGGTGACGTGGATACCGGCAAGGCGGTACTGCGCGATTACATCAACGCTACTATCGGCTTTCGGGAACTTGGGGGCATGACCTCCAAGTCGCCCAAGAGCCTGATGCGAATGTTCGGCCCCAACGGCAACCCGCAGGCCCGCAACTTGTTTGCGGTAATTGGCTGCCTCCAGGAACGCGAGGGGCTGCAATTGAAGATCCAACACGTACGCTGACAAGACTTCTACGTGATCCCGCCAGTGGCAGTTTGGCAGAGCCCTTCGTCTGTGCAGCGACCCAGGCGATTACGACCGTGTGCAACTGAACGCAGTTGCACGCGGGGGCATCGACAACGTCCATGAAGACAGCCGTTTATTTGATCGGGGCCGGCCCGGGCGATCCAGAGCTGATCACCTTGAAGGGGCGCCGCTGTCTGGAGGCGGCCGACTGCGTCATCTACGACCACCTGGTGAACCGCGAATTGCTGCAGTACGCTCCCGGCACGGCAGAGCGAGTCTACGTGGGCAAGCAGGGAGGGCAGGACCATATTTCCCAGAAGGAGATCAATTCCCTGCTCCTGGAGCGCGCTCGCCAGGGAAAAACGGTGGCCCGCCTCAAGGGAGGCGATCCCTTCATCTTCGGACGCGGCGGCGAGGAGGCGGAAGTGCTGGCTCGAGCCGGCATTCTTTTCGAGGTCGTGCCCGGTGTCTCGGCAGGCTCGGCTGCGCCGGCCTACGCCGGCATTCCCCTGACCCATCGGGACTACGGACCTGCCGTGGCTTTTGTGGCGGCCCAGCAGGATCCGACCCGGGAAGATCCTGCGCCGGACTGGAAGAAACTATCCGCGGCCGCTGACACCCTGGTCTTTTTTATGGGGGCCAGGAGCGTACGACAGGTCGTGGAGCAACTCACCCGCCACGGGCGCAGCCCTTCGACTCCCATTGCTCTGATCCGTTGGGGAACCCGCCCCTCCCAAGAGGTCGTCACCGGCACCCTGGAGTCCATCCTGGACTGCGCCGGGCCAATGGACCCTCCCACCCTGATTGTTGTCGGCGAAGTGGTCCGCCTGCGGGAACGGCTGCGATGGTTCGACAATCGCCCCCTGTTCGGGAAACGCGTCCTGATCACCCGTCCCCGCCGGCAGGCGCAGGACTTCCGCAGAGCGCTGGAGCTGCTGGGCGCCAAGGCCATCTCCTTTCCCACCGTGGAGGTGCGCCAGCCGGACTCCTGGGCGATGCTGGATCGAGCCCTTGAGACCATCGATCAATACGATTGGCTCATCTTCACCAGCGTCAACGGGGTCAAGTACTTCTTCCAGCGATACTTCCGACGTCATCCCGATATTCGGCAGCTCAAGGGCGTCCGCATCGCCGCCATCGGGCCGGCCACCCGGCGAGCCGTTCTCGACTTCAAGCTGGCCGTAGACACTCTACCGAGCGACTACCAGGCCGAGGGCCTGGTGGAAAGCCTGCGCGGCAAGGTGGTCAAGGGCATGCGGGTGCTGCTTCCCAGGGCTCGCATCGCCCGCGAGGTGCTGCCCCGGCAACTCCAACGCCAGGGCGCCCGCGTGGAGGTGGTCGAGGCCTATCGAACCGGACCGCCGGAGAACGCACAATCCGAATGGGCGCAGGTCCTCGATGACGCTCCTCCCCACATGGTGGTCTTCACCAGTTCTTCGACCGTCACCAACCTGGCCGACCTCAACCGCCCCAAGTCCCTGGCCGAGAGCCTGCAAGGCACAGCCGTTGCCTGTATCGGACCGGTCACGGCCGCCACCGCCCGTGAGTCGGGTCTGCAGGTCGACCTCGTCCCGGAAAAGTACACCACGGCTTCGCTCATCGAGGCCATGGAAGCCTATTTCGCTCGCGGGGGTTGAAATCCCTCGGTGTCGCACCACAACCAAAAAAACTCCCCTCGACAAACTCGAGTATCACTCTCCCCTCAAGGGAGAGTCGCAGAAGCCGAGCCGTATGGCGACGGCTGATGCGCTGGGGGGAATGGCGCCGGAGCCATCTGCCCACCGCTGGAGCTTACTTGCGGGGCGCGGCGTTGGCCCCCCTCCGGATCGACCGCGGGCGGAGCCCCACCCGGGAACGCGGGCGTCCCGCCCCCCGGGAACGCGGGCGTCTCGCCCGCAACCTTATTCCTGGCTGGAGGGGTGGAGCGTCGGCGCAAGGTTGCAGGCAGGCAGCCACCCTGCCGGCGTGAACGGCATTGGCCAGTCAAAATGAAGGGCAAGGCTCCGTTACCGGATCGATCCCAAGTGGCGCAGTCGGCCAACGCTGTGGCGGGCAAATGTGCGGGCGGGACGCCCGCGTTCCCGGGTGGGCCATCTTCCACACAACAAACCGGGAACATGATTTACATCACGCCCAGGAATCGGGCAAGGTGCCGTTTGCAAGCCTCAAGCATCACTCCCCCCTCGAGGGGGAGTCGTCCGAGTGGCGAAGGCCGATCCGGTGGGGGGGGGCGCACAAGGCGAGCCAAGGGCGAGATCTTGTGCGCCGATTTCCAATCAGGGCTCGGAAACCGCGGAACTCCAGGGAATGCGGGCAATGGGCGTGTAGAGGGCGCCGGAGGCGTGAAGCCGGCTGGCCATCACCACGACTTCGCCCGCTTCGAACAGAAGCGGTTCCAGCCGTTCCGCTCGCATTGCCGCCACCAGCTCCCCGATATTTTGGCTCGATCGGACCCTGCCCAACGTGAAATGGGGAGAAAAAGGACGCGATTCAGCAGGAAAGCCTATCGCTACCAGTTCTCTTTCGATCCTCTTCTGCAGGTTCCTCAGTTCTTGGGGAACCTGTTTCAATCCCACCCATACGACCCTTGGCGCCCGTTTGTCGGGAAAGCAGCCCAACACGGCCAATTCCAGCGGGATGGGCGGAGCCGGCACAGCCGACCGCTGTACTGCCCCGACGACATCCTGCAGGCGTTCCGCCGGGACCGACCCTAGAAACTTGAGGGTCAGGTGGATATTGTGCGGCTTGACCCAACTGACTGGGGCTCCGCTCTCTCGCAACCGTTGCCGGGTGGAGGCCAGCCGATCCCTGGCGAACGCGGGAAGCTGGAGACAAACGAATGTTCTGACGGCTTTCATGGGAGAGGACAGACCGGGGGCAGACCGGTATGGTTTCAGTCCAGAACCACAAAGGGCGGCGGGCTGGGAGTTTCTTCCAGGCAGTATCCGAGACTGAATGCCACCGATTCGGTCAGGAGCTCGACCAACGGCCCGGTTTGGTAGCACAGAGCCTTCTGAACCGCCAGCGAATACCTCCCCGCCAGCTCGGAGCGAATCACGGCGGGCGGATAGCCCGCTCTGAGCAGAAAGAAGTTCGAGAACAGCCTCAGGGTCTTTCCGTTGTGACGGTCAAAGGGTTGGATGTCGGTCAACTTCAGGAGCACCAGCGCGGCCTGCTCCACCTCGTGCATCTCGCTGAAACTGTCCGCCTGGCACCACTGAAGGGCGGTATCAACCAAGTCTGGGACCAACTCTCCCTCGGTGGGATCGTGGTCTTCCACCAGGGGTTCGGCCGGTGCTTGCCGGTAGTCGGATAATCGACCATCGGCCTCACCCATGATTCGGGAATGGAGCTGCCGCAAGTTGGTAGCGGTCGGAGTTGCGGATTGGCGGACCGTCTCCAGGAACCAACGGCCGGCCTTGACGTGACACGCCTGTTGACGCCGTCTCTCGTTTTCCCAGGATTCAGGTTGAGGGCCTGCCCCCTCCCCAGCCGCGTCCAGGGCGCAGTTGTGGCCGGCCCAAATGTCCCCCGTCAATCGATCAAATCTCGCGTCGGCCCCGGGAGCCTCCCGGCGCTGCACCCACCGGTCCCGTTGGCCGATGATGCCGGCGAAAAGCCGGCGGGTCTTCAACTCGAATCCGTTTCCCACTGTCGGCCTCACCCTGCCTTCCCTCAACCGACACCTGTCTGTTTCATGGCCTGGCGGGCTTCCCGCTCCATGGTCTTGCGTTTCTCCTTTTCCCGCTTGTCGAAGAGCTTCTTACCCTTGCCCAGCGCGATCTCACACTTGGCCCGGCCCTTGCGGAAGTAGATGCGCAGCGGCACCAGCGTCATGCCGCGCTCACTGGTCTGGCCTATGAGCTTTCGAATCTCGCGGCGGTGAAGCAACAACTTTCGCGGCCGCAGGGGTTGATGGTTCATGCGGTTCCCCTGCTCATAGGGACTGATATGACAGTTGAGCAGCCATACTTCCCCTCCCTTGACCACGCCGTAGCCGTCTTTCAAGTTGACCCGACCGGCTCGAATGGACTTGACCTCGGTTCCGCGCAAGGCCAAGCCGGCTTCGAAGACGTCAGAGATGTGGTATTGGTGGAAGGCATGCCTGTTGAGGCTGACTGTCTTCTCTTCGGTTCGGTGCGTGTTGGAAGGCTTCATGCGCCCGGCGCTGCTCTTGGAGGGCTATTTCCGCTGGTATGGATTGGGTGCACGGCGGCTGGGATTCACGGCTGTCTGTCCCCCGGACGCCCGTGGGGAACGCACCTGCCCGGGCTGTGCTGCAGGGGATTGGCCCATGATTGGAGGTTGGCTGCTCAAGGTTTGGCCGTAGGGCTGGCCGGCCGGAAAGGAAGCGGCTGGCCGGGGGGTCAGCGGGGCTTTCGGTTGCACCGCCGGTTTGATCCTCTGCGGCCTGGAAGCCTGCCTTGCCCCTGAACCCGACCGTGGACTGAAAGGTGTCGCATTGCGGCCGACAAAGGGTCGGCGGGGGGGGCGGGAGGCCGGGCGGCTGCGACGGGCCGGTGGCGCGATCTTTTTGGATTTGCCGGATACGATCAACCTGGACAGCCTGTCTGGACGACCCGCCCGAGCCAACAGAAAATAATCGTAACCGCTCCCCTCCATGATCTTCAGAACGGCTGCCTTGACTCCCAGCCCTCGTATCTCCAGCAAGGGGATTCGCCTGGACTTCAACTCGTTGGGGATCTCCACTTCCATTCCCGCGTGCCGGCCCAGGAGATCCAGGATGCTTCCGTAGCTCTCATTGGAAGCCGTCAGGTTCACCTGCCTGCCGTCAAAGGACAGGTTGACCTGGGCTGTCGCCGGCTGGTGCATTGCGGCAGCAAACAGCACCAATGAAACCATCCCCGGAATCTTGCTCATGGATTGCCCTCGCCGACCCGCTTCACACTCCATCCTAACACCCTCACAGGTCCAAGACAACCGGCCCCGACCGCCAGGTGAAGGCTGATTCGGCAAGACGTCGTTCAAGAAACTCGAGACTCACTCCCCCCTTGAGGAGGAGTCGGAGAGACAAGGGGGAAGCCCGCAGTCGATCCGGAGGGGGGCCAACGCGGCGTCGCGGGAGTGACGCCCCCCGGGAACGCGGGCGTCCCGCCCGCAACCTTATCCCCGGCTGGAGGTGACGTAGCGTCAGACCGACGTTACAGGCAGTCACCAGCCTGTCGGCGTGAACCGCAATGGCAAAGCCCGAGGAGACCGACGGCGTAGATACGGTTGGAACCAGGGGGCGGAGATGCCTGAGGCCGTACCGGGCAATGGTGCGGGCGGGACGCCCGCGTTCCCGGGGGGGCATCCTCCTCACAACAAACCGGAAACCTGAATGACATCCCGCCCAGGAATCGGGTTCAGCTCGACTCCCCCTCAAGGGGGGAGTGATCCACCTGCCGGCGAAAGCTGATGCGGTGGGGGGCCAACGCCGGAGCTCGCCGGGATGCGGCCGGCGTCGCCTCTCGGCGAAGCAGCTCCGTCTTTCTCCGTTTTCCTTGGTGGATAACTTCCCCCCCTTTTCTGCTCTTCGTGGAAGGCCGCTCCATTGGTTTCGGAAGAGGGTTTGGTAACATGGGTTACGGGAGGTTCTGCCATGGCGTCATCCACCTCGAAATTCGTCGTTGACCTCACACAGGACCAGTTTGAATCCGAAGTCGTCGAAAGGTCCCGCGCCGCCCCGGTGCTGGTGGACTTCTGGGCTCCCTGGTGTGGTCCCTGCCGCAGCTTGAGCCCCGTCCTGGAAAAACTGGCCGACGAATACGCTGGCGCCTTCCTGCTGGCCAAGATCAACACCGACGAAAGTCCGGACCTGGCGCGTGCCTTCCAGATCCGCAGCATCCCGCAGGTCGTCCTCTTCCAGGAGGGGAAGGCGGTCGACCAGTTCGCAGGAGCCATTCCGGAAGCCGAAATTCGCCAATTTCTCAAGCCCTACTGTCCCACCGAGGTCGACAAGCTCTTTGCCGACGCACAGGGCAAACTGGAATCCGGGCAAAAACAGGAGGCACGCAATCTCCTGCAACAGGTGGTTGACCGTGAACCTCAGCACTGGGCCGCACGCCTGGCTCTGGCCAAACTCCTGATTGGAGAGAAGCAACTGGAACAGGCCCGGTCCCATCTCCAGCCGATCCCCTTTCTGGCCGATGAAAGGGAAGCCGCCGATCGGCTGCACCAGGTTATCGGGTTCCACGCGGACTGTGAAGCAGCCGGTGGTCCGGCCTCCCTCAGGAGTACGCTGGAACGCAATCCGCAAGACCTGGCTGCCCGCATGTCCCTGGCCTCCTGCCTGGCAGCGGCGGGGCAGTTTCGGGAAGCTCTGGAGGAATTTCTGGCGGTGGTGGCCCGGGACAAACACTACCGGGAGGACTCGGCCCGCAAGGCCATGCTGGCCGTTTTCAGCCTGGTTGGGGAACGAAGCGATCTCGCCGAGGAATTCAGGGGGCGCCTGGCCCGAACCCTCTATTGACCAGAATTTGGTGGCTGTGTCAGTCGAGTTCCAGAAGGCGGTTCCAGACCGCCTCGGGCACCGGCATGACCGAAAGGCGCGGCAAGCGCACCAGGTCGAAATCCCTGAGTTCCGGGTGGGACTTGATTTCGGCTAGCGGAACCGGTCTCGACAGCCTGCGCTCGGGCTTCACCTCCACCACCACCAACCGGGGATCGTCCCGCTCGGGATCGGGGAATGGGTCGCTGGTTACTTCAGCGATGCCCACGACCCTCCTCTCTCCCCCGGTGTGGTAGATGAGGGCTTGATCGCCTCGACGAATTTGGCGGAGGTGTTTCAGAGCCAGGTTGTTGGCGACCCCATCCCACAGGGTCCCCTGGTCCTTTTCTAGGTCCGCATAGGCGTAGTCCGAAGGTTCCGTCTTCAGCAACCAGTAGGCCATGGCAATTCTCCCTATTTCCTGGGGGGGCGCGAGGGGCGAAGCTCCACCCGGCTGGGCAGGGACCGGGGATGGTGCCGCAGCAGGTCCACCACCACTCGGGCCACGTCTTCCGGCGCCAGCTTCCAGCGGGCCTCCTTGCCGGCCCGATGCCCCCGGAACCCGGTGTTGACGCTTCCCGGAAGAATGGCGCTGACGCGGATGTTGTCGTGGCGCAGATCCTGCATGATGGCCTCGCAGAAGCCGTTGAGGCCGAACTTGGAGGCATTGTAGGCCGCGCCGCCCGCAAAACCCTGTGTCCCCGCCAGGCTGCCGATGTTCAGGATATATCCGCCTCCGCGCCGTCTCAATACCGGAACAACCGCATGGCAGCAGTGGTAGACCCCGGTCAGGTTGGTTCCGATGACCTCCTGCCACTGCCGGGGAGAGATCTCGGCGATATCGCCCATCACTCCCACCCCCGCGTTGTTGACCAGTATGTCCAACCCTCCGAATTCCTCGAGCGTGAAGTCCACCAGCGACCGGACCTGGTCGTAGCAGGATACGTCACAGACCGTTCCCGCGATCCTGCCGGCCCACTGTGCTTGCAGTCGCGTCACGCAGGCGGCCACCGCCTCCTGACTCCGGGCGCAGATTACCACCCGCGCCCCTGCCTCCAGCAAAGCGCAGGCAATGGCTTGTCCGATTCCCCGGGTTCCCCCGGTCACAATGGCTATCCGGTCTGTGATCGATTCCACGGCGTGTCCTTGTCCGAAACAACAGTGAATAGTGATTAGTGGATAGTGATTAGACCCAAATGTTAAGCAACTTGTCGGTCTCGGCGCAGTCGTTCAAAAAACGCAACCAATTCGTCAGGCACGTTCCGGTTCCCGAAAACCTACACTCTCCACTCTTCACTCTCCACTTGTCTGTCGGTTCGGCCCCGGCACGGTCCATGAGCGATCCTTCCACTTCTCCCGCCAACGCCGCAGGCGCCGGCTGAAACAGGACCGCTCCGCCGCAAGCCGGCCTGGAAAAAGCTTATATGGGAATCATGCCAATTGTGCTATTAATGGCTTCCCCGCGCGCTGCTCCCGCACCTCGGACGCTCCATGAACGTATCGCTGTTCATCCCCTGCCTGGTGGATCAGTTCTTTCCCAGTGTGGGTATCAACCTGGTCAAGATCCTGCGCAAAGCGGGAGTGTCGGTCGACTACCCGCGGGCGCAGACCTGTTGCGGTCAACCGGCCTTCAACTCAGGATATCATGAGGAGGCAATCCAGTTGGCTCGGCGTTTCCTGGAGGTTTTTGGAGAAGCCGAGACCATTGTCTCCCCCTCCGGATCCTGCACCAGCATGGTAAAGGTGTTCTACCCGGAGATACTCCAGGATCCCGACCTGCGCCGGCAACTCCGGGAGGTTACCGGCAGAACCTACGAGTTCTCGGATTTCCTGGTCAATGTCATGGGGATCAAGGATTTGGGAGCTACCTTCCCCCATCGTGTCACCTATCACGATGCCTGCCACCTGTTCCGGGAGCTGGGGGTGCACCGCGCACCGCGCGAGCTCATCCGACACGTCCGCGCCATCGAGTTGGTGGAGATGGAAAACAGTGACGCCTGTTGCGGCTTCGGGGGCACCTTTTCGGTCAAGTTCCCCGAAATATCCACGGCCATGGCGCAGGACAAGAGCGCAGCCATCCTCAAGACCGAGGCGGAGTACGTGGTAGCCAACGACTCCAGTTGCCTGATGCAGATCGGCGGCTACCTCAGTCGTCAGGGCCTCCCCATCAAGCCACTCCATCTGGCCGACCTGCTGGGAGAGAACCTGTGACCCGATGAACCGCACTCCCAGCCAATTCAAGATCCTTGCTTCGGAGAATGTCGCCGACCGGCGTCTTCGCCGCACCTTTCAGTCGGCTACCTCCCATGCCCTGGGCCAGCGCGCCCAGTCCGTCCAACTCGTGCCCGAGTGGGAAGATCTGCGAGAGCGGGCCCATCGTATCAAGGAAGAGGCTGTCGAGAACCTGGACTTCTATCTGGAGAAGCTGGAAGCCAGCGTGATCCGGCGGGGCGGCCGGGTGTTCTGGGCTCGGGACGCCAGCGAGGCCTCCAGCTACGTGGTGGATCTCTGCCGCCGCCTGCAGGCCTCGACGGTCGTGAAGTCCAAGTCGATGGCTGCCGAGGAGATCGGCCTGACCGATGCGCTGGAGGCAGCCGGGGTGGAGCCCGTGGAGACCGATCTGGGTGAGTTCATCATTCAGGTGGCCGGCGAAACCCCGTCACACATCATCGCACCCGCCCTGCATATGACCCGCCAGCAGATCGGAAGCCTGTTTCATGAAAAGTTCGGAATTCCCTACACGGATGTTCCCGCCGAGTTGTGCGCTTTCGCCAGGCAACGGCTGCGCCGGGAGTTTCTCTCGGCCCGACTGGGAATCTCCGGAGTCAATTTCGCCGCGGCCGATACGGGCACGATCGCGATCGTGGAAAACGAAGGCAATGCCCGCCTCTGTACCAGCCTTCCGCGGGTCCACTTGGCCATCATGGGTCTGGAGAAAGTGATTCCCCGGTTTTCGGATCTGCCGCTTTTCCTGAGGCTGCTGGCCCGCAGCTCGACCGGACAGAGACAGACCAGTTATGTCTCCATGATCAGCGGCCCGCGCCGAGAGGGAGAATGGGACGGTCCGGAAGAATTTCACCTGGTCCTGCTGGACAACGGGCGCAGCGACATTCTGGCCGATCCTCGCGTGCGCCGTTCGCTTTACTGCATTCGCTGCGGCGCCTGCCTGAATACCTGCCCGATCTATCAGCGAGTCGGAGGCCATTCCTACGGGTCCGTCTATTCCGGTCCCATCGGATCGGTGCTGACGCCCTTGTTCCAGGGTCTGGAGGTGGCCAAGGATCTCCCTTTCGCCTCCTCGCTCTGCGGTTCCTGCTCCAATATCTGTCCGGTCAAGATCGATCTCCATCACCAGTTGCTGTGGCTGCGGGAGAAGCTGGTATCCGGCAGAGCGACTCCCTGGCAGGAGCGTCTGGCGATGTCTCTCTTCGCGGCCGGCATGAAGGATCCGGCCCTGTATCGAATGGGTTCGGCGCTGTTGCGGCTGCTGTTGAGGGTGTCAGGCAGGACCGATCGTCCTTTCACTGTTCCGGGATGGAGCCCCACCCGGGATTTTCCGGCGTTGGCCGCGACCTCCTTCAAACAGTGGTGGGAGGACAACCGGCAACCGGGGGAGGGGCCGTGAACGGTTCCCGGGAGGTCGTACTTCGCCGCATTCGGCGGGCGCTGCTCCGCTCCGGCCCTGGGCATGGACAGGAACAAGGCAGCCCCGACAGGGTGCAATCCACTCCCGGCCAGGTGGGTTCCACTCGGCTCTTCGACCGGTTTCAGGAACAATCCGCCAGGGTCGGTGGCGAACCCCGAGTTTGCAGCGACATCGAAGACGCCCTGGCAGGCATGCAGGATCTCATTGCCCGCGCCGGATATGGCAGAGTCGCCGTCTCCGACCATGAAATCTGCCGCCGTCACCGGCTGGCGCAGAGACTTTCGGAACTGCTTCCCGAGGTGAGCGTTTGGAGGGAGGAGGGGGATGCGGAAACGCAGGGTTCTCGCCGGCAGAATTCCCGGCGGCTGGCCCAAGCGGATCTATCCGTCACCGGGGCGGATTTCCTAATCGCCGAAAGCGGGACCGTACTTTTAGCCAGCGCCGGTTCCAGTCGCCAGATCAGCCTGCTGCCCACCGCCCACCTGGTGCTGGCCACCCCCGATCAGGTTTATCCCGACCTGGGAGCTGTCTTCCGGCAGCTCGGGTCCGCGCCGGAAGACGGCCTGCTGCCGGCGGCACTGACGATGATCACCGGCCCCAGCCGCACCGCCGATATCGAAAAGGTGTTGATCAAGGGGGCCCATGGTCCGGTGAGACAGCTCACCTGGCTGGTCGAAGAGGAGGGGCAACTCTCATGAGTCGAAACAAGGTGGGCAGATGAATCGGGTATTGTGAATGTCGGATGTTAGATTGGTGATTGTAGATTGTTGATTTAAGGCCACTTAACCTGACCCTGCTTCCCAATCAACAATCAGGAATCGGCAATCGACACTTTTAAGGTAGGGTCTCGCCGGCCTTAGAGCCCGCCGAAGAGCGTGATGGAGTTGGCCGTCCAGCGATCGATCGGCGCCCAGAAGACAATCAGGAGAATGTTGGGAACCAGCAGCAGAACCAGCAGAGCCCGGTTCAGGGGGGAGATTTGCAGCGGCGTCGGCGGGCGGTCGTCGTTCTCCAGGATCATGTGTTTCATGATCCTCATGTAGTAGAAGGCCGCAACGGCGGCATTGAGAGCCCCCACAACCGCAAACCAGTAGAGGCCCTGATCAATGACGGCGCCGAAGATGTACAGCTTGCCCAGAAAGCCGGCAAAGGGCGGAATCCCGATCAGAGACAGCAGGAAAATGCTCATGGCCACGGCCAAAAAGGGCGAGCGGCGGAACATCCCGTTGTAATCCTGGAGTTCGAAGGTCTTCTCGGCGTTGAAAATGACGGTGACCACGAAGAAGGCGCCCAGATTCATGAACAGGTAGACAAAAAGATAGACCAGCATGGCCTTGAGGCCGGTGCCGGTCAGCAGGACGGCGCCCATCAGGATGTAGCCGGCGTGGGCGATGCTGGAATAGGCCAGCATCCGCTTCAGGTTGTTCTGGGTGAGGGCGGCGATGTTTCCCAGGCTCATGGTCAGCACGGAAACCACGATAAGCACCAGCGGCCAGTCGATGCCGCTGATGAATCCCCACTGCTCCCCTGCCGGCTGACTCAATCCGCCCAGGAAGAAGCGCACCAGAATGGCGAAGCCGGCGGCCTTGGGAGCCACCGAGAGAAAGGCCGTCACCGGTGTTGGAGCACCCGTATAGACGTCCGGGCACCAGAAATGAAAGGGCACCGCGGCCGTCTTGAATCCGAAACCGGCCGTGGTCAGAACCACCACCAGCAGCAGGGTGACCTGATTGAACCCGCCCACTTCCTGTGCCAGCAGGGCATCCCGGATAGCGAAGAGATCGAGGCTTCCGGTCATGCCGTACAGCAGCGAGAATCCATACAGCATGGCTCCGGTCGACACGGCGCCGAACAGGATGTACTTCATGGAGGCTTCGTTGGAGAGGCGGTCGCTACGCAGGTAGCCCACCATGATGTAAGAGGTCAGCGACACCAGTTCCAATGACAGGTAGAGCATGACCAGGTGCGCCGAGTTGGCCATCAGCAGCATCCCCAGCGTGACTGCCAGCAGGAGAGCGTGGAATTCCCCCTGATGGACGGAAGCCAACTCCTCCGAGTGCAGCGACCCCAGCAACACCAGGACCCCCGCCACCAGCAGGAAGACCTTGAAGTAGAGCGCAAAGTTGTCCAGCGCCAGCATCCCTTCGAAGAGAGTCATGGCCGAGCCATGATCGGTCTGGAGGGTGTAGAAGAGAGCCAGCAGGAGCGCCGCCAAGGTCAGCAGCGGGTTGATGCGGACCCTCAACCCCTTGAGAGAGATGTCGGAAATCACCACCAACAGAACGCCACCCAGCAGGATCAGCTCCGGGTAAAAGAAGGACAGGCTGTCCAGGTTGCCGAGGTTCATCGAGGATCCATCCTCTCTCTTTCTTCCCTCTGGGGAAATGCTGCGCTCAAGCCGTTTACTGCGCCGCCTGGAGGCGAGGCACGCCTCCGGCCCGCCTATCTCTTGAGGACGTCGGCCCGGTCCAGGTTCACCGTGTTCAGGACCCGGTAGAGGGTCAGCACGATCGCCAGCGCCACGGCAACTTCCGCCGCGGCCACCACAATGACGAAAACGGCAAACATCTGTCCGTCGATCCCTGCGGAGCTGTAGCGGGAAAAGGCCACCAGGTTCAGGTTGGCCGAGTTCAGGATGAGTTCCACTCCCATCAGCACGTTGACGGCATTGCGCCGTGTCAACACCCCGAACACGCCCAGGGAGAACAAGGCCGCGCTAATCAGCAGATAATACTTGAGTTCAATCAAACGTCCGTCCTCCTTCTCACCAGCATGGCGGCTCCGATCAAGGCGACCAGAAGAAGTACCGATGCAATTTCAAAGGGAAGAAGGTAGCTGCTCAGAAAGGCTTCCCCGATCTGTTGGGTGGTGGGCTCCAATTCCCTCTCGCCAACCAGCTTCCACTTGGTCTTGAACGCGGCCAGGCTGATGGAAGCGAAAACGGCCGCCGCAATCAGGGTGCCTGCGATCGGTTGAAACCTTTCGGTAGTCAAATTCAGATTGTAGAGCCGGTGGGTCAGCATCACGCCAAACAGCAGCAGAACCAGGATCCCTCCCACGTAGATGAGCACCTGAGCTCCGGCCAGGAAGTCGGCTCCCAAAAATACGTATAGAACCGCCACCCCGAAAAAGGTGAAGAGAAGGGAAAAAACCGAGTAGATCAAGCTCCGGGACACCACCACCACCACGGCCGATCCCACGGTGACGATGGCGGTAAGGATGAAAACAATGTCTGTAACACTCATGGGGATACCCTCACCTGGCCCTCGCCGGCCGGGGGCTCGGAGCCGGCTTGGGCGGAGCCTGGGGTTCGTCCTTGGCGAAGCGGTAGAGAAAGTCCTGCTTGGCCTGCACCGCAAACTCGTACTCGGGTGTCATGACCAGGCAATGGGTGGGACAGGGGTAGGTGCAGAGGTTGCAGTAGCAGCAGAGAGACATGTCGATATCGAACTGGGTGACCCGCAGCTTGATGGGGGTCCCGTCGGCCGCGAAGATGGGAGGCTCCTCCTTGGCACGCCTCTCGGTGGTCATGTAGATGCAGTCGACCGGGCAGGCTCGAACGCACTGACCGCAACCGATGCAGTCCTCGATCTTGTTGAACAGCCGCATGCGGGAGCGCTCCGGAAGCTCCCACTTGACACTGGGGTATTGCAGCGTGCAGGAGCGGGTGAAGAGATGGGCCCCGGTTATCTTCATACCCTGCAGCACCGTCCAGACCGATTGGAAAATATCTCGGAAATAACGTTTCATGGCTTCCCTTCCTCGTCGTCAGGGGGCTCCCTCCCGCCACAGGGCCAATGTCCCCGCGGCCAACACCAATATGAACGAGATGGGCAGGAGAACCTTCCAGCTCACGTGCATGAGCTGATCGACCCTCAATCGGGGCAAGGTCCAACGCAGCCACATCTGGACAAATACCAGGGCCACCGCCTTGAGGATGAACCAGACCGGCCCCGGAAGAAAGCCGGGCCCATGCCATCCCCCCAGGAAGAGGGTGGTCGCCAGCGCGCTCACCAGGAACATGTTGGCATACTCGGCCAGGAAGAAGAACGCGAAGCGCATGCCGCTGTATTCGGTGTGGTAGCCGGCCACCAGCTCCGATTCGGCCTCCGGAATATCGAAGGGGGTCCGGTTCACCTCGGCCAGGGTGCCCAGGAAGACGACCCAGAATGCCAGGAAGGTGACCGGTTCGAATATGAACCAGTTGAAAACGCCCCCCGACTGGGCTTTCACGATCTCCTGCATGCTGAGGCTGCCCACCGGAATCACCACCGTCAGAATGGCCAGAACCGTGGGAATCTCGTAGCTGACGATCTGGGCGGCCGCCCGCATCCCCCCGAACAGGGCGTATTTGTTGTTGGAGGCCCAACCGGCCATGATGATCCCCACCACGCCCAGCGAGGAGATGGCCGCGATATACAGCACTCCGATATTGAGGTCGCTGACGATGAACCGCTCGCCGAAGGGCAACACCACAAACGCGGCAAAGCCGCCGGCGAACACCACCAGGGGAGCCAGCTTGAAGAGCAGCCGGTCGGCCTGGGCGGGGATGATGTCCTCTTTCAGGAGCAGCTTCACCCCGTCGGCGATGGTCTGGGCCCACCCGTGCCAGCCGCCCACCCTCATCGGTCCCAACCGGTCCTGCATGTGGGCCGAAACCTTGCGCTCCCCCCAGATAGCTACCAGGGGAACGAGGGCGACCAGCCCCAGGCACAGCAGACAGGCCAGCAGCATGGGGAGGAAGATCTGCAGAACCTCGGGCAACTGGTCGTACCCGGCCACCTGTTGAGTCAGTACCTCTCTGAGGTATTCCATGGGTGCTTTCCGGACCTGCTTTTCAGGTTGAAACCGGCAGTCCGTCCCCGGACCTGCCGAAGGAACTAACGATCGATCTCACCCATTACGATATCGATGCTGCCGATGATGGCGATGATATCGGCCACCATTCCACCCTTGGCGATGGCGGGCAGCAGGCTCAACACCGTAAAGCAGGGAGACTTGACCTTGACTCGAAAGGGGATGAGTCCGCCGTCGCTCACCAGGTAGTATCCCAACTCCCCTCGAGGCGTTTCGGTGCGGTCGTAGACCTCGCTCTTGGCGGGGCGCACCCGCCTGGGAATGTGCTCGTGCACGTCCCCCTCGGGCAGCCGCTCCAGGGCCTGGCGAATCAGTCCCAGGCTCTGCTCCATCTCGCGAACCCGCACGTAGTAACGGTCCCAGCAGGAACCGAGAGGACCATGCTCGCCCAGGCCCACCGGAACCTCGAAATCGTAGGTCTCGTAGCCGCAGTAGGGCTCTTCCTTGCGCAGGTCCCAGCCGATACCTGATCCGCGCAGGTTGGGTCCGGTCACGTTGTGCGAGAGGGCCTGTTCTTCGCTGATAATCCCTACATCGGCCGTGCGTTCCAGAAAGATCTTGTTGTAGCTGAGCAACTTGTCCAACTCCGCGATGACGGGCTCGAACTGGGTCACGAACTCTCGAGTCTTGGCCTCGAAGCCTTCGGGAATGTCGTGGGAAACCCCACCGACCCAGTTGTAGTTGTACAGGAGCCTGGCGCCGCACAGCCATTCGAACAGGTCCAGAACTTTTTCCCGCTCCCGAAAGCAATGCAGGAAGGGGGTGAAGGACCCGATGTCCATGGCATAGGTGCCAATCGAAAGCAGATGGCTGGCGACGCGGTTGAGCTCGGCCATCAGCACCCTGAGGGTCTTCACCCGTTCATTGACCTCCAATCCCATCAACTTTTCAACGGCCAGCGCATAGCCCAGGCTGTTGTTCATGGAGGCAATGTAGTCCATGCGGTCGCAAAAGGGGATGACGCCGGGATAGTCGATGTTTTCGGCGTGCTTCTCGAAACATCGGTGCAGGTAGCCGATGTGGGGGATGACCTTCCTGACGATTTCGCCGTCCGTTTCCAGTTCCAGGCGCAACACGCCGTGCGTGCTGGGGTGCTGGGGCCCCATGTTCAGGACCATTTCCTCGCCGGCGTAGGCTTCGACTTGCATGCGGGTTACTCTTGGGACGGCGCTCCAAGGCAGGTTGAGACGATCCCGTCAACCGGCCCGGTAGGGATCGGTTCCCAGATCTTCTCCCTCCTGGGCGCGCTCGGCAAACTGTTTTTCCGCCGCGGCAGGCATGCCCCGGTAGGTCTGCGGCTGCACATAGTCCTTCCTGAGCGGGTAGTCCACCCAGTCATCGGGACAAAGGATCCGGCGCAGGTCGCTGTGGCCGTCGAAATGGATGCCGTACATGTCGTAGACCTCCCTTTCGTGCCAATTGGCGATGGCCCAGACGGTTTCGACCGTCGGCAGGGCCGCATCTTCCCGGGGCAATTCCACCTTGAGCACCATCTTGTGCCGATCGCGCATGGAAAACAGGTGGTAGACAACCTCCAGCCGCTCCGGCTCGGTCTTGGAACCCTTGTAGTCCACGCCGCTCAGACACATCAGGGTATCGAAGGCCAGCCCGGGATCGTTCTTGAGAAAGGCGCAAATCTCCGCCACGGCCGCCGGAGCCACTACAACGAAGGGCTGGAGGCATTCCTGGCTGGACTTGAGGATTTGGTCCGGGAATTGTTCCTGGAGGGTCTGGAGGATCTCCGAGGCCTGTTTCATCCGATTAGGCGGCCCCTTTCTTGCGCGGTGCTTTTCCTGCGAAGCACACGCTGCCGCATGATCTTTTCCTGAAGCTTCATGACGCCGAAAAGAAGGGCTTCGGGGCGCGGAGGACAACCGGGAACGTAGACGTCCACGGGAATGACGTGGTCCACGCCGTTGAGAACATGGTAGCCATGCTGCCAGTAGGGCCCTCCGTTGTTGGCGCAACTGCCCATGGAGATCACGTATTTGGGTTCCGGCATCTGCTCATAAAGGCGCTTTACCCGGGTCGCCATCTTCAAGGTGACGGTCCCCGCCACGATCATTACATCAGACTGGCGGGGCGTGGCCCGGGGAATCATTCCGAAGCGGTCCCAATCGTAGCGGGAAGCCCCGGTCGCCATCATTTCGATGGCACAGCACGCCAGGCCGAATGTCATCGGCCAGAGCGACGAGGCCCTCCCCCAGTTCAGCAGGGTGTCCACGGTCGTTAGAACGATGTTGTCGCCGAATCTATTCTCCAGGATTCCCATGGCTCCCTTCCATCACTCGTAACGTTCCTCCGGCCGCACCCATTGCAGATCCCCCTTGGCCCAAACGTAGGCCAGTCCGACCACCAGTATGGCGATAAAGATGAGTCCTTCGATGAACGCGATCCACCCCAATTCCTTGAACACCACCGCCCACGGCAGCAAAAAGGCCACCTCCACGTCGAAAATGATGAAGATCAATGCGAAAACGTAGAAGCGAATGTTGAATTTGATCCAGGGACTACCCACCGGATTCTCCCCGCACTCGTAGGGGATCAGCTTTTCCTCGCTGTACTTGGAGGGGCGAATCAGGCTGGAAAGGAGCAGATTGACGAAGATAAACAGCGCGCCGACGCCCAGAAAAACCAGCACATTGGCAAATTGAAGCGTCATCGGCGAAAGTGGCCGGTCCTGAACCGAAGGGTCCCTTGCCAGGGAATATGTGAGGGATAGGGGTTCGAAAGCAACGCTGTCCCGGACGCGGATAGCGGTGGGCGCGGCCACCACCGGGACTCAGGCGGCCCGCGGGGGACCCAACCTGCCCGGCTCATCCTCGTCCCAATTACGGCCGGATGTTAGCATATCCCCATTCGATTGCCAAAAAATATGAGCATCGATTCACAGGATGCACAGGATAGCCGGGTCGGGACACTCCTGCTTGGGACGCTGACTCCAGCGATGATCCGGTGCGGGTTGACGGATGCTCACGAAACAATCCTGCAACCCAAACTTGCCGCGGATATCCATGCCATCCGTCCGGCGGTATTGCCCCGCCCCCCTGTCCCACCCCTTTGGCGTATCGGTGCAGCGGGCGTTCTGAGGTTGCCCTCACCGAGGTGATTGACTAAACTTTGGTTAAGGTGTGATCATGATCGTTTCCGCGGAAAGGATAATTAGAGCCATGAGAAGGCGACGACTACTTTTCTTCTCAATGATTCTGGGGACCCTGATACTCGGGGTGGCCATCGGCACCATGATTGACCATTCGGTGAGCGCCGCCAGGTCGGCGGCTTCCGCCTCCACGCCCGCCCCCATCAGCGTGCCCTCCCCCACCAAGCTGTCGTCGCACTTTTCAACCGTGGCTCAGAAGGTCGAGAAGGCAGTAGTCAATATCAGCACCGAAACCATCGTCACGAGGCAGTCCCCCCCTCGCCGGCAATTCCGCAACGACCCCTTCCAGGACTTCTTCGAACGCTTTTTCGGTCCCGATATGCCCCGGAGGAGGCGCAGAACGCAATCTCTCGGGTCCGGCTTCGTGGTGGATGCCAAGGGTTACATTCTCACCAACGCCCACGTGGTTGAGAATGCCGACACCATTACGGTCAAGTTTCACTCCGGCGAGGAGTACGAGGCCAGGGTGGTGGGGAAGGATACCAAGACCGACCTGGCGGTAATCAGGGTCGAAGCCGAGGAGAAGCTCACCGCCGCCAGGTTGGGAGACTCGGATGGGATGCGTCAAGGGGACTGGGTGCTGGCGGTCGGCAGCCCTTTCGGCCTGGAGCAGACGGTGACGGCCGGCATCATCAGCGCCACCGGTCGAAAGAACATGGGCGATGCCACTCCCTGGCAACACTTCCTGCAGACCGACGCCGCCATCAACCGGGGTAACAGCGGGGGTCCCCTGGTCAACATGGCCGGTGAAGTGATCGGGGTCAATACCGCCATTTTGACCCAACCCACCTTTGGGGGAATCGGGGGAAACCTCGGTATCGGTTTTGCGCTTCCCTCCAACCTGGCCACCAATATCTACAACCAGCTCATAGAACACGGCAAGGTGAAGCGAGGAGCCATCGGAATCAAGATGCAGGCCCAGGTCACCTCTCGAACTCTCAAGGCATTGGGAGCAGCCGACGGAAAGGGAGTGATTGTCGAGAAACCCGACCCGCCCGACGGGCCCGCCGCCAAGGCCGGTCTCGAGCAGGGAGATGTCATCGTGGAGGTGGATGGGAACAAGATCAATGACACCTACGATATGCATCGAGTTCTCTCCACCGTGGCCCCCGGAACCACGATCACCCTCAAGTACATCCGGGACGGCCGGCTCAGGACCACCCAACTGACGGCCATGGATCGAGAGGATCTTCCTTCGATCGCACGCGGCGGCGCCCCGGAAGAGGAGGAGCCTTCCGAGTCGGTTCGCCTGGGCATTTCCCCCCAGAACCTCACTCCCAGACTGGCCAAGCAGTTCGAACTATCGGAAGAGGAAGGCGGCGTCTACGTCATGAGAGTCGAACCCGACAGCATTGCCGATGAGGCCGGGATCGAAGCCCACGACCTGATCATGGAGATCAACAAGACGCCGACCCGCACCGTCGATGACGTGCGGGAACTCACTTCCGAACTGAAGTCCGGCATGAACCTGTTGTTCCTGGTGAAGCGCTGGGACCGCGGAGCGGGAGAGATAATCACGCTCTTCCTGACGGGGACCGTACCCTAGTGTCCTTTCTCCGCGGGCCTCGCAGTCTTTTGCGTCGCCGTCAGATCGAAATTGAAAGAGGGCACCCCATGAAACCCTTTTCAGCGGAGTTGGCCGTTTTCCTTTGTGTCGGCCTCCTTTCCCAAGTCAACCTGCAGGCCCAGGCCACCCGATCATACGTAGTGCCCGAGGGAACGCGCATACAGGTGCGCCTGGAATCGACCCTCAACTCCAAGACCAATCGCCAGGGGGACCGCTTCACCGCCAAGGTCATTGAAAGTGTTCAGGTTCGCGGTAAAGAGGTCATTCCGGTGGACACCACCGTGGAGGGCCGGGTTGCCGAAGTCCGACAGTCCGGCCGCATCAAGGGCCGGGCGGAGGTCCACCTCTCCTATGAGCGATTGATTTTCCCAAACGGCGTTTCGGAGACGATTATCGGCGCCCAGGCGGAGCTGGACGACACTCAAAAGGAGGAAATGGACCGCAGCGAGGGAACCATCCTGGGAGAGTCCTCCCGCAAGAGCAGGGCCGCCGAGATTGGAGCAGGGGCAGCCATCGGCGCAGGCATCGGAGCCATCGCCGGGGGGCGCAAGGGGGCGGCCATCGGTGCGGGCGCCGGCGGACTCATTGGACTGGTCGACGTCTTGAGGCGCGGTGGCAAGGAAATAGAAATCCCGGCAGGAACTCTCATGGTCATCCGCCTGGACCGCCCCCTGACCGTCATCTCCACAAGGTAGGGTGTTTCCGCTCGCCTCGCGAGAGGCCGACCGTCGGCCGCGCACCCACACACGCAACCCCTACCCGCAACCCCTACCCATGGCGCCAGCCGACGCTACCGCACGATGCACCGGTCCAGTCTCCAATCACGCTGATCCATTCTGCGCGCTGCTGCCGGAGCAACTTGGCGACGGAGCCTCCAACCTGGCTCTGGATGAATTGTTGTTGCGCCGGGTCTCGGCAGAATCGGCTGCGGTCGAGACCTTCCTGCGCTTCTACGGTTGGCCGGAACCGACCCTCTCCCTGGGCATGGCCCAGCAGGCTTCCAGGGTGGTGGATTTCGGATATTGCCGGAAACACGGCATCTCCGTCTCTCGCCGGGCCACAGGGGGAAAGGCGGTCCTGCACCACCGGGAAGTCACCTACTCCCTCATCTCCAACGACCGGTCTCTCTTTCCCGCCTGGTCCATCCAGGATACCTACCGAAAAATTTCAGCAGCTCTGCAGCAGGGTCTGGCACTGCTGGGGATCGAAACCACGCTTGCCGGCTCGGCAGTCGGGCAAAGACGCAATCAACGGCCCTATCGCAGCCACGCCTGCTTTGCCAGCGCTTTTCACCACGAGATCCTGTTTGCGGGCAAAAAGCTTGTCGGCAGCGCTCAGCGAAGGACCCTTCGGGGATTCCTGCAGCACGGGTCCATTCTCCTGGACTTCGATCCGCCTCTGCTGCAAGGAGCGCTGCGCGGACAGACTCTCTCGGACCTGACCTCCAACGTTGCGACCCTCCGGTCCTGCCTGGGAAAGGCGCCGGAGTTCTCTGCCGCGGTTTCCTTCCTGCTGGAGGGCTTTCGCCAGATCCTGAAGGCGAGGATTGAGCCCCGGCCGTTGGATTCGGACATTCGGTCGGAGGCGAAGGCGCTGGGAAGAACCCGCCTGATCAGCCCGTTCCATTCCTCGTCCTGAAACAAAAAAAGAGTGATCCACGAAGGGACACCAAGGACCACCAAGACACACGAAATATCCTGTTCATCCTGTCTTTCCATGTTCCCTAATGCAACCAACCGGTATTTCGGAACATGGGCCTGTTGCCGATAGGCCATGAACGTTCCCTGTTTCACTCTCGGATGATCCGCACGGCAGGGCGGGGGGCGGGCTCAGCAGGATCGACCGAGTGTGCTTCATTCCCCCTGCGATCCCCGGGTGCAGGAAAAATCCTGCTCCGGGGCAAGGCCTCCCCGCGAGGCATTGCGGCAAGCCGAAAGCCCTTGACACTCCAGAATTCAGATACTATAAACCGTTCAGTGACCTTCGATCAGGTACCGGTTCCGATGGACACCAACCACGAGTTGAACGAGCGCGAAAGAGACATCCTGAAGTCTGTCATCCAGCATTACATCGCCAGCGGCAAACCGGTAGGATCCCGAATCCTCTCCAAGGAACGCAATCAGAGAATCAGCCCCGCCACCATTCGCAACATCATGGCCGACCTGGAGGAGGCCGGTTATCTGATACAGCCTCACACGTCGGCGGGCAGGGTGCCCACCGACATGGGATACCGGTTCTACGTGGACAACTTGCTGGAATCCTCCTGCCTGAACAGCTTGGACCAGGAGTTGATCAACGGCAGGATCTTCACTCCGGATTCTCAGGACAACGTCATGGAGCGGATTTCCCAGGCCATCTCCCACGCCACCAACAACGTCGGCTTCGTCATTTCTCCCTCGCTTGGCCACAGCCTGTTGAAACACCTCGAGTTGATTCAGCTTGGCGATTCCAAGATCCTGGTGATCACCGTGTCCAAGTCGGGCCTGGTGCAGAATCGAATCATTCAATTCGACGAATCCTTCACCCAACGGGAGCTGGACCAGACAGCAAGGTATTTGAACGAGAATTATTCCGGCTACAGCCTGCTCTCCATCCGCGATGATATCCTCAAGAAGATGAAGGAGGAAAAAGCCCTCTACGACCGTTTCCTCAACAACGTGATCCTGCTCTGCGATAGAGGTTTGATCGACGAGGTGGCCGAGCCCGATGTCGATATCTATCTCGACGGCGCCTCCAATTTCCTGGGGCAACCCGAGTTTTCCGACACCGAGCGGATGCGGTCCATCTTCAAGACCTTCGAAGAAAAGAGTCGGCTGGTGAAAATCCTCAACCAGTGTCTTCAAGCGCGACCCGGACAGGGAGTAAGAATCATCATCGGCTCGGAGAACTCGTTGCCGGGGTTGCGGGAATACACGTTGATCTCCTCTCCTCTCACGATCCATGATCGGAATCTGGGCTCGGTGGGAATCCTGGGACCAACGCGCATGGAATATGGCAAGGCCATCAACACGGTGGACTATGTCGCCAAGCTCTATGGCCAGATCCTCAGCGCCGACTCGGGAAGCGGCGAAGCGGCGCGCCTCTGATTGAAAATCCCCACTCACGTCGAAAAGCGGCATCGGACCGACCGCTTCACAGCGGCTGGAACCCATTTGCGGAGACACGCAGGCACGGCGAAACGGTGCCGTTCCGCGGCAGGACAAAAACCATGGCCCCAACTCCAGAAAGTACGGAGACTCCCCCGGTAACGGCTACCGGGGCCGAAAACCCATCGACCCCCCTCGAGGGAGGCCGGAAGGAAGATCAGGAGCCCACCGCGCGGCAGGATTCTTCCGGCGCACGGCATCCGACTCAGGTCCCGGAGGAACCCTCTGGCGAAACCCGGGCGGATAAAGCGGTCGGGGAGGGGCTCGAGGATGCACGACACAACCGCCTCAAGGCCGACAACGAGGCGCTCTTTCAGCGGCTGCTCCGACTTCAGGCCGAGTTCGATAACTTTCGCAAGAGGACCGAACGGGAAAAGCAGGATTTCTTCGATTATGCTCTGACCGACTTCGTTCGCAAGTTGCTGCCGGTCCTGGACGCCTTCGAACGGGGTCTAGAGGTTGCCGAGGGTGAGACGGTTGCAGACTTCAAGAGGGGGTTTCAACTGGTCCTGAAGCAATTCAAGGACGTGCTGGCCCAGGCCGGACTGGAGTCCATTGATACTTCGGGTCAAATTTTCGACCCCAACCGCCATCAAGCCCTGATGCGGGAGGAGACGGAAGCTTTCGCCGACAATCAGATTACCGGTGAACTGCAGCCGGGCTATACTTTCAAGGGTCGTCTGCTTCGCCCCTCGCTGGTTAAGGTTGCTGCCGCTCCGGACAAGACGACGACCGAAACACAAGGCAATTAGAACGGTGTAGGGAGATTGTCGCTTTGAGCAAGCGCGATTATTACGAAGTCCTCGGTGTTTCCAAATCGGCCTCCGACCAGGAGATCAAGAGCGCCTACCGCAGGCAAGCCGTCAAGTACCACCCCGACAAGAACTCCGGAGACCGAGCCGCCGAGGAAAAATTCAAGGAAGCCGCAGAGGCCTATAGTGTCCTGGGCGATCCCCAAAAACGGGCCCAATATGACCGTTTCGGCCACAGCTCGGTCAGCGGAAGCGGGGGCGCCGGCTTCGACCCCACCATCTTTTCGGAGTTCGGAGACATTTTTGGCGACTTTTTCGGCTTTGGCGACCTGTTCGGCTCATCTTCCCGCCGCCAATCTTCCGCGCGCAGGGGAGCCGACCTCCGTTACGACCTGCAGATCGACTTCATGGACGCGGTCTTTGGAATAAGGACCCGAATCAAGGTGCCGCGCACGGAGACATGCGAGCCCTGCCAGGGTTCCGGTGTCGCGCCCGGGTCCGCCCCCATAAGCTGCCCCACCTGCCACGGGCAGGGCCAAATGCGGTACCAGCAGGGGTTTTTCAGCATCAGCCGCCCCTGTCACCAATGCCAGGGCTCGGGACGGCTGGTCAAGGACCATTGTGCCGACTGCCGGGGAGAAGGTCGCATTCGGCGGGAGCGTTTCCTCCAGGTGACGATTCCGGCCGGAGTCGACACCGGTTCCAGGGTAAGGTACTCCGGAGAGGGTGAGGGAGGTCTTCAGGGTGGGCCGCCGGGAGACCTCTACGTGGTCTTGAGAGTGGGAGACCATGAGATCTTCGAACGCCAGGAGAACGACATCCATTGCAGGATTCCCATCAGTTTCACCCAGGCGGCGTTGGGCGCGACCATCAAGGTCCCTACCCTGGAAGGAGAGGAGACCCTCTCGGTCCCGCCAGGCACTCAAAGCGGGAAAGTCTTTCGATTGAGAGGCAAAGGCATCCCCGGTGTCAACGGCCGCGGCCGTGGAGACGAATTCGTCTCCGTCAACGTGGTGACTCCCAGGAAGCTCAATCGGAACCAACGCCGCTTGTTGGAGCAATTGGCGGAACTGACGCCGGTGGAGAACAAGCCCCTGGAGCGGGGATTGTTCGATAGGGTCAAGGACATCCTGGGTTGACTGCAAGGGCCCGCTTCCTCCCCCCGGCATTTCCCTGCGCCGACGGTCCCTGGGCTGGATTTCCTCCGCCAGGTTCCGGTTCATCGGAACTTGGCGGAGGGACCGCCCTTTTCCACAAACCCTCCATGCGGCAGTGGCATTTTCTCCAGTTCTCCCTTCACCCACGGCACCTGGAATCCATTTCGGCGATCATTGCGGAAATGGGGACCCGAGGCATCCACGAACAGCCGCTGAATTCGGGAGAGGTTCTGCTGAAAGCCTACTTCGATCCCTCCAGCGACATCGGTCGGGCGCACAGCCACTTCCGGGCTCGATGTCAGGCCGCCGCCGTCCCGCTTTCAGGCTGCGCCACCGGAATCGAGATAGAACGCGACTGGCTGAAGGAATGGCGCCGGAATCTGAAGCCTTTTCCCGTCGGCGCCCGTTTCCGCATCATTCCCGGGCGGCCTGTTTCCGGGAGTGCCGTCCGGGACCGCATACCCATTTGGCTGGAGCCCCGGATGGCCTTTGGAACCGGAACGCACGAATCGACCCAGCTCTGCCTGGAGGTGCTTGAAACACTGCCCTTGACCGGCAGATCCGTGCTGGACATCGGCACCGGATCAGGGATTCTGGCGATCGCCTCCGCCAAATTGGGTGCTGAACCTGTCCTGGCCTGCGATATCGATCCGGTGGCCATCCAGGTGGCCCGGGCCAACTGTTTCCGCAATCGGGTTGACCGGCGGATCCGGCTGTTTACGGGAGAGGTCGAGGCTCTCGCCGATAGAGGATACGACGTCATCCTGGCCAACCTGGAGGGTAAACTGATTCGGGAGAAACTGAACGATTTCGGCCAACGCCTCAACCCGCGGGGTCAGCTCGTTCTCTCCGGATTGTTGCAGCCGGATGCAGCGGACCTATGTCGGTCGGCAAACGTTCAGGCTCTTCCGCTGACGCTGTTGCAGGATCTCGCCAAGGGGGAATGGCGCTGCCTGGTATTTACAACAAAAACGCATGGAACTGCCTGAAATTCCCTGCCCCGTCACCACCGCAGACTGATTTTGAGGTGGCTCCTTGTGTTCCGGAAAATCCTGATTATCGGGGTCCGCCATGCCGGCCCGTAGATTTGTTCTGGACACCCCCCCCAGCGGAACCCTCGCAGTGCTGGAAAAACGCGAGGCTCACCACCTGATTCATGTCCTGCGGGCGGAGGTCGGCACAGAAGTGGAACTCATCGATGGCCGGGGGCGTTTGTGGTCAGCCCGAGTCGGGCAAATATCGGGAAACCGGGTCCACTTGGTGGAAGTCTCTCAGCTCGCGGAGACCGTCGACCCGAAAGTAAGGCTGACGCTGGTCCAGGCTCTATGCAAATCCGATCGGTTGACCTGGATTCTGCAGAAGGCCACCGAACTCGAGGTTTCCGAGATCTACCTGGTTCAAGGTCGCCGCTCGGTGGTCAGGATCTCCCAAGACCGGAGCCGGGCCAAACTGGAACGGTGGAGGACCATCCTCGTCAACGCGGCCAAGCAGTGCCGTCGTTCGACCATCCCGATCCTTCACCCACCCCTGGAGTGCGGGGAGGTTTGCGAAGCCGTGGGATCCGATCTGAAACTTCTCCTTCAAGCGTCTCCTCAGGCCGTGCCCCTCAAAAGACTGGTTCGAGGCAAGTTCTGGCCGTCGGTCGCCTTCGCCGTAGGTCCGGAAGGCGGATGGACCGACGGAGAATGCGAAGCCTTCCTGCGCAACGGTTTTCAAGCCGTCCAACTGGGCCGCAGCACCCTGAGAACCGAGACGGCGGCCACGGTTGCGACGGCGCTCTTGCGGTACGAGCTGTTTCCGGAAAATTGATTGCTTCCGCACCGGCCTTGCAATAGTATCCGCTCTTGATGAAACAGAACCTTTCCCGGTTCAGCTCACCGACACTTCACCTTGGACGCTCGAATCGGTCTCCGGCCTACTGCCCCGGGATCCTCGGGGGACTCCGCAGCCTCTGGAGGCTTTGTTCCCTGTTGCCGGCGCTGGCGGTGTGCACCCTCACGTCGACCGCACAGCAGCGTCCCTTGCAAACCGAAGACCCCACCATCCTGAAAGCGGGCCGCGCCTCCCTGGAATTCGGGTTCGATTTCCTGCAGGACGCCAAGTTTCCGGTATCCGGACTGCGAGGGGATCAGACCGGCCTGGGAGTCATGGGCCTGCATATCAGCCTGGCCGGGGTGGCGGAAGTACAGATGGACTGGACGGCGCACAACCTTCTCTCGGTTACTGAAGCCTCGCCTGCCCCGGTGAGACCCCATTTGAGCTCCGGCGGGACCGCAACCAGCGACTACGGGGATCTCTTCCTTTCCACCAAGATACGCATGTTGCACGAATCGGGGCCCAAGCCGTCCTTCGGCTTCTTCACCTCGGTTCAGGTGCCCAATGCATCCACCGCCAAGGGCCTCGGCCTGAACGCCACCCAATATCGCGGCGGTGTCCTGGTGGGTAAGCACTTCGGAGATCTGCATGTCTTCGGCAATCTCGGATTGGGGATCCTGGCCAACCCCGTGCTGGCGGGGGCGCAGAACGACGTCATGCTCTATGGACTGGCCGGGATCTATCCCCTCACCTCCAAGGTCAATCTCGCCGCTGAGGTGTTCGGCCACCGCAACAGCCGCCACCAGGCGCCCCTGGGAACCGAGAGCCTCTCTCAGTTCCGCCTGGGACTCCAGGTCCACGCCGGCGGTTTGCGTTGGGACGTGGCCGCCGCGGCCGGGCTGGCGCACCACTCCCCCCGGTCGGGCATCGTGTTCGGCCTGACCAAGCAGTTCGATTCCTTCCTGTCACCCACGCATTAGGCCAGGGGCTCCTGCCTCCATATCCAAGGAAACTATGGCGCGAAGGAGAACGGCGAACCACGAATGGACACGAATGAACACCAATAAACTGATTGATGAGGTGTCGATAGGCGGGTGTGACCATCGATATCGAGAGGTTTTCCACCAAGGAAACGAAGTCATCGCAAGGTAGCAACGTTGCAGAAGCGTTCCGGTGCCGCTTGTCGTTCGAGCGAGTCCACCTGTATTCGTGTCAATTCGTGGTTCGTCTTTAAGGACGATTGGGTGTTTTCCCCTCGAATGATCCGCACGGCAGGCGGGGCGCGGCTTGTCTGGGATACGTGGCAATACTTATGAACCGGTGGCCTTCTGGTCCCTTCTTGGACCCCTCTTTTCGTGCCCCTTCGTGTCCTCCTGAACTCTTTGCCGGTTGGGCGCACACCTGCAACCACAAATCTATAATCTGCATTCACTTAGGGTGGACAGGCTCAGACCGACGGGGGGCTCAGAGGCGGGGCGCTTCGGGATTCGTACTTGGAGATCAGGTGTTCGTGCCGCAGGGTGAGGCCGATATCGTCCCAACCGTTGAGGAGGCAGCGGCGCCGGAAGGGGGCGACCCGGAAGCCGTAGCTCATCCCGCCGTCGGCCTGAATCCGCTGCTTCTGCAGGTCAACCGTCATTTGAAAACCGGGCGTTTCTCGAACCCGCTGAAAAACGGCTTCCACTTGCTCCTCGGAGAGGCTCACCGGGAGCAGACCGTTCTTGAAGCAGTTGTTGAAGAAGATGTCTGCGAACGAGGGAGCGATGATGCAGCGAAAGCCGTAGTCCAGCAGGGACCAGGGGGCGTGCTCCCGCGAGGAGCCGCATCCGAAGTTGGCTCGGGTGACCAGGATGCCGGCCCCGCGATAACGCTCCTGATTCAATTCAAATTCAGGATTGAGGGCCTTCCCTTCCAGGAAACGCCAATCGTAAAAGAGGAACTGGCCGAAGCCGGTCCGTTCGATCCGCTTGAGGAACTGCTTGGGGATGATCTGGTCCGTATCCACGTTGGGCAAATCCAGCGGCGCCACCACTGCGTGAACCTTTTCAAAGGGTTCCATATTGGATCCTCGTCAATTACGCAGGCGTCAGGAAGGGTTGGATGAGGTTGTTGCCTCGAGTTCGTACTGTCTGACATCCACCAGGTGTCCTTCAATGGCCGCGGCGGCCGCCATGACAGGACTGACCAGGTGGGTCCTCCCTCCCTTTCCCTGTCTCCCCTCGAAATTGCGGTTGGAGGTGGACACGCACCGCTGGCCCGGGCTGAGGATGTCGGGGTTCATCCCCAGGCACATCGAGCATCCCGACTCGCGCCAGTCGAACCCGGATTCCCGAAACAAATGGTGCAACCCCTCCTTTTCGGCCTGCCATTTGACCTGTTGCGAGCCGGGCACCACCATGGCCTGAACTCCGGAAGAAACGCGCCTCCCCTTGACGAAGCGGGCCGCTGACCGGAGGTCCTCAAGACGGGAGTTGGTGCAGGATCCGATGAAGACCCGATCCACTGCAATATCCACCAGCGGCGTTCCCGGCTTCAGATCCATGTAATCCAAGGCTCGTTCGGCAGACTTGCGCGCATTGGGATCATCGAATTCCGCCGGGTCGGGAACCCGGGAATCGATGGGGGCCACCTGCCCCGGATTGGTGCCCCAGGTAACTTGCGGGCTCAAGCTCGCGGCGTCGATGTGTATGGTGTCGTCGAATTCAGCTCCGGGGTCGCTTACCAGTTTTTTCCAGCCGGCAACGGCTTCTTCGAAAGCCGCCGGAGCATATCTTCGACCGCGGAGATAGTTGAAGGTTGTATCGTCCGGGGCAATCATCCCGGCCCGTGCTCCTCCCTCGATCGACATGTTGCAAACGGTCATGCGCTCTTCCATGGTAAGGTCCCGGATGGTTTGGCCGGCGTACTCTATCACCGACCCCGCCCCGCCGCTGGTTCCGATCCGACCGATAATGGAGAGAATGATGTCCTTCGCCTCAACACCATAGGGACGTTTGCCTTCCACCCGAACCAACAGGGTTCTGGGTCTGTCCTGGAGCAGGCACTGGGTGGCCAGCACATGCTCCACCTCGCTGGTGCCGATCCCGAAGGCCAGGGCTCCGAAGGCGCCGTGGGTAGAGGTGTGGCTGTCTCCGCACACCAGGGTCACGCCGGGAAGCGTCAGGCCGAGTTCCGGACCTATCACATGCACGATCCCCTGAAAGGGGCTGTTCAGATCGAACAGGGTAATCTCAAAGTCCCGGCAGTTGTCCTCCAGCGTCCGCACCTGCCTGGCTGCTATCGGGTCTTTAATTGGCAGTCCGCGGCCCGTGGTCGGGATATTGTGGTCCATGGTTGCGAAGGTGAGGTCCGGCCTGCGCACTCGCCGTCCCGCCAACCGAAGCCCCTCGAACGCCTGCGGCGAAGTCACTTCGTGTACCAGGTGGCGGTCGATATAGAGGAGAGAGGGCTGGCCCGGCTCTTCCCGGACCAGGTGGGCTGTCCAGATCTTGTCGAACAGGGTCTGTGGCTTCATGATCAAGGAGCTCCTCAACAGCGCATTTTCCTGGCACCATTATAGCTGGTCCCAAGGCAGGCCTGCCTGGAACAGCCTGGTTTCACTCCGTATGTTCCGCCCCGTTCCTGCCGTGCGGATCATTCGAGGGAAAGCAGTCGTAACGATTATGAATATGAACCACGAATGAACACGAATAGACACGAATCTTCTTCAACGGCAAGCGGCGCTAAATTGCTTTTGCAAGTTTGTACCGTTGGTGTGATTACGGGTCCTAGTTGACAACCCCTTAATTGGTTTCAGGCATGTGGTTCGTTGTTGTTCTTGTGCACTTCAGGTCCCAGTTCAGTACTGATTAATAACTTGGATTTTGGGCGAAATCCGTTGTCGCACCCCGAATATACAATTCATCAATCGGTTTTTTTTAGCTGCCATTGGTGTTGATTCGTGTCCATTCGTGGTTCGTCTTTTTCTTTTCGAACAACTCCTGGCGGCTAATCGGACCGCACGAAGTGTCCGGACCGGCCGCCCGATTTTTCCATGAGGCGGATGCTCCCGATTTCCATGGTGCGGTCAAGGGCCTTGCACATATCGTAAACGGTCAACGCCGCCGCGGACACCGCCACCAGGGCTTCCATCTCAACCCCGGTCTTCCCCTCGGCCAGGGTCGTCGCCTCGATTTCCACCCCCGCGTCAGTGACCGTCAATTCCAGTTGAACATGGCTCAATGGCACGGGATGGCACAGCGGAATCCACTGCCCGGTATTTTTGGCGGCCATGATCCCTGCCAGCCTGGCAGCCTCGAGGACATTGCCCTTGGCCAGCCGGTCGTTGCGGATTTGGGCGACGGTTTCCGCCGACGCCCCGACCCGGCCACGGGCGCGGGCCCTGCGCCGGGTGACGGGCTTGGAGGACACGTCCACCATGCGCAGGCTGCCTGAATGGTCGAGGTGCGAAAACTGGCTCATGCTGGAATTCCTCCCCACTGCGATAAGACCCACCCGGGGCGGGCGCTTTAGAATTCACAATCGGAATTGCCGGTCATGGGCTCGAAGAGCAGGGCATCGGCCTCCTGGCCCGCTGACATCTCTTTGCATTCCAAGGGAACCACCACCAAACCGTTGGCATCGGCCAGGCTGAACAGGTCCGCCGATCCCTTCCAGGACACCGGTTGTATCCGGATGTCGCCGGATTCGACAGAAACGGTTGCAGGCAGCAAGGCCGTGCGGCCGGATTTCTCCAGAATTCTGTCTTGCAGCCGGCCTCTGACCATCTTCAAGGGTCCCGCCGGCAACCCCTGCAGGGCCTGGAGGACCGGAACCACGAACAGCTCGAAGGCCACGAAGGTGGAAACGGGATTCCCGGGCAGGCCAAATACAAACTGCTGTCCTCGCCTCGCGAAGACCGTGGGCTTGCCGGGTCGCATGCTCACCGCTTCGAACTGGATCTGAATGCCGAGTTCCTCGAACACATCCTCGACCAGGTCGTACTTGCCGGCCGAAACACCGCCGCTCACCAACAGGATATCGTTCTCCAGGCCCAGGCGGATTTGCCGCCCGAGCTGTTCCATGGAATCTCCGGCTGTAGCCAGAACACGGGGTGCGCCCCCATGGCTCACTACCTGGGCGGATAGCGAGTAGGCGTTGGAGTTGCGGATCTGCCCGGGACCCGGCTCCTGATCGACGTCCACCAGCTCGTCCCCGGTGGCCAATATGCCGACCCGCGGGCGCCGGAAAACCTGAACCCGCGCCTTTCCTACCGCCGCCAGGCCTCCCACCTCCAGGACACCCAGGCGGGTGGAGGTTGACATCAGGAGTTCGCCCTGCCTGCGTTCCGAGCCCGTGGGGGCGATGTTGGCTCCCGAAGCAACCGCTCGAAGCACGGAAACTCCGTTTTCGGGCAGCCTTTCGGTATGCTCGACCATGACGACGGCGTCTGCTCCCTCGGGAGCTGGCGCCCCTGTCATGATTTGAATGGCCTCGCCCGACTTCAGAACCCGGGTCGGGACCTCCCCCGCCTTGATCTCACCCACACATCGGAGCCGGGCCGGCAGCGGATCGAGATCCCGGGACTTGACGGCATATCCGTCTCGCATGCTGCGATCGAACGGGGGCTGGTCCGTGTCGAGGTATACCGGCTCGGCCAGGATTCGACCTTGCGAGTCCGGCAAGGGCACCACTTCCGTGGGCAACCGGCCGGGCCGGATCGAGCGGCAATGGTCCAGAACGATTTCCCTGGCAGTCTTGACGGTCAGCATTGGAAAGGCTCCACGACACCAGTTGGCGAGGGCCGGCTGGGAACGACCGCTACCGGAGAACCGTCCGCGGCAGCCCCTCGGATTGCAAGGGAGAGTCCTCTTTTCTCCGGGGAACTACCCTTCCCCGCGAAGCCGGGCACCTATGATACAGGGCTGGCAGCATCTGTCGGAACCAATTCTTGGCGGGGCGCCAGTCGACCGTCCGCGGAACTTGGCGCAGGGTGAGAGATCAGGTATGCTTCCAACTCTGAATTTCTGTGGTTGGCCGGCTTCGGAGACCATTCTTCAAGAACATCCGGCAAGCCATTGGACCGACTCCCTGTCCAACCGCGGACCCTTGCAACGAGCCATGGGGAAAGTCAGACCATTGGGGGGCGGGAGTTGGGTGTTTTTTTCCCAGCTCCTATCCAACTTCGGGACCGTCGGGGCCATCGCTCCCAGTTCCCCGCTCCTGGCCAAAGCTATTGTCCACCCTCTTGAAGACCGTCCGCAGCGACCCATTTCGGTCCTGGAAGCAGGGGCGGGTACCGGGGTCTTTACCTCCCAAATCCTCAAACGGCTGCGCCGGGGAGACCGGCTGGACGTCTACGAGTTGAACCCCAGGTATTTCGGGTACCTGAGCCGGTTTCTGCAGGGCCAGGAACTCCACTCCCGGGGGATACGATGCAACCTTTACAACGCCGACGTTCGTCTATTGAGTCAGGCGCGGCCCTACGATTTCATTGTCTGCGGGCTTCCCTTCAACAGCTTCGATGTTCAGACGGTCGATGAAATCCTGGAGATCCTGATGAGCCACCTGGCGGCAACGGGTGTGTTTGCCTATTTCGAATACTCCCTGCCCCCCGGCGTCAGGAGCCGCTTTCTCAAGGCCGCGGAGCGCGACCGACTCCGAAAGGTCAGTTTGAGAATTGGCAGGTTCGTCCGAAAGCACCAGTTCGGCTCCCGCCAGGTGTGGTGGAATTTCCCGCCCGCCAAAGCCCGGTTTTGCCGCAAAGCATCGGCCGGCAGCGGTTTGCCGGAGACAAGCCGTGACAAGACCGCTGAGGCGCAGCCACCTGCACGGCCGGTCAAGCATTGATGCCACTCCCATGAAATCGAGGATAGAAGCCATGAGGTCTCCCAGAAAAATCTCCCTCTCTTCCAGACTCTTTGCCCTGTCTCTGGCCGGTGTGGTCTTTTCCACCCTGGTCTTATGGACGGGGTCCGTCGCTGCCGCGGCGCCGGTTCCCGTGCGGCCGGAAGACTCCAGCCTGCCGGAGGGTATGGAGCGGGTAACCTCTGTCGAAGGAATCACCGAATATCGCCTCGACAACGGGCTTCGGGTTCTGCTCTTTCCCGATCCCTCCAAGCCCACCATCACCGTGAACATCACCTACCTGGTGGGATCGCTCCACGAGAGTTACGGTGAGACCGGGATGGCCCACCTGCTGGAGCACCTGGTCTTCAAGGGCACGCCGCGTCACCCAAACATCCCCCAGGAGCTGACCGAGCATGGAGCCCGCCCCAACGGGACCACCTGGTTCGACCGGACCAACTATTTCGAGACCTTCAGGGCTACGGACAAAAATCTGGACTGGGCGCTGGACCTGGAAGCCGACCGCATGATCAATTCCTTCATCGCCAAGAAGGACCTGGACAGCGAGATGACGGTGGTGCGCAACGAGTTCGAGCGCGGGGAGAACAACCCCTTTCGCATCCTGATGCAGCGCACCCTGGCCGGTGCTTTTCTATGGCACAACTACGGCAAGTCCACCATCGGGGCCCGCTCCGACATCGAGAACGTTTCCATTGACCGTCTGAAGGCCTTTTATCGGAAGCACTACCAGCCCGACAATGCCGTCCTGCTGGTGGCCGGGAAGTTCGACGAGGCCAAGACCCTGGCCCTGGTCGCCAAAAAGTTCGGACCCATTCCCCGGCCGACGCGAAAGCTGCAGAAACCCTACACATCGGAGCCCACCCAGGACGGCGAACGCGCCGTGACACTGCGGAGGGTGGGAGACGTGCAGTTGCTGATGGCCGCCTACCACATTCCCGCGGGATCCCACCCCGACTTCGCCGCCCTGGACCTGCTGACCCATATTCTGGCCGACACACCCTCCGGGCGCCTGCACAAGGCGCTGGTCGAATCCAAGAAGGCCAGCAGAATCTATGGATACAACTTCCAATTACATGACCCGGGGGTTGTCATGATGGGCGCCGAGGTGCGCCAGGAGGATTCGCTGGAGGATGCCCGCAACGCCTTCCTGCACACCATCGATAAAATCAAAACGGAGCATCCGACGCCGGAAGAAGTCGAAAGGGCGCGGACGCAATTGCTGAAAAACATCGACCTGGCCTTGAATGACGTGAATCAAGTGGGATTGAGCCTGAGTGAGTGGGTAGCCATGGGAGACTGGCGCCTCTTTTTCCTGCACCGTGACCGTATCAGGAAGGTGACCCCCGAAGATGTCAGCCGGGTGGCGACCACTTACCTGAAATCATCCAACCGAACCCTGGGGCAGTTCATCCCCACCGAGGATCCGGACAGAGCCGAAATTCCCCAACGTCCCGACGTCGCCGCCATGCTCAAGGATTACAAGGGCGACACCGCCGTCGCCGCCGGTGAGGCGTTCGATCCCTCTCCCGGCAACATCGAGTCGCGAGTACAGCGACTGACCATCGGATCCAACCTGAAGCTGGCGCTGCTCCCCAAGAAAACGCGTGGCACCACGGTTGTGGCAAACATTCGCCTCCATTTCGGCGACGAGAAGAACCTCATGGGAAGGGTCACCGTCGGAGGGTTGACCGGATCGATGCTCATGCGGGGGACAGCCAACCGCAGCCGGCAGGAGATCCAGGACGAGTTGGACCGGCTC
This sequence comes from Acidobacteriota bacterium, assembly GCA_022826755.1. GTDB lineage: Bacteria > Acidobacteriota > Terriglobia > Versatilivoradales > Versatilivoraceae > Versatilivorator. Next base: position 72,132 of record JAJDUG010000064.1, read on the forward strand.
AAGGCGACGGGCCGCGTCTCGGGAGGGGCCACCGGCGCCTCCGCATCCATGGAGACCGTCAAGGATAATCTTCCCCAGGTCCTGCGGCTGGTGGGCGAGGTCTTTCGCCAACCTTCCTTCCCGACCGGAGAGTTCGACACGCTCAAAGAGGAACGACTGGCCGCCATCGAGCAGCAGCGGAGCAATCCCCAGTCCATTGCCGCAAACACCTTTGCGCGGCACGGCAACCGCTATCCCAAGGGTCATGTCAACTATTCTCCCAGCTTTGACGAGCGAATCGCCGCCATCCAGTCCGCCACCCTGGACGACCTGAAGAGTTTCCACAGGGACTTTTACGGAGCTTCCCACGGCGAAGTGGCCGTATCGGGAGACTTCGATCCCGACCGGATCGTCGAGGTCCTGAAGGAAATCTTTCCCGACTGGAGCAGCCCCGGCGGATACCGGCGGGTCGAACGACCCTTTCAGGAGATTGCCCCGGTCAACCGCTCGGTAGAGACGCCCGACAAGGCCAACGCGGTCTTCATTGCCGGAGTGCCGCTTGCAGTCGGCGACAGCCACCAGGACTACCCGGCCCTGGTGCTGGGCAACTACATGCTGGGCGGCGGATTCCTCAACTCGCGCCTGGCGGTGCGCATTCGTCAGAAGGAGGGGCTCAGCTACGGGGTACGAGCCTACCTGGATGCAAGCTCCGAGGACGAGCGCGGCTCTTTCTCCACCTGGGCCATCGCGGCGCCGCAAAACATCGAGAAAGTGGAAGCAGCCTTCCGGGAGGAGATCGAGCGCGCGCTCAAGGACGGGTTCACCGCCGAGGAAATCGCGGCGGCCAAGTCGGGGTACCTGCAGTCCCGGCAGGTGAGCCGATCTCAGGACAGCCGGTTGGCGGGAACCATGGCCAGTCGCCTTTTTCAGGGCCGGACACTGGCCTGGGATGCGGAATTCGAGCGCAAGGTCGATGCTCTCAGCGGGGACGGGATCGTATCCGCCCTGCGACGCCACCTGGATCTCGAAAAGATGATCATCGTCAAGGCAGGCGACTTTGCCGCGGCCGCCAAGCAGTAGGGCATCCTTGCGTTTTCTGCCTCGGGGCGGGGTCCGAAAGCCTCGGCGGCAACCGGGAAGGGGGCGCCATGCAGTGCTGGAAGTGCGGAACAAGGGTTGTTCTCGCACCCCGCAGCAGGGTTTCGAGAAATGCCAGTTGCGACCAATGCGACAGCGACCTCCACGTCTGCAAGAACTGCAGATTCCACGATCCGACGGTCCACAACCAGTGCCGCGAGACCCAGGCCGAGTGGGTGAGCGACAGGGAACGAGCCAACTTCTGCGACTACTTTGAACCCTCCGAAACAATGGCGGGGGGCTCTGGCGCATCTGCTGCCCAAGAGGCCAAGACGGCCTTTGACAGTCTGTTCAAGGACTGAGCTTGCCCCACAACGGCAATGACCGCGGTCAATTCAAGAGGACTGAACAATCGGCGGGCATGCGTGCTGATCAGCGGAGGACTGGATAGCTGCGTCCTCTTGGCCTGTCTTGCCGAACAGGGCTGGGAGATCACTCCTCTCTATATCAAGGCCGGCCTGGTCTGGGAAAGAGTAGAGCTGAAATGGATCCGGAGGTTTCTGGCCCGCCTGGACCACTTCGGACTCAAACCCCTGAGGCAGCTCAGCCTTCCGGTCCAGGACACCTACCATTCCCACTGGAGCACCACCGGCCATGCCGTTCCCGGAACTCATACCGACGACAGCGCCGTCTACCTTCCGGGGCGAAACCTCCTTCTGCTCTCCAAGGCCGCGGTCTATTGCGCGCTCAACCGGATCGGCGTCATCGCTCTGGGGTTGTTGAAGGGCAACCCGTTCCCCGACGCCACGCCGGACTTTCTTCGCGGTTTCGAGCGTCTGGCCAGCGGCGCTCTCGCTCACCCGCTCGAGATCGTGACTCCGTTCAGCAATCTCTCCAAGGCAGAGGTGATCGATCTGGGCAGGGACCTCCCCCTGGAATTGACCTTTTCCTGTATCTGTCCGGTTGGGGAAATCCACTGCGGCGACTGCAACAAGTGCGCCGAGCGACGGCGCTCCTTCGCCGAGGCGGGGGTGACGGACCGAACCGACTACCACCGGCTGCCTGGATTGGAGGCCCAGCCGGGTTCCGTCCGACCGGATCAGGTGGATTGAAATCGGCGGTCCGCTCAGGTGCCCTTGCCAAGCAGCACAATCGGAATGGTCTTCAAGGCGATCTTGACGTCCAGCAGCAAGGACCAGTTGTCGATATACTGCAGGTCCAACTTCATCCACTCGTCGAAGTCGATCTCGTTTCTGCCGCGAACCTGCCACAAGCAGGTAAGTCCCGGCTTCATCCGAAGCCTTCGACGCTGCCAGCGCTGGTAGTCTTCCACCTCTCGCGGGAGCGGCGGGCGCGGACCCACGAAGGACATGTCCCCCTTGAGGATGTTCACAAGCTGGGGCAGCTCATCCAGGCTGAACTTGCGCAGGAAGCGACCCACCGGCGTGCAGCGGGGATCCTTGCCGATCTTGAAAACCGGTCCCGACATTTCGTTGAGGTGTTGTAGCCGGCTCCGGGCGGCTTCGGCGTTTTCCACCATGGACCGGAACTTGTAGAAGACGAACTTCCTTCCCCCCAACCCGCACCGGACCTGTTTGAAGATGATCGGTCCCTTCGAGGTGGTCTTGATCAAGAGGGCGATCAAGCCGAACAGCGGCGCCGTCAACACCAACAGGGCGCAGGCCAGGACCAGGTCGAACCCGTTCTTGACCAGGAGCAGGTAGTCGTTTTGGGGCGTGGTGGTGAACGTCAGCAGGGGCAGGTCCTGCAAGGCCTCCAGGTAGACCTTGGAAGTCACGTGGGGAAAGAAGCTGAGCATGACCCGGGTCTTGACGCCCTCTTCCTCGCACAGGAGAAAAATCTCCTCCAGCCCCGCCAGGGCATCCTTGGAGACCACGAAAATGACTTCATCGACGGTATGCCTCTTGATGGCCTCGCCGAATTGGGAGAGTGGGATCCTGGGATAGGCTCCGAGCCGGGAGTCGGGCAAGTCGCCGGGAGATTCCGGCACGATGCCGACCAGGTGATACCCCCAGGGCTCGGCCTCCTCCAGCACGGCCGCGACCCGTGCGGCCCGGTCACCGCTGCCGACGATCAGGAGGTTCCGGTCTCCCGACACCAACCGGCCGAAGCGGCTGACTCCCCTGGCGGCGAACAGGCGGAACGCCAACAGGAAACAGAAGTTGACCAGGACGAAAATCAGGATGAAGGGACGGCTGATGAACTGGTATTTCAGCACGAAGATGGCCGCGCTGATGAGGACGCCTCCCAGAAAGACCAGCAGCGCCGTTTCCTTGACCACCCCCAGCCGGTCATTGGCCGAGAGGGCGGGCTGCCGCTGAATAAGCAGGGCCAACCCGTTCCACAGCAGGACCACCACCAGCAGCAGTCCCAGGTAGTCGCGGAGGGGAAACAATTCTCCGAAATAGGCCAGCGGCAGATGGTCTCGAATCGCATAGGCCAGCAGGAACGAAACCACCGTCACTGCCGTCTCCACCAGGGCGTTAACCAGGCGGGCGATGCGGTACTTGCGCTGCATCATGGGTCATCGCCTCCGTTCACCCCCGTAGCCGATACGGTCTGCCGGTCCGGAACCCCCTCAATGGACAAGGATCGCCGGCCCCCCCCATCCGGCCACCCGTCCGATCACGCCGGCGCTCGGGTAGGTTGGCCGCAGTTGAGCCAGCAGCGACTCCACCTTCTGTTGGGGAACCGACATCAGGATGCCGCCTGCCGTTTGGGGATCGAAGAGCAGACTGACAAGCTCGGACGCGATGCCTTCCCGAAGGGCAACCCCCGATCCTACGAATTCCCGATTGGTCTTGTCCCCGCCGGTCAACATTCCTTGCCCCGCCAACTCCAGAGCCCCCTTCAGCAGCGGAACCCTTGCCGAATCGATTTCGAGGTTCACCCGGCTGGCTTGAGCTACTTCCCAAAGGTGCCCCAACAGGCCGAAACCGGTGACGTCGGTCGCGCAGCGGAGGCGAAAGTCCCGCATGGCGCGGGCTGCCGCCTCTCCCGGCAGCAGCATGGTGCCCACCGCGGCTCCGGCAACTGAAGCTTCCGTAGTTTGAAACTTGATCCCGGTCGAGATCACACCGGTCCCGATGGGCTTTGTCAAGACCAGGAGCTCCCCGGGCCGGGCAGCGGCGTTGGTGGCCACCTGATCCGGATGGATGGTGCCCGTCACGGCATAGCCGAACATGATCTGCTCGTTGTCCACGCTATGGCCGCCCAGGAGTGTGACCTTGTGCTGCGACAAGACTTCCAATCCTCCCCGCATCACCTCGGACAAGATGGCCCAGTCCACCCCCTTCTTGGGAAAACAGGTCACCGAAAGGGCCGTCAACGGTGTCCCGGCCATGGCCCAGACGTCGCTGAGGGAGTTCAGGGCGGCAATGCGCCCGTAGTCGAAGGGGTCGTCGACGATGGGAGTAAAGAAGTCCAGCGTCTGAACCAGGGCCAGATCGTCCTGCAGACGGAATACTCCCGCGTCGTCGGCGGTGTCGAAGCCGACAAGGAGATTGGGATTCCGGGGTTGTCGGGGTAACTCACTCAACACTTGAGCGAGCGCCTGTGGGGCGAGCTTGGAAGCTCAACCCGCACAGGAAACCATCTCTGTCAGTCGCTTGCTCATTCACACCTCCAATTCCGGAGAAACCGCAAAAGACGGCCCTATTATGCCACGCATGCGCCTTGCGTTTTGGAGCGCTGTCCCAGTTTGGCGAAGTCGGGGAGATATTCGAGGTTGTGCCAATCTCGGTGAGAGCTGGCGCCCGCGCTCCCAGGCGCTGTCCGCTCGGTTGAGAGTCACTCCCGGAACGCCGCGTCGGCCCCCTCCGCATCAGCCTTCGCCATTCGGCTCGGCTGCGACTCCCCTCAAGAGGGGAGTGATACTTGAGGCTTGCAAACGGCCCCTTGCCCTATTCCTGGGCGTGATGTAAATCATGGTCCAGGTTTGTTGTGTGGATGATGGCCCACCCGGGAACACGGGCGTCCCGCCCGCACATGGCCTGGCGCAGCCTTGGCCATCGCCGCCGCTGGGATGGAACGGTAACGGGGCCTTGCCTTTCATTCGGACTGGCCCATGCCGTTCACGCCGGCAGGGTGGCTGCCTGCCGGCAACCTTGCGCCGACGCTCCACCACCTCCAGCCAGAAATAAGGTTGCGGGCGAGACGCCCGCGTTCCCGGGGGTGATTCTTGAGGCTTGCAAACGGCCTCTTGCCCGATTCCTGGGCGTGATGTAAATCATGGTCCAGGTTCGTTGTGTGGAGGATGCCCACCCGGGAACGCGGGCGTCCCGCCTGCACATGGCCTGGCGCAGCCTTGGCCATCGCCGCCGCTGGGATCGAACGGTAACGGGGCCTTGCCTTTCATTCGGACTGGCCCATGCCGTTCACGCCGGCAGGGTGGCTGCCTGCCGGCAACCTTGCACCGACGCTCCACCACCTCCAGCCAGGAATAAGGTTGCGGGCGAGACGCCCGCGTTCCCGGGGGGCGGGACGCCCGCGGTCGAGCCGGTGGGGGCAGACGCCACGCCGCCAGACCACGCTGAGGAACGAGCAAAGCAGGAAGAGAGCAGGATTGTTTCCCGGAAGAGTTCAGGAGGGGAAAACTCTAGCCGTCAATGGCCTTTAGCGTCCAGCCTGTCCAGGATCAGCCGTCCCATCTCACGCGTGCCTACCGAGCGCCCGCCCGCCGCCATCAGGTCGGCGGTTCGGTATCCCTCGTCCAGCACCGACGCAATGGCCGTCTCGATGGCTGCCGCTTCCCGCTCCAAGCCGAAGGAATACTTGAACATCATGGCCGTGGAGGCAATCATGGCGATCGGATTGGCCAGGTCCCTGCCGGCAATGTCGGGAGCCGTACCGTGGACGGGTTCGTAAAGACCGTTGCGGCCGCCCAGACTGGCCGAGGGCAACATTCCAATGGAGCCGGTCAACATGGAGGCTTCATCGCTGAGGATGTCCCCGAACATGTTGGTGGTGACGATGACGTCGAACTGCCCGGGGTCGGCAATCAACTGCATGGCGCAGTTATCGACCAGCATGTGGTTGAGTGAAATGTCGGGGAAACTCTTGCCCACCTCGGAAACCACCCGGCGCCACAACTGCGACGATTCCAGGACGTTGGCCTTGTCGACCGAAGTCACCCGGCCTCGCCTCTTTCCGGCAGCCTCGAAGGCGACCCTGGCGATCCGCTCGATCTCGGAGGTTCGATAGATCAGGGTATTGATTCCGACTTCCTGCCCGTTTCTCTTCGAGATGCCGCGGGGCTGACCGAAATAGATGCCGCCGGTCAACTCTCGCACGATCAACAGATCGACTCCCTTGACAATCTCGGGTTTCAGGCTGGAGGCCCCTGCCAGCGTGGGATAGACATGGGCCGGCCTGAGATTGGCAAAGAGGCCCAGGCCGGCTCGCAGCCCCAGAATCCCCTTTTCCGGCTTGAGCTCCGGAGGGTTGTCATCCCATTGGGGACCGCCCACGGCTCCCAACAGGACGGCATGGCTCCGCTTGCAGAGATCCAGGGTGGATTCCGGCAGGGGGACGCCGGTGGCATCCAGGGCGCTGCCTCCTGCCAGGGCTTCTTCCGTGCCAATGCAGTGGCCGTACCGAGTTGCGATCTCTTCGATCACCAGCAAGGCCTGGGCCATGACCTCTTTCCCGATTCCGTCACCCGGGATTACCGCGACCCGCTTCTCACCCTTGGATCCCATGGAATGTCCTTTGCGCTTTCCTTTTATAGGGGGTTTTATGCCTGGGGCACCGGCTGCTTCTGCTTGGCCTGCTTCCGGGCCACCGCCGACTCCCTGGCGTGGATGGTCTTGTTGACGGCGTTGAGGTAGGCGCGGGCGCTGGCGTCCACCAGGTCGGAACTGGCTGCCTTGCCTGTGAAGTGCTGGCCTTCGAAATTCACGTGAACGAAGACTTCTCCGACGGCATCCTTGCCGCTGCTGACGGAGCGAACGGAATAGTCCAGCAGCCTGCCGGGTACGCCGGTGATTTGATCGATGGCCCTGTAGGTGGCCTCTATGGGACCGCAGCCCAATGCCGTATCCACGAAGAACTCGTTGTCCTTGCTCAGCCTGACCGTTGCCGAAGCCAGCACCTGGTTGCCGCCCGTGGCATGGACATACTTCAAGTGGTATCTCTCGGGAATCATTCGTATGCCGTCGTGAATGATGGCCAGCAGGTCCTCGTCATAGATGTTCTTCTTCTTGTCCGCCAGCTTGGTGAAGAGCATGTAGGCTCGGTCCAGTTCCTTCTTGTCCAGGGTGTAGCCCAGATCGAAGTAGCGCTTGGAAAGCGCATGGCGCCCGGAATGCTTGCCCAGCACCAGGTTGCTGGTAGGAACCCCCACCGACTGCGGTGTCATGATCTCGTAGGTCAACGCCTGCTTGAGCACTCCGTCCTGATGGATCCCCGCCTCGTGGGCAAAGGCGTTCTTGCCCACCACCGCCTTGTTGGCCTGGACCATCATTCCCGTCAGATTGGAAAGCAGGTGGCTGGTCTTGTAAATCTCCTCCGCCTGAATTCCCGTGTTGAAACCCAGGTGCTCGCGGCGAACCCGCAGCGCCATCACAATCTCTTCCAGGGAGGCGTTGCCGGCCCTCTCGCCGATTCCGTTGATGGTGCACTCCACCTGCCGGGCACCGGCCCGAATGGCGGCCAGGGAGTTGGCCACCGCCAACCCCAGGTCGTTGTGGCAATGGCAGCTCAAGCGCGCCTGGCCGATATTGGGCACCTTTTCCCGCAAGACACTGAAGATGCGTCCAAACTCTTCCGGCACGCAATATCCCACCGTATCGGGGATGTTGACGATGGTCGCTCCCTCGGCGATTGCCGCCTCCACGATTTGGCAGAGATAGTCCAGGTCGCTGCGCCCCGCGTCCTCTGCGGAGAACTCCACCTCGTCACAGAGGGACCGGGCCAACCGGACCGCCTTGACCGTGTCCTCCAGGACTTGATCGCGGGAACGCTTCAGCTTGAACTTCAGATGGATATCGGAGGTGGCGATGAAGGTGTGGATTCGCGGCTTGGCGGCAATGTCCAGAGCTTCCCAGCATCGGCGGATGTCCTTTTCCATGGCCCGTGCCAGCCCGGCCACCGTCACCGAACGGATTTCCCTGGCGACCTGGCGCACCGACTCGAAATCGCCGTCGGAGGCGATGGGAAACCCGGCTTCCATCACATCCACCCGGAGGGCTTCCAACTGGTGAGCCAGCTTCAGCTTCTCCTCCAGGTTCATGCTGCAACCGGGAGACTGTTCCCCGTCCCTCAAGGTGGTGTCGAAGATATGTATGGTGTCTTCCATCGATTTCCCCCTGGTCCTGCTCACCTGCCGAAGCCGCAAGGCGCCAGCTCCGCTCTAAGGGTTCAGGCCTTGAACCGAAGAGACCTGCTGCCACATAGTTTGAGCTCAGCCGCCAGAACATTCAAGAAAAAGGAGACATCGGTCACGATTCCGATGGCCTGCTTGCTTCCCCGATTGCCCAGCTTGAGGGGCGTGGCTTCGTTGATATCCACGCACACGGTCTTGACGCTGCTCTTCAGGACATTGCCCACGGCGATGCTGTGCAGCGTCGAGGCCAGCATCAGCACCACCGCCACGCCCTCCAGGGCGTCGATGTATTCCCGTTGCGCCACCACGCAGTCGGTGACCACGTCCACCAGGGGACCGTCGTCCCGAATGGACCCGGCCAGGACCGTCCGTATGCCCCGCTGGACGCACTCGTACATCAGGCCCGAGGTCAGAACTCCCTGGTCAACCGCGCTCTGAATGCCGCCCACCCGGTTGATCTCGTTGATGGCCCAGATGTGGTTGCGATGTCCTCCATCCACGGCTTTGCCGCTTTCCTGGTTAATTCCCAGAGAGGTATTCAGAAAGGCCTTCTCGATATCGTGGGCGGCAAAGGCGTTGCCGGTGAGCACCACGTCCACGTAGCCCATCCCGATCACTTCCTTCAGGTAGCCGTCCGCGCCTGAATGGATCACCGCCGGACCCGGGACAATGGCAATCCTGTGACCCGCCTTCTTGGCCGCGTCGATCTCCTTGGCGATTTGGGAAATCAATATGCCCTTGTTGATTTCAGCGCTGGCGTCGTTGGACATGAAGTCGAACACCGAGTACTCGCGGCTTCGTTCCTGCGGCTTGACTCGAATCCCCTGGCGTCCGGTGACGATGCGATCTCCCGACTTGACCCCGCTGATCTTCTTGGTGATGGCCCGTTCGCCCGTCCAGACGATGACGGCATCCATCTTCTGGTTGACGACGGGATGCCATTCCCCCCGAACCTTGATGAGCGTGTCGAAATTGGTGGTGGAATAGAACTCGCGGGGCAGGATACCGTCCCGTTCGGCCGGAACCAGGCGGCAATCCTCCCGATCGATGATGGCGCCGAAATCCTCCAGGGCGGCCAGGATGTCCTGCAACTGCTGCTGACTCCCCGCCTTCACCATGAGCCAGGCCCGGGAGGGCTCCTGGTTGTTCCTGCCGATCTCGAATCGCAGGACTTCGAACTGGCCCTCCATTTCGACGATCTTGTCGAAGGCGTACTTGAGTATCCCCGAATCGATCAGGTGGCCTTCGATCTCGATTTCTTCCTGGAACTGAACCATGGAAGGTCCTCGAAAGTGGCTCCGTCGCCTCAGCCGTCGGATTGCTTCATCCAGCTCATCATGTCCCTCAGGCCCTTGCCCACCTGCTCGATGGGATGGTCGGCCTCCCGGCGCCGATTGGCGTTCATGGAGGCTCGCCCGGACTGGTTCTCAAGAATGAACTCCCGGGCGAAATTGCCGTTACAGACATTCTCGAGGATTTCCTGCATGGATTCCCGCACGTGCTTGTCGACGATCTGCGGCCCCCGGGTGTAGTCGCCGTACTCGGCGGTGTCGCTGATGGAATAGCGCATGTAGGACAAGCCGCCCTGATACATAAGGTCAACGATTAGCTTCATCTCGTGAAGACATTCAAAATACGCTACTTCCGGTTGGTAACCGGCTTTGATGAGCGTCTCGAACCCGGCCTTGACCAAGGCGGAAGTCCCGCCGCACAGGACGGCCTGCTCACCGAAGAGATCGGTCTCGGTCTCCTCCTTGAAGGTGGTCTCGATAACTCCCGCCCGAGCGGCGCCGATTCCCTTGGCGTAGGCCAGGGCCACGTCCAGGGCATGGCCGGAAGCATCCTGCTCGATGGCAACCAGGGCCGGAACGCCCGCTCCCTCCTCATAGACCTGGCGGACCATGTGTCCGGGGCCCTTGGGAGCGATCATGGAGACATCCACCTCGGGCGGCGGCACCACCTGGCTGAAGTGAATGTTGAAACCGTGGCTGAACATCAGAGTCTTGCCGGCCGACATGTGCGGCTTGATGGAGGCTTCGAAAACCGCCCGCTGCGTCTGATCGGGGACCAGGATCATGATCACCTGGGATTGGGCCGATGCCTCTTCCACCGTGGCGACCTGGAGGCCTTCGCCCTCGGCCTTGGCCCAGGAGCGGCTCCCCTCATAGAGTCCGACCACCACCTCCAGACCGCTGTCTCTGAGATTGAGGGCATGGGCATGTCCCTGACTGCCGTAGCCAATGATGGCAATTTTCTTTTCCTTCAGGTGAGCCAGATCTGCATCTTCATCGTGATAAACTTTCGCCATTGACGCGTCCTCGCTTGGATATGGATTGGGTCCGGCAACGGGTTCGCGAGTCCTCGATTCCCTGAACGGGGCAACTCCCATTCCGTCCCATGGATGCTGCTCATGTTACACCAAGCCATCGCTTGCCTTCAAAAAACTCGGTAGCGCCTTGCAACCCTTCACGCTCTCTCTGCTGGCCACTCTCCCCATCGTTGCGGTAGCCCTGCTGCTGGTGCTGCTGCGGTGGCCTGCCCGGCGGGCCATGCCCATCGCCTACCTGGTAACCGCCGCACTCGGCCTGCTGGTGTGGCAGGTACCGGCGCGGCAGTTGGCCGCGGCCTCCATCAATGGCCTGGTGGTTGCCGCCACCCTGCTCTACATCATCTTTGGAGCCATCCTGCTGCTCAACACTCTGCGGCAAAGCGGTGCCATTCAGGCCATCCGAAGCGGCTTCACCGGCGTGACTCCCGACCGACGGATTCAGGTGGTGATCATCGCCTGGTTGTTCGGCAGCTTCATCGAAGGGGCGGCCGGCTTCGGGACACCGGCAGCCATCGCCGTCCCCCTGCTGGTCGGACTGGGGTTCCCGGCCATGGGCGCGGTCATGGCCGGGATGATTATTCAGAGCACGCCCGTCTCTTTCGGTGCCGTGGGAACCCCCATCTTGATCGGCGTCAACAGCGGGCTGGCCGTCGATGCTTCCATTCAGGCCTTCGCCCTTCAGGCCGGATTCGCCGACTGGAACGGCTTCCTCTCCGAAATCGGGTTCCGGGTGGCGCTGCTGCACACCGCTGCCGGAACCCTGGTGCCCCTGTTCGTGGTGGCGCTGATGACCCGTTTCTTCGGCAGGAACCGATCCTGGGCGGAGGGGTTGCGGGTCTGGCCCTTTGCGCTCATGGCCGCCTTTGCCATGACCCTTCCCTACCTGCTGGTGGCCAGGTTTCTGGGCCCCGAGTTCCCCTCGCTGTTCGGCGGACTTACCGGTCTGGCCCTGGTGATCCTTGCCGCCAAAAAGGGCATCTTCATGCCGCGCCCCGAAGACCGCTGGGATTTCGATGTTTCGGAAAACTGGCCCGACCACTGGACCGGATCGCTTCGCCTGGAGGAGGAGCCGCCGGCCCGCCCGATGGGGCTGTTGAGAGCCTGGACCCCTTATCTGCTGGTGGGCCTGCTGCTGGTAGTCACCCGGTTGGGATTTCTCCCTTTCCTGGACTGGACCCGGGCCTGGACCATTGCCTTCCCGCACATCCTGGACACCGGGATCTCGGCCCGAGTGCAGCCGCTCTACCTGCCCGGAACCATATTCCTGCTGGTATCGGTCCTGACCTGCTGGGCTCACCGGTTGAGTCTTTCCCGATTCCGGGCGGTCTGGATGCGATCGGCCAGGACCACGGCGGCCGCCTCGGTGGCCCTCGTCTTCACCGTCCCCATGGTGCAGGTATTCATCAACTCGGATGGAGGAGCGGCCGGCTACGACAAGATGCCCATCGTGCTGGCTGCCGGCGTGGCTGCCCTGGCCCAGACCGCCTGGCCGATTTTCGCCCCCTTCATCGGAGGCCTGGGGGCTTTCGTGGCCGGCAGCAACACGGTCAGCAACATGATGTTCTCCCTGTTCCAGTTTGGAGTCGGGCAGCGAATCGGGGCAGACCCGGTCTGGATGGTGGCCTTGCAAGCGGTCGGCGGGGCCGCCGGCAACATGATCTGCGTTCACAACGTGGTGGCGGCTTCGGCGGTGGCCGGGCTGGTCGGCAAGGAAGGCGCCATCATTCGCCTGACCCTGCTTCCCTTCACCACCTACGCCCTGCTGGCGGGTGCTCTGGGTTATGCGATCGTGTGGCATTCCCGGCAAGGCTGGGTGAACCCGGGAACGTTCATCGTGCTGTTGATTGCGGGCGCCGTCCTGTGGCTGATCGCCGCCAGCCGGCGGACCGCCCGGTAGGGCTCTGTCCTGGACAGGGCCTTTTCGATTCTGCTTGACCCCCCTCCGACAAAATGCCAACAACCATGTTGCCAATTGATTTGTTGGCAACGTGAGGGTTACATCCTCCTCAGAGCCTGTTCCATCAGGTCCATTCCGGTCACCAGGTTCTCCATGCTGGTGGCAAAGGAGATGCGCACGTGGCCCTCCATGCCGAAGGCTGATCCCGGCACCACGGCCACTCCCGAATGACGCAGCAGCCAGGTGGAGAAGTCCACCGAGTCCCGCACCTCGCTCCCGAAATAACTGGAAATGTTGGGGAAGGCGTAGAAGGCGCCGCCCGGAGTGGCGCAGCTCAGGCCGGGCATGCCGTTGAGCCGTTCCACCACGTAGCGGCGCCTGCGCTCATACTCTGCAATCATCTGCGACACCGAGTCCTGGTTGCCGAGAATGGACTCCAGGGCCGCTTGCTGGGAAACCGAGGCCGGATTGGCGCTGTGGCTCTGCACGTTGCTGACGCTCTTGGCGACTTCCCGTGGGGCCACCAGGTATCCGATGCGCCATCCGGTCATGGCATAGGTCTTGGAAGCGGTGTTGACCAGCAGGGAGACCTGCCTGGCGCGGTCGGCGTACTGTGCCAGCGAGGTGTGCTTGTTCCCGTCGAAGACGAAGAATTCATAGCATTCGTCGAAGATGATCATCAGATCCCGGTCCAGGGCCAGGTCCACGATCCGGTCCATCTCCTCGGCCGGGATCACGGCTCCGGTGGGATTGTTGGGCGTGTTGACCACCATGGCCCGGGTGCGCGAGGTTACCTTGGCTTCCAGCGCCGACGCCTTGAGGACGAAGTCGTCCTCCTCCCGGGTCATGACCTCGACCGGAACAGCCCCAACCATCTTGAACTGCTCGGGAAAAGTCACCCAGTAGGGAACGGGAAGCAGCACCTCGTCACCTTCTTCGAACAGGGCAAAGGCCAGGTTGAACAAGGTGTGCTTGGCTCCGCAGGAGATCACCACCTCGGGCACGGAGTAGTCGACCCGATACTGGCGGCGGTATTTCTCCACCACGGCCTCCCTGAGGTCCTTGATGCCCGGAGCCGAGGTGTAGCGGGTGAAGTTGTCGTCGATGGCCCGGTGTCCTCTGCCCTTGATGTTGTCGGGGGTATTGAAGTCCGGCTCACCGATGCTGAAGTCCACCACGTTTCGACCCTCTGAGCGAAGGCGGTTGGCCTCTTCCGATACCGCCATGGTCGGCGAGGGCGAAAGGCGCCCGACCCGTTTGGCTAGTCTCATCGTTTCTCCCCGCGTCGATTCCAGTAATTCCAGCCTATCCGCCGGCCCTTTCAAGGCCCAAACGGAAGCAGAGTATATTCAGTTCCCGGTGCAAAGTAAAACCGTCCCGACAAGGCTTCCGCCCCCTCCGCATCAGCCTTCGCTATTGGACCGGGCGTACCACTTCCACTGCCTCAGGATTCCCCGCAGAATGCGGATGTCGCGGTCATCGAGCGAAGCCCGCGCCAACATTTGACGCAAGGTCATGATGATTTCCCGGGGGTTCTGTTTCTTGAGGAACTGGATTTCCTTCAGGCATCCTTCCAGGTCTTGCGAGAAGGCTTCGATCTGGCCCAGTTCCGCCAGCCTCCGAGCCCCACTGGACGGGGCCTCGGACCGGCCCCGGGAGAGCTCGTAGGCCACGATGGCCACGGCGTGGGCCAGATTGAGGGAGGGGAACTTGGGGTCGCTGGGAATCCGCACCTGCCAGTGGCAGTGCTGCAGGTGCTCATTGGTCAGGCCGGTTCGCTCCGGCCCGAAGACGATGGCCACCTGCTGGTCGGGGTCCAGCCCCTTCAGTGCGGCTGCCATCTCCCGGGGATCCAGCGACCGTTCGAACCATCTCGCCGGCCGGGAGCCGGTCGCCACGCTCAGGTTATAGGGCTTCAGGGCCGAGCCCAGCCCATGGGTCCGGAGGGCCGTTTCCAACAAGTCGTCCGCGCCCCGGGCCCGCTGCCGCGCTTCCTCGGTCAGATCGGCCCGGCAGTCCACCAGGATGAGTCGATCCAGGCCCATGTTCTTCATCACACGAGCCACCGAACCCAGGTTTCCCGGGGAACTCGTCTCCACCAGCACGATGGCAATGCGGCCGAGATCGGGCATGGCGTCTTGCCGGAGCGCCTCACCGGCAGTTAGCTACGCAATCAAAATGCGGGGCGGCAGCTATTTGAAACACACGAAAAAAGAGTGATCCACCAAGGGTGACGGCCCTGCCGCATGGGCAGGGCTACGGCCCGACAAGCCGGCGCGTGCCCCCCCGAGGAGCAACAGGGATGGGAGGAGGCGCCCCCCGGGAGCGCGGGCGTCCCGCCCGCATGCTATCCCGTTGCGTGCCGCTCAGTTTCCCTGCGATGCGGCACCCGGCCGCCCTGCCGGCGGGAACGGCATGGGCCCGGCCGAAGCAGAGCCCTGGCCCCGTTGCCGGTCGTCCCGGGTGGAGGAGTTGGCCGAGGCTGTGCCAAGACTGGTGCGGGCGGGACGCCCGCGCTCCCGGGTGGGCTTCATCCCATGACGTCGTCGTAGCAAATGATGTCCATCGGTCTTCCTGTATATTCGCGGTTCCTCTTCAACAACCATCGGCAGTTTTTCTCTCGAATGATCCGCCCGGCAGGGCGGGGGGGGACTTGTCGGGATCGCCCATGTCTCCCAATCCCATCCGGAGACAGCGCTACTCGGGTTGGGGGGCTCCTTCAGGCAGCAATTCTCCCTTTTCCAGGTAGCGGATCTTGCTGGCGTGGCGGGCGGCATGGGGATCGTGAGTCACCATCAGGATGGTTTTCCCGTGGTCCCGGTTCAACCTGGAAAGGATGGTGAGGATCTCCTGGGCCGACTGGGCGTCCAGGTCTCCCGTAGGCTCATCGGCCAGGATAATGGAAGGATCGCTCACAATAGCCCGGGCGATGGCCACCCGTTGCTCCTGGCCGCCCGAGAGCTGGCGAGGATAGTGATCCATGCGGTCCGACAATCCAACCAGTCCCAGCGCGGTGGCGGCATGCTCGGAGCGCTCCTGCCGGCTGAGGTGGGTCAGCAGCAGGGGAAGCTCCACGTTTTCGCGGGCGGTCAGGACGGGAATGAGGTTGAAGGTCTGAAAGATGAACCCGATGTTCTCGTTCCTCCAGTCCGCGATGGCCCGCTCCTTGAGCCCGAGGATGTCCTGGCCCAGGACCTTGACCTGTCCCCGAGTGGGCCGGTCGATGGCGGCAATGAGATAGAGCAGGGTGGACTTGCCCGACCCCGACGGTCCCATGAAGGCCACAAATTCTCCTCGCTCAATCGTCAGATGAACATCCTGCAGGGCGATGACCTGAAAGGCGTCCCGCCGGAACTCCTTGTGCAGGTCGGTAGCCTCCACCACCAGATCGTTGACCATGCGTCTCCCTCTTGGACTCACAGTATGGTTAATTCCCTGCCCTGCGAACCCGGTCCCCGTCCTCCAGATTGGCGGGAGGGTTCACGACGATATCCTCCCCACCGATAAGACCTTCGGTGACAATCACCCTTTCGGCGGTTGGATCTCCGATCCGCACCGGGCGTTCACTGGCCCGGCCTTGCAGGACAACCAGCACCGACTTGCGGCCCTGCCGGTCTCGGATGGAGGCGGTCGGCACGGTAATCCGGGAGCCCGAAGGAGCCCGATCTCCGTTGGACGGCTCTTCCGGAGCCAGGAAGGCGACCTGGGCGTTCATCTCCGGTCTCAGGAAGGAGTCGGGGTCGGCCACCTGGACCTTGACCTGCACGGTGGCCTTCTGCCGGTTGGCCTCCGGCGCGATCTCGGCAATATAGCCCCGGTAGGCCCGGTCCGGAAAGGCGTCGGTCCTGAGGGTGGCCTTTTGCTCCATGGAGAGCCTGGAGAAGTCGTCCTGGCTGATGTCCAGCTCCACCTGCAGATCGTTCAGATCGGCCAGGGTGACCACGTAGCCCTTGGCGCCCCGCTCACCCACAAAGCTGGTGGTCACGAACTCTCCCTGCTCTACCGCCTTTTCCAGGATCGTTCCGGTGATGGGTGCTCGAATCACCGTGGAGTCCAGGAAGGTCCGGCGCAGAGCCAACTGGCCGCGGGCCTGCTTGACCCGTCCCCTCATGGACTCGATCTGTTCCTCCCGCGGACCCAAGCGCACCAGGTCGGCTTCCTTGGCCAGGGATTCCACCCGCGCCGCTTCCGCCTCGAAGCGGGACTGGGCGTTGTCCAGGTCCTGCCGGGGCAGCACTTCTTCCTCAAAGAGCTTCCGCACTCGATCCAGGTTGATCCTGGCATTCTTCAGATCGGCCTGGGCGCGGGCCAGGTTGGCGTTGGCCCGAGCGATCTCTTCGGGACGGGAACCGGCCTCCAGCTCACTCAACTGGGCCAGCAAGCTGGCCAGTTGCCCCTCGGCCTGCTGAGCCTGGGCCCGATACTCGGCATCCTCCAACCGCACCAAGACCTGCCCCTTCTGGACCAAGTCCCCTTTTTCGACGCCGATCCAGGCGACTTTTCCCACCACCTTGGCCGTCAACTGGATCTTGCGGTGGGCCACGATGTACCCGGAGGCGTTCAGGACCACCGAGGAACCCTGAGACCCGGGCTCACCGCCTGCGACCACCCGGAAGACCTCGACTTCGATCTCCTGCCTGGCGAAGCGGGCGGCGGTGACCGCCGCGCTCACGGCCACCAGCAGCACGATGCCGGCAAGGATCCACCGGGATGTCCAGCGCGAGGGTCCCTTCGAGGACCGCCTGTGGCTCTTGTGGATTCTCAGGCTGTCGAGTTCCTGCTCCAGATTTTTCCCCGATTCAACCACCGGCTACAACTCCCGCAGTGCACTCAGAATGCTTTCCCTGGCAGCCCCTCGCGCCGGCAGCAGTCCGCCCAGAAGCCCCATGATCGAGGCAAATCCAACCCCGACCGCCACAATTGCCGGCGAAAGTCGAAAATCGAAACCGGTCTCGCTGAAGGTGAGATTGTTGCCGATGCCGGACTCCAGACCATGCAGCGGCAACACCAGCAGCACCCCGATCAACCCGCCCAGCAGCGAAAGCAGCAGCGACTCGATCACGAAGGCCAGCAGGATGCTGCCGCCGGAAAAACCCAGGACCCGTAGCGTGCCGATCTCCCGCGAGCGACGGGCCACGGCGGCATACATGGTGTTCATGGCGGCGAAGCAGCTTCCGACGGCCATGATGACGGCCACGAAGATGCCCAGAAACTTTACCGGCTCGGCCGAGGCGGTCTGTTCCTGGTAGTAGTCCACTTCCCTCTTGCCTTCCAGGTAAAGCCGTTGATCGTCCGCCAGGGAGTTCCGGAGCGCCTGCAGGCTCACCGGGTCGGAGGCACGCACCAGGACCGAGGAAAGGACCTCCATGCGATTGGAATCGGTAGCGAGTTGATTGAGGCCGACCCAGATCTCGCTGTCGAAGGCGGTACTACCGGCGTCAAGAACACCGACCACATTCCAGTCGCCACGGCCGATGCGCAGCCGATCTCCCACGCCGGCGTTGACGTACCGCCTGGCGATTGATTTCCCGACCACGACTTCCCGCTGACCCGGCTGGAACCAACGGCCCTCGATCAACTTCAGGTTGGGACGCATGCGGATTCCCATCGGGGGCAGGCCCCGGATGTTCACGTTGGCCCCCTCGGGACTGTTGTGGCGCGGCAAATTGATGACAGTCACAATTTCGGGAGAAACCATCGGCTCCCCCTCCAGTTGCTGAATCCCCGGCTTGTTCCGAATATTCGACACGGCCTCGCGGTTGATCTGGCTGACCAGCTCCGAGAGGGAGTTCTTCCTCATTACCAGCAGGTGGAGCGGATGGCCGGTGGCCTGGAGAGCCTTTTCCAAGCCTCCGACCAAGGCGAGAATCCCCAGCAGCACTGCCACCGTAAGCCCTATGCCCAAGGCCGTCATGACCGTGGTGGTCTTGCGGACCGTCAGGTTCTTCAGGTTGTAGGAGAGAGGCAAAGGCATGTCGAGACTCAGAGCCCTTCAATCGATTCGGCAATTTCGACCGCCGAGAAGAGGGCCGCCCGGCCAGGATGGGGCCGGCCAAATCGGGTCAAGCGCTTCAAGGCCAACTCTCTTTCCGCCCTCTGCCCACCGACTGGTTGAGCCCAGAAGCCTCTCACCCCGTATGCCTGAGGGCCGATGTGATCGGCAGCCGGGTGGCTCCCAGGGCCGGGACCAGGGAACTCAGGATGCCGATGGCCAGGGCAATGGACAGGCTGATGAGGAACACCGGCGTCGAAAAGGACAGCCCCGAAAGCATGAGCTGCGACTGTCGCAAATACCCCGACGCCCCCCAGGCCAGGCCGCAACCCAACAGGCCCCCTGCCAGGGAAATCAGGACGGCCTCGGCCACGATCATGCCCAGCACCTTGCCGTTGGTAAATCCCAGCGTCTTGAGCACCCCGATTTCAGTGATTCGCTCGCGCACCGACATGCCCATGGTGTTGGCGGCCACCAGCAGAATGGTGAACACCAGGGCACCGCAAATGCTGAGCAGGAACACCTTGACGTTGCCCAGCATGGAAACGAAGCTCAACTGGAAGGCCCGCTCGGTTTCGGTCTTGGTCTGCCGCTCCGAATTTCGATAGAGATCGTCGATTTGCCGTGCGATGCGAGGCACCGCCTCGGCGGAATCCGCCAGGATGCCAAAGGTGCCCACCATCCCGCGCCGGGACTGGGGCAGTCCCTCTTCCAGGTATTTCCGGTGAAAATACATCGCATAGTCCTGGTTTTCGACATCGCTTTCGAAGATGGCCCGAACGGTCAATTCCAGGTCCATCGGATAGATGTCTCCCTTGATCGTAATTCGCTGGCCCAGCTTGAAGTTCAGCCGTTCGGCCAGGGTCTTGCCGACGGCTGCAGCCGTGCGCTCCGACTGAAAGGCCTCGAGTTGTTCAGGAGGGACGGCGAACTCCGTATAGACTTCGAAGATCCTTCCCGGGTCGGTGGCGAAACGCGGAAAGAAATTCTCGGGCCGATTGTCGATATACACCCCACCGAACCAGGAGGTGGGCACCAGTTCACGCACGCCGGGTACCTTGCGGATCTGCTGTTCGTAGTATTCGGGAAGGGAGAAGGTCAGAGAAACCCGATTTCGGGTCACCAGCCTCAGGGCCTGCTCCGGAGGCCCTTCCTGGTGGTAGAAGGCGTAATAGACCGAAAGGAGCACCCCCAGGAGAAACAGCGAAATACTGATGCTGGCAACCGTCAGCAGCGTTCGACGCCGGTTGCGCAGTGCGTTCTTGAGAGCCAGGCCCAGGGTGTCCCGGAACACGGTGAGTCTCGCTTCCTGCGGGAAGGAGAATGCTTGTCCCGCCAATTCTCAGATTATCACAACTCTCGCCGGCCCGATAAAGGCGCCTTCGGCACCCTTATCCAGCTTCCCGGGTGTCTTCGCGCAAGAGGCTGGAACACCCGCGGCAATGGGTTCTTCGCCGCGCGTTCAGCATCCCGCAACGCCGGCACCGAATGTACATGAAGTGGGTGAACCACTGGGTCAGCAGGGCGCTCCCACCCAGGATCAGCACGGCCAGCAGGACATTGAGGGCTGTTTCCATGACGGGAGCACCTCGAGACCGGCGGCGGCTCCACCGGGGTCCGGGCAGCCCATGCCGCCAGGCGCGGACGGCGCGCGCTATCTTGACCGCGTTGCTTCGTCTTCCGCCACCCTGCCAGGTCTGAAGAACAAGGCAAACAGAACCAGAACCACCGCTGCCGCCACCGCGGGCACCAGCCAGATCTCATCCCAATGGTGCTGCACGGCGCCATCCACACCCGGGAAACTGTAATGCTGCACCACCAGCCCGGAGACCCTGGCGCCCACGAACATGCCCAGGCCCAGGGTGACCAGGGCGATGAATCCCTGGGCCGCTGCCCGCACCCGGATGGGGGCCTTGCGGTCCACGTAGACCTGGCCGGCCACGAAAAAGAAATCGTAGCAGATGCCGTGCAGCAGAATGCCTCCCAGCAACATCCACAGGTGCTCGCTGCCGTCACCCCAGGAAAAAAGCAGATAACGGGCCACCCAGGCAGCCATGCCGATCAGCAGCGTCCCCTTGAGTCCTACCCGGGTCAGGAAGAAGGGCATGGCCAGCATGAAGAGAATTTCAGAGCCCTGCCCCAGGGTCATCTTGCTGGCCGCCTGGCTGACGCCGATCTCATTGAGGAACAGGTTGGTGAAGGTGTAATAGAACTGCAGGGGAATGCAGAGCAGAAACGATCCGGCCACGAAGATGGCAAAGGACCGTTCTCTCATCAGGCTCAGGGCATCCAGGCCCAGCAGACCCCGGAGGCTGAAGGGCTGGCCGCCTCCCCTGGGAGGGGTGTGGGGCAGCAGCAGGCAGTAGAGACCCATCAGCACCGACGCACCCGCGGCAATCTGCAGCGGCAGGTGGCTGGCCTCCAGGTGCAAGCGGCCCACCAGCAATCCCGCGGCGATCCACCCGATGGTCCCCAGCACTCTCACCCTGGGGAATTCCCTTTCCGGACTCTCCATGTGGTGAAAGGAAAGGGAGTTGGTGAGCGCCAGAGTCGGCATGTAGCACAGGGTGTAGATCAACAGAACCGGGAAGAGGTGGCTGAAGTTGTCCAGGCCGGAAACCCAATACAGCAGGAAGCCTCCCACGAGATGCAGTCCCGCAAGCACCTTCTCCGACGCGAAGTACCGGTCGGCCACCAGCCCCATGAAAAACGGAGAGATCATGGCCGCGATGGCCGTGGTGGCATAGGCCCAGCCGATCTGGCTGTCGCTGAAGCGCAGCGTCTGGCTCAGGTAGGTGACCAGGGTGACGTACCAGGCCCCCCAAATGAAATACTGCAGAAACATCATGGCCGAGAGCTTCAGGCGGACCATTCCTCAACCCTCCGGGTCATTCTTCACCCAGGACGTCCCCGACAGGCGGGCCACGGTTCGTTCCTGTCCCAGAGCCACCATGACCTCGAAGATTCCAGGAGCGACCGCCCGCCCGGTCAGCAGCGCCCGGGCCGCGTTGATGAGGAGAGCCGCCTTGACCCCATTTTCGGCGGCAAAGGTGCGCAGGGCCGACTCCGCCTCCTCCAATTCGAAAACCGGCAGGGATTCGAGCCGCGCGGCCAGTTTGGGCATCAGAAGCGGCAGGGTTGCGTTCTTGAGGAATTTCCGGCGAGCCTTGTCTTCGATCTCGAATTCATCGGTGAAGAAGGCTCTTCCCTGGGTGGTGAAGTCGGACACCATGCGGACGCGCTTCTTGAGCAAATCGATCACCTTCAGCGTCCAGTCCCTCGCGGAGGAGCCGAGTTGCTCTTTCCAAAGCCCCTCCCCTTCCAGTTCGCTCCTGATCAAGGGATACAGCCTCTCGGCGGGAGCATTGCGCAGATACCGGCTGTTGAACCAGTCCAGCTTCTCCTGGTTGAAGACGGCGTTGCTCTTCTGAACTCCCTCCAGAGTGAACTGGCGGACCAACTCATCGGTGGAAAAACACTCCGTCTCGCTTTTGGGCGACCAGCCCAGCAGGGCCAGGAAGTTGCAGAACGGAGCCGGCAGGTAGCCCTGATCCCGATAGGAGGTCACGGCTGTAGCCCCGTGTCGCTTGCTGAGCCTGGTCCGGTCGGGACCCAGAATCAGCGGGAGGTGCGCAAAGACGGGGACCGGGCGATCCAGGGCCCGGTAGAGAAGAATCTGCTTGGGGGTGTTGGAGATGTGGTCGGCGCCGCGGACGACGTGGCTGATGTTCATGTCCAGGTCATCCAGCACCACGCCCAGGTGGTAGGTGGGCATGCCGTCGGACCGAACCAGCACGAAGTCCTCGATCTGTTCCGTCCGGTGGGCAATCCGGCCGAAGATCCGGTCCTCGAAGGCAACCTCTCCGTCGCGGGTCCCCTTGAAACGCACCATGCTGCTCAGACCGCGGGTGCGCCTCTCGCCGGCCTGGTCCGGCGGAAGTTCCCGGCAGGTATCGTCACATTTCAGGGCTTTTCCGGAGGCTGCCGCCGCCTGGCGCCTGGCGGCCAACTCCGCCGTGGAACAAAAGCAGCGGTAGGCCTTGTTTTCGTTCAAGAGTTGATCCGCCGCCTGGCGGTAGCGGTCCAGCCGCTCCGACTGCAGGAAGGGGCCCTCGTCCCAATCGAGGCCCAGCCACTGGAGGGCGCCCAGGATGTCGTCCACCATCTCCGGGCTGGAGCGCTGCCGGTCGGTATCTTCGATTCGGAGGATGAAACGCCCTCCCTGACCTCGTGCGAACAGCCAGTTGAACAGGGCCGTTCGCGCCCCACCCACGTGCAGGGCCCCGGTAGGCGAAGGTGCAAAACGTACTCTCACACCCGGCAAGCCAAGACCCTCCATGAGTGATTGGAAATCGCTGCGTGCAAATGTCGGGAAGAGGTTAGCCGGGCCCCCGTGCCGGCAGGTGGATCATTCGAGGAAAAAGCCAATCGCTTAATGAAGACGAACCACGAATGGACACGAATGAACACGAATAGACAAGGAGACGGATGCATCTCATTCAAAGACAGGCGGTGCCAAGATGCCTCCCTATTGTTGTGCTCTTGGCGTGACTTCCCGTCCCTAGTGAATGCCCCTCAATTAGCTTCAGTAAGGGTGGCCTGAATCGGTGTCGAAGGGATTCGGAATTCCGGAGTTCCGGAGTTCCCATCCCGATCGCTCTTAAACGGCGTCCCTGGTGGCAGCCAGCGCCGCATCGTAGTCGGGATGGGAGGCAATCTCCTTCACATACTCGACGTGGCGAAGCCGGCCGGCGGCATCCACCACGAAAATGGCCCGGCTGTTCAACCGAAGCTCCTTGACCAGGGTGCCGTAGCTGTTTGCAAAGGACATGTCCCGGTGATCCGAGAGTGTCTGGAGGTTTTCCGCCTCGGCCGCCCCGCACCAGCGCTTCTGGGCGAACGGCAGATCGGCGGAAACGGTCAGGACCACCACGCCGTCGCCCAGACCAGCAGCCTCCTGGTTGAATCGCCGGCTCTGCTGGTCGCAGACCGGGGTATCCAGCGAGGGAACCACGCTGATGAGGCGCACCTTGCCCGCCGAATCGGAAAGCCCCACGGGTGCGAGATCGTTTGAGAGCAGCGAAAAGTCGGGGGCCGGGTCACCCGCCTTCAACTCGGGCCCGATCAGTGTCAATGGATTCCCCAGAAATGTTGTGGCTCCAGCTCTTTCCTGCGCCATATTTTCTATCCTCCTTGGATGGATTGCGTCCTTTCAGCGTTTCCGAAACTCGAACTCTCCGGGCCGGCCGGACAGCACCGCATTCTCCCGGCACATGGCACGGGCGGCCTGCCTCTAACCGTCCTCGTACTGACTCTTCAACTGGGCCACCACGGTGGCGTCGGCCAGGGTGGTGGTGTCCCCCAGGGCACGGCCTTCGGCGATGTCCCGCAGCAAGCGCCGCATGATCTTGCCGCTTCGGGTCTTGGGCAGCTCGGCCGTAAAGTACAGGCTCTGCGGCCGGGCAATGGGTCCGATTTTCCGGACCACGTGCTTCTTCAACTCGTCGACCTTGCCGGCGTTCCCCTCGGCTCCTTCCTTCAAGGTCACGAAGGCGGCAATGGCCTCCCCCTTGATATCGTCTTTCTTGCCGATCACCGCCGCCTCGGCCACCTCCTGGTGGTCCACCAGGGCGCTCTCCACTTCCATGGTGCTCAAGCGGTGCCCCGAGATATTCATGACGTCGTCCACGCGGCCCAACAGCCAGAAGTAGCCTTCCTCGTCCCGCTTGCATCCGTCCCCGGCAAAATAGACGTTCTTGCCGAAGCGCCGCCAGTAAACATCCTCATACCTCTCCGGGTCCCCGTAGATGGTGCGGGCCATGGAGGGCCAGGGAGACTTGAGCACCAGGTAGCCGCCTCCCCCCAGGGGCACGCTGTTGCCAGCCTCGTCCACCACGTCGGCGTTGATGCCCGGAAGGGGAAAGGTGGCCGAACCCGGCTTGGTGGTGGTGAGTCCCGGCAGAGGCGAAATCATGATGGAACCGGTCTCGGTCTGCCACCAGGTGTCCACGATGGGGCAGCGACCCTGCCCGATCTTCTGGTGGTACCACATCCAGGCCTCGGGGTTGATGGGCTCGCCTACGCTCCCCAAAAGGCGCAGGGTGGACAGGTCGTGCCTGGCCGGATAGGACTCGCCCCACTTCATGACCGCCCGGATGGCGGTGGGAGCCGTGTAAAAGACATTCACGCCGTACTTGGCCACCATGGCCCACCAGCGGTCCTTGTCGGGCCAGTCGGGCGAACCCTCGTAGAGGACGCCGGTGGTTCCGTTGGCCAGAGGGCCATAGACGATGTAGCTGTGCCCGGTGACCCAGCCGATGTCGGCCGAGCACCAGTAGACGTCCTCTTCCTTGGCGTCGAAGACCCACTTGTGAGTCAGCGACGCCCCCAGCAGATAGCCGCCGGTAGTGTGCAGAATGCCCTTGGGCTTGGCGGTGGTGCCCGAGGTGTAGAGAATGAAGAGCGGATCCTCCGAGTCCATGGGCTCGGGCTCGCAGTAGGCCGGAACATTTTCGATGGCCTGGTGCCACCAGACGTCCCGAGTTTCGTCCACCTCCACCGCGGCGGCCTCCCCGATCCTGCGGACCATCACCACCGTCTCGACGCAGGGGCAGTCCTTGAGGGCCGCGTCCACGTTTCGCTTGAGCGGAACGATCTGCCCGCGGCGGTAGCTCCCGTCGGCAGTGATCACCAGCCTGGATTGAGCGTCGTTGATCCGGTCCCGCAGGGACTCGGCGCTGAATCCGCCGAAGACCACGCTGTGAGGGGCGCCGATTCGGGCGCAGGCCAACAGGGCGATGGGCAACTCCGGAATCATGGGCATGTAGACGGTGACACGGTCGCCCTTTTTCACTCCCAGCCGCTTCATGGCATTGGCGAACCGATTGACCTCCCGGTAGAGGTCGGCAAAGGTCAGAACCCGCTCCTCGCCGGGTTCTCCCTCCCAAATGAAGGCGGCCTTGTTGCGCCTCCAACCCCGAACGTGCCGGTCCAGACAGTTGACGGAGACGTTTATCTTCCCACCCACAAACCATTGAGCGATCGGTGGATTCCAGTCCAACACCCGATCCCACTTCCGTATCCATTCCAGGCTCTCGGCAGCCTGGGCCCAGTAGGCCTCGGGGTCTTTGGCCGCCCGTTGGTAGATGTCCGGATCGGCCATGTTGGCGTCTCGGGAGCACTCCTCCGGAGGCGGAAAGAGGCGCTCTTCGTCCAGCAGGGCTTCAATGGGTTGATCGGAGCGATTCATCAGACCCCCTTCGCGGTGACACGGCCATTCCACAGCCTGAACACAGGGGCGCTATTATACACGGCCGCCATTCGGCCGTTAACGCGATTTTCCGGCCAGGGGGCCGACCCTCCCAGGCGCCACCTGCCAAGGCAGCCGGTCTCGCGCAAGCGTCTCAGGACTCCCCGGTCAGCGGGTCCAGTCCCCGGAAGTACTTGGAAAGAATCTCTGCTTCCCCGGCCCGCTCACCCCAGACCACGTTCTCCTCCACCCGGATGCCGGCCACCGGCCGACTGCCTTCCCGCCAATAGAGTCCGGGCTCGATCGAAGTCACCTGCCCCGGCAACACCGGCCGGTGCTCTCCGGGACCCAGGGTCGGACGGTCCTCATGGTAGGCGAATCCAAGGCCATGGCCCAGAAAATGGGTGATGCCCTGCTCGAATCCGGCCTCCCGCATGGCCTGCCAGGAAGCCTGGCAGAGCTGCTCTCCCGTGCTCTGTCCCGGAACGTAGCTGGCGATTGCCGCCGCCTGGGCGTCCAGGACGGCCTGGTGCAACCTCTCGAGCAATCGCGTCGGCTCTCCGACCACGGCGGCTCGCGTGATGTCGGCCCAGTACCCCTCGGCGTGGGCGCCAAGCTCCAACAGCACCGGATCGCCCTGCTCCAGCCTCCTCGGCGTGGGATGGTTGGAAAGGGTATCGGCGATCACGGTGCGCTCCGGACCGGAGGTAATCTGCGGCATCTCGCAAAAGACGTAGTCGATTCCCAGCGAGGCCCCCTTCCTGAGGACGGCGCAATGGACCTCGGTGGCCAGATCGATTTCTCGAATGCCTGTCCGGGCCAACTGGTAGAAGACCTGTGCTCCGGCCCGCGCCACCTGGTGAGCCAACTTGAGCTTGCCGATCTCCCTGGAGGTCTTGACCGACTTGAGCTGGTTGATCCGGTCAGCGGCGTCCTCCACCACGGGGAATATCGAAGGCAGTTCCGCCCGGATCCGGTCATAGGTCAAGCACTCCGAGGGCATCTTGTTGGGGCCGTAGTGGTGCACCTCAAGTCGGACACCGACCTTTTCGATACCCTGCCCCGAACTCTGGGTCCGAAGCCATTCGATGACGGCCCGGTCGGGATCCACCTGGCAGCCCCGCTTGCACCAGTCGAAACAGTCGATGCTGTCGGCCCAGCTCTCCTCGGCCACGAAGGCTTCCCGCCACCAGGGCGTCAGCAGGCTGACCCCGCCGTCCCGATCCAGCAGGACGGCCACGTGGGTGCTGGCCGGCAACATGCCGGTGGCCATCAGAATGTCGTCCGGGTAGAGCAGCAGCAGGGCGTCCAATTCCCCATCGACCAGGGACTGCCGAATCCGATTCAGTCTTTCTTCGTCCGGCAAGGCCATGAGTTATCAACCCCTTCCGGTTTCAGTGTCCCGACTGCGCATCCAACGACGCCACGCCAGCACCTTGGCTGGAACCGATTTTCCGGCGGCGGTCGTGCAGGCGATGAAGACAGGGTGATCGCAACGGCTTCTGTGCTCGTCGCGCGCGGGCTGCCCACTATAGCCGCAAGCAAGATGAGGGGTCAATGGCCGGGCGGCCGTCTACGCTACGCATCCAACCGGCAGAGGGACCATGGGAAGCCCCGGCTTGCCGGCGAGTTCTCCCCTGCCCCCTCCTGCCCTCCGAGGTTGCCAATTCCCGAAAAGGCTGTACCATGGAATGGATCGCTCACCCAGTCCCCCAACCGAGGGATTTCCTTCCCTCTCCCAAGAGTCCTGTCATGCGATACCTGGTCACCGCACGACTCAAGCCCGACCGGCGACGCTCTCTCCTTGAGGCCATCGAGGACAGGTCCCTGGGCCGGGGATCGGTGGCTGGAGGGGAATACCTCCGAAACATGGATCAGGCTCGCAGCACGGCTGACGGTCGGGCCCGCTGGGTCGAAGTCTGCTTCTGCCCGACGCCTCTGCTGGAGGAACGACCCTACTGGGAGGAGTATTTCGACCTGGAGCGGGTACAGGACGCCCACGACCGCAACCGCTGCCGGGACCTCAACGGCCAGGAGCCCTGGGCCTGCACCGACTGTGACTGCACCGAACGGTTGGAGAAGAAGTTGAAGGCCCGGGGACGATCCTTCCTGAGGCAGCTCCGCAAGCAGAATGAGGAAGATCCCGTCTGAAGGACCTGCCTATCCTTGGAAAGTTAAATGAGGTGTTGGCGGCTTTCATTGAAATTTGGCCCAAGTATCGCCCTCCCAGCAATTACGCCCATGGCGGTAAGTGCTGTCGTGGCCGCCAACGAAAGATCCCCCTTCGTTTTCAGACATCAATGTTTTCCTTTCTGCTCCGGCTAGCGCACGAGCGCGTGCAACGACACTGCCACGTCTGCGGCCCCGTGCAGGACCGCATTGTCCAGAGTAGCCAAAGGAACGCCCAGGGTGCGAGCGAGCGCGACGAACTCGGCATCGTAGGCAGTTAGACCGCACTCCAGCGCGATATCGATCACTTGGTGCCCGGACACGCTCGCGATGCGGTCTCCCAGAACGACAGCGGCATCATCGCTCATTGCTTTGGCCTGCTCCGAGGTTACCGTGCCCCGGCGCACGAATCCGATCAGGACATTATGCAACTCACTCATGAGGATACTGGGGGCCGCCCACTCGGTCTCCCGCTCGAACAACCTGGTCGCGCCGGCCCCGTCTGCTCCGCCCACTACCAGACGAACCATCACATTCGTGTCAACTACGATCATGGTCGTCCCGTGTTCCGCATCTCACGTAGCGTGTCTTCACTGAGATCAACCGGTCCGAGTTTCTCGTTTCGTTTCCGGATGCGATCCAGGAGGGCCTGCGGGTCTACCGGTTCGGGGCTGACCGACTCCGTTAACCTCGCGAGGATCTCTCCATTCAGGCTGCGGTGGTTCCGACTCGCGGATGACTTGAGCGCCCGGTGCAGGGGAGCGGGGATTCCACGAAGCGCTATGTCTGGCATATTGGCCTCCTTCGGCAAGTGTAATATCATAATGATATCATAAAAGTGTCAAGCAGCACAATGGTGCGGCGACTTGGGGGTAGGAACTACCCACGTATCGCCTGCTTGGCCAAGCCGGGGATTTTTGTTCCAGCGAAGGAGAGGGGATCGGGTGAAGGAGAGCGGATCAGATTCCAATGCCGACGCAAAATCCAGAGCAGATCCCAACGGTGCTGAGACAGATCGAGGTGGCGGCGGCCATGGCGGATGTGTTTCAGGTCGCCTTCGGCTAAGGTGTACCGTTTGAGCAGCGAAGGCTCATCAGTCGACTCAAGGACGAGTTCGGCAGGCGGCACGTGAAGGTTCGTGGCCCTTGGCAAGGTGATGTGCCAACTTGATGATGAGTAAGCCAGACTGCCAAACAACGTTTGCAGCCATCTTCCGAATAATGATATCGTTTTCTCACATTAGTGATATCGGAGGAATTCATGAGCAAAGTGCTTGTCAGAACTGTGATCAGCCTGGATGACGAACAGAAGGCATGGCTGGACCACCAGGCTGCGTTGCGCCGCGTTTCCATGGCCTCGCTGATCCGCCAGGCGGTACGCGAATTTCGGATTCGGGAACAGCGCGGCTCGGCTGCCTCGTTTGAAGAGGTGCTCAAAACTACGGCAGGCATCTGGCAGGCCGGGGACGGACTCGAGTATCAGCAGCGTATTCGCAAGGAATGGCGTTAAGGGATGTCCAGATATCTACTCGACTCGGTCATCGTCATCGACCACTTTAACGGCGTTGAGGCGGCGACGGAATTTCTTGCCACCCACGGGCGCGATTGCGTGATTTCCGTCATTACCCGTGCGGAGACGCTTGCCGGATTCCCCGCGACATCGGAGCCCTTGGCCCGGGTACTACTGGACAAATTTGCGACGCTGCCCGTAACCGTCGAAGTCGCCGATACAGCCGCACGATTGAGGCGCGCCCATCGCTGGAAACTTCCGGATGCGATTCAGGCGGCTTTCGCCATTCAGGAAGGGCTCACATTGGTCACGCGAAACACCCGGGACTTCAAGGGCGGAGGCCCGACCACGGTGGAAACTCCGTATTAGACACCGATCCTCTCAAAGGGAAGCATCCTGCCCCATGAATACCGCCCGCATCGTCTCCACAGCCCGGAGTTTCTGCACCACTCTAAGCGATGACTGCGTGATGTATGCCGGATGCAGTTATGCTTTACCACTTGAGCCCAAGTAAAGCAATCGTCACTATTCCTGGGTCGACGAGCAAAGTTCATGGGAGTTGATGATGCTCCGAATCAGCGCCAAGCACCAACTCACGCTTCCGGCCAGCCAGTGCCGCTTGGCCGGTATGAAGCCGGGTGACAAATGTCGGACTTTCGTCGCCGACGGTCGCATTACGATTATTCGCCAACAGCCAGGAAGCGCCTGGGGATGTCTGGCTCACCTTCGAGCGGACGAGACGGTCTCCGATGTAGAGTCGCGCCAACATTCAATGAAAACGAAGCGGGAACACCAACCTTGATTGCTTTGGACACCAACGTACTGCTCGGCTATCTCCTGAGAGATGACGAAGCGCAGGCTGAAAGGTCGCGGCGCGTTCTTGAACCCGACGAGCGTATTCTCATTACGGATGTCGTATTGGCGGAGTCGGTGTGGACAATGATCGGGCGCCGCTATCGCGCAACCAGGGTTGACGTGACCACTGCCGTGGAAAGGCTTCTGCAAGAACCCACCGTGCGCTTTTTCTTAGGACGGCAATTCGAGAGGCATTAGCAGAAGCTACGGGAGAGGAGGATTACACTACTTCCAGAAGAAAGAATCGAGCATTTCAGAGCGCCACAATACGCAAAGTCCTCATATAGCCGGACAAAAATAGTGGCGGAGAGGGCGGGATTCGAACCCGCGTGGGAGCGACTAACCCCCTAACCGCTTTCGAGGCGGCCCCGTTATGACCACTTCGGTACCTCTCCGCGTGTTTGGCCGGCGTCCCGGCCGCCGAGCGTAGGGCTAGCGCCTTAGCCGGAAGAATTCCTGCAGCAGCTTCACCGACTGGGCTTCTCCGACCCCCGACACCACCTCCACCCGGTGGTTGACCGCGCCCGATTCAAACAGCCGGAGATTGGAGTCGACCGCGCCGGTCTTGGGGTCTTTGGCGCCGTAGACCAGGCGTTGCACCCGGGCCCAGACCATGCTGCCGGCACACATGGCACAGGGTTCCAAGGTGCAATAAATCGTTGCCGAAGTCAAACGGTAATTCCCTACCCTCCTGGCAGCCTGCCGCAGGGCCAGGACTTCGGCGTGGGCCGTGGGGTCCGAACGTCCGATGCTCTGGTTGTAGCCCCGGCCCACCACCTTGCCATCCACCACCACCACCGCCCCCACCGGGACCTCCCCCAGCGAGAAGGCCTTTTGGGCCAGGCGCAGGGCCATCTTCATGAAACGGTCGTCTGTGGGTGGGTCCGGATGGCTCACCAGGATTCCTAACGCGGGGCTTGGGTTCGATCGCAACATTCGCCGGACGGACTCCCGGGAACAGCCGATGCCGTTGCGGCGTCGTTCCAAGGACCGCCGGAAGTCCGCTTCGGACCGGGCTCAATCGCAGGGCAACTGGTAGGCCAGCCTGCGGGTCTTGCGGGTCTTGAGATCTCGCAGGGACTGGCAGACCAGGAACTCGGAATGGGGGATGTCGGAACTCTTGGGGCATTCGATCTTGCGTCCCCCCGAGATGAGCCCCGGGCGGGAGGCGGCCCTGAGACTTCCGTCGGTTCCGATCACCAGGTAGGCCTTCACGTCCAGGCTTTGGCCGGAGCAGAGCGGCTGGGGATCCCAGCCTACCCAGACCGAATCCTCCTCCACCGCCCGAATCGACGCGTTCAATGGGACGTCCCAGCGGGTCAGGACCTTGCCCTTCCTGTTGAATTCCAGCACCCAGTCGGGCAGCAGCCAATCGGACAGCCCATGGCTCGCGAGATCCTTGACAAAGGTCTGGATGGCCATACCGCAGGGATGGGGCTGAAGACTGCCCGCGGCTCCCGACCGCCTCAGCGGTTGCCGGCCGCTCGACTGCAGGGCTCCGCTGCCTTCATCATTCCACATGAACTGAAGCGGGATTCCTCTTTCTTTCCGATACGCTTCCAGTTGTTCACCAGCAATCCTGCGGACCAGGAACCCCAGCAGGAAGCGGTCCCAAGCCAGTGCATTTTCCCGCATGGGTCCGAAGACTGTCGTTCCCTCGGCTTCCGGAGTATCGAAACAGCCCGCCTGGATCCGTGTCGGTAGAGGGGAGGACGGAAACGCAACTCCGGGCGGCAGCGGCACGACCAGAGCGGCCGCGGCGAGCATGACGAGCGGAAGTTTCGGAGAAAGTAACGGCAGCGCCCTAACCTGTCTCTTCCCTGACCACTCGGGCCAGATAGATCGAGGCGGGAGGCAGCTTGCCCGGCCACAGCCCGCCGCCAATGTACTGATGGCCATCCGTGGTGATCGAGTGGGAATAATAGACCACCAGCAAGTCGCCATTGGCCTCTTCGATCATGCCCGGATAGGAACAGTCTCCCCAACTGGGCAGGGTCACCGCCTGGGTCAGGGTACCGGTCCGATCCTCCAGGGTCCACATGCGCGTCCCGTAGCGCTGTGCCTTATGGGGATAGTCGGCGCGCTGGGGGTGAACCTGCTCGGTTTCGCCGTCGATATAGCGGCCGGCGATCATCCATCGATCCTTGGCCCAGCGCACCGCCGGGGCCTGAATCATCCGATCCAGGGGCAGCCGCCGCCAGCTCCGATAGGGCGGATGGCTGAGGTATGCGATGGCATGCCGACTCCCCGGCCTGGCTCCCGGATGAAGCTTGGAGGAAGCGCCCTTCCGGCTCACCGCCAGGATGCGGCCATCCGGGGCGAAGTCGAAGTCGCTTTCGTCGTTGTCCTCGGCGGCGATATCGCTGACCTTGCTCCACGCCAAACCGTCTGCCGAACCGAAAAGCGAGGCGCTCTCGAACATCTCGAAGGTATCGGCCCGCGGGATCATGCTTTCGAGCTCCGGCGAAAAGGACCACTCCTGTCCGTGACAACGATAGCCGATGATGTAGTGGCGTCCCTGAAAGGTCTGGGGCCGCCAGACCCGCCAACTCGGGTCCAGCAAGGGTTCGGGATCCTGAAAGCGGACGCCGTCTTCGCTGTAGGTGATCCCGGTACGGAAGGATGTACTGTGGTGGCCGACCCACCGCTTGAAGCCATCCTCCGATCCCTTCAGACTCAGCCAGCGGCGCTTGAGATCGGCCTTTCGTTGCGGGCTGACGTTCATGTCTCCTTCGGTATAGAAGTAAAAGACCAGAATCAGCCGATCCTTGAGAGGAAGAAACTTGGGACACACCGTGGTACGGGTGGTGTTCTCCAGGACTCCCCACTCCCCGGCAGACTTGTGAAGCACCGTCTCCCAGTTGAGGCCGTCGCCCGAAGAGAGCACCAGGAGGCCGTGGCCTCCGCCGTGGTTCTTGCCTCCCGAGTTGAAAGCCACGTAATAGCGGTCCCGCCAGCGACAGATGTCGGGCCAGGCGTTGTGGGTGCCGTCCCCATGGATTTCCCGAACGCTGACCCAGCGGTATCGGGCCTCCGCAGAGGGCTTCATGGTCCGCGACCCGCCAGGGAGCGCCAAAGTTTCGGGCACGCCTGCCAGGCCGAGCCCCAGCCCGGCCCCGACTGTCCTCAAGAAGTTTCGTCGATCGGTCAATTTCCAGTGGTTCATCGATTCCAACCTCCGTTTACAGCCCGCAGCCGCCTTCCGATGGGATCCGGCGGTCCCAGGGGTGGATTCACAAAGGGCGCAGCAAAGGACACGGCACGCGGCCGGTACCGGCCCTCTGGGAACGGCCGCTCAGGCAGCCGAAGCAGCCATCTGCGATTGAACGAGAGATGAAAGAGTGGTACGCCCGGCAAGATTCGAACTTGCGACCTTTGGTTTCGTAGACCAACGCTCTATCCAACTGAGCTACGGGCGCTCCGCGTGACGACCGGCGAGGCGAGACTGTCTTTCGTCATGCGACCCCATCTTGTAACATATCTGCCCCGGCGGGATCAAATCGCGGCCGGCGGCGGGCTGCACAACATGACTACGATCCCGGGGACTATTGGCGGTGTTCTCTTCAAGGAACCGGGAATATTACCCGTACACCCAACAGGTTCAGGAACAAGGATGCGGGCGGGACGCCCGCGCTCCCGGGTGGGGCGCCAGAAAGACAGCAAGGCGCACAACAGCCGAGAGCGGGACGCCCGCGCTCCCGGGTGGTGACCCGCGTTCCGGGCTGTCCGGAGTCTCACGGCACACTCATTTCAACCCGTCTTCAGCACACTTTCCCTAGCGGAGGCCACCATGCCTGAAAAATTCACGCTGGCCGGGGTTCAGATGGACCCCACCTTGATGGACAAGGAGGCCAACCTTGCAGGGATGATCGATGCGGTGGAGCAAGCCGCCGCCAAGCAGGCCCGACTGGTGGTTTTTCCTGAATGCGCCCTGACGGGATACTGTTTCGACAGCCTGGAGGAAGCCCTTCCCTACGCTGAATCCATTCCCGGACCCTCCACCCGACTCCTGGCAGGTCTCTGCCGCAGGACCCAAGCCTACCTGGTTCTGGGGATGTTGGAGAAAGAGGGCGACCGCTGTTTCAATGCGGCGGCCCTGATTGGACCGGAAGGGGTGGTGGGCAAGTACCGCAAGGTCCATCTGCCCTACCTGGGAGTGGACCGCTTCGTGGCCCCCGGAGATCTCGGTTTCGGTGTTCACCAGACCCCCGTGGGGCGCATCGGGCTCAACATCTGCTACGACGGATCCTTTCCGGAGAGCGCCCGCACCATGGCCCTTCAGGGAGCCGACATGATTCTGCTGCCAACCAACTGGCCCACGGGGGCGGAGGAGTTCGCCGAGATTCTGGTCAACGCCAGAGGGCTGGAAAACCACGTGTTTTCGGTGGCGGTCAATCGAGTCGGCCGGGAGAGGGGCTTCCGCTTCATCGGCAGAAGCCGTATCGCCGACCCCTCGGGCCGGACGTTGGCCGTGGCCGGTCCCGATGAAGAGACCATCATCTTCGCTGAAATCGATCCCTCCACCGCTCGCGACAAGCACATCACCCGGGTTCCCGGCAAGCACGAAATCAACCGGTTCAAGGATCGCCGGCCCCAGTACTACGGCAGGATCGTGGAGGCTTCCGACGCGGACTGAGGGGGCGTATCGGATTGAGGGGGCGGCTCGGACTGAGGAGGCGGCCCGGGTTGCCAGGGGACGGCGCCGGCCTTTTGGATTCTGAGTCGCAGTGCCCGGGAAAGCCTGGAGACCGTTCCGGGGTCCTGTTCCGCCAGGTCATGCTCCTCCAGCGGATCTGCTCTCAGGTTGAACAGCTTGAAGGGCTCGAAGGGTGAGTTCTGCAGCAGCTTCCAGTGGCCCTGGCGGACCGCATAGTAGTCTTGGCCCTGGTGGAGTCGCCCGCCCTCGCGGCGAACCCAGTGGAGGGTACGTTCCATCGGCGGCGCCATTTGACCCACCAGCGTTCGGAACAAGGATACCCCGTCGATCTCCGAATCCACCGTCAGTCCCGCCGCCGTACAGATGGTCGGGAAGAGATCCATGGTCAGCGCCAGCCGGTTGGATGAGGCGCCGGCGCGGACTTTTTCCGGCCAGGCCGCCACCATCGGCACCCGAATCCCGCCTTCGTACATCTCCCGCTTTCCCCCTCGCAGGTTCCCGCAGTTGGCTTCCGCCCGCAGGTCCCCGCCGTTGTCGCTGGTGAACAACACCAGGGTTTCAATGTCCTGCCCGTTTTCCATGAGAGCCGCCATCACCTTCCCGATTCCCTCGTCCAGATGTTCGATGAGAGCCACCAACCGGGTCCGCTTGTCGCTCAGTCCGGCACCCCGCCGGGCCACTCGCTCCAGGAAGGAAGGCGGCGGTTGGGCCGGCGCATGGGGGGCATTGTAGGAAAGAACGAGAAAAAACGGCTGGTCGTCGGCTGTCCGTTCCTCCAGGTAGTCGATAGCCCACTGGGTGAAGAGGTCGGTGGCATGTCCGGCCGGCTCGACCGTCTCCGCATTGAAGCGCATGTGGTTCGCCCCGCGGCGAGTGTGAAGGAAGTAATTGTCCATGCGGTCGGCCAGGAACCCGCGGAACAGGTGGAATCCCCGCTCGTTGGGGAGGTTGGGCGATTCCAAGCCCAGATGCCACTTGCCGATCAAGGCGGTGTGGTAACCCGCCTGTTGCAGCAAACCGGGAAGCAGTGTCGCCTGCGGACTCAGGTAGCCCCAATTTCTCTCGGGCTCGGGGCGGATGTTTCCCGGGACTCCTACGAGGTCCGGATACCTCCCGGTCAACAGTGCCGCCCGGGTGGGAGCTCCAACCGTCGAGTTCGCATAGAAATGATTGAAGCGCATGCCCGACTCGACCAGAGCGTCGATGTGGGGGGTCTGCAAGTCCTCGGCGCCCCAACTGGACAGGTCCCCATAGCCCAAGTCGTCCACCAGGATCAAGAGGACGTTGGGGGGGCGGGGCGGCTCTTCTTCTTCCTCTTCCTCACCTTCCCCGGCTTCGTCAGCTTCCTCAGCTACGCCGCCTTCCTGAGATTCCCCGGCATCCTCGGCCACGTCAGCTTCCTTGGCATCCTCAGCGCCTTCAGGCTCCCGAGTCTCCTGCGGCGGTCCTTCCCGCTGGGAAGCCTGCAGCTCAGGACCCCAGTGAAGCGTCCACAGGGCAAACGCCAACGCAAGAATGATCTTCATGGAATCGCAATCTCCCACGCGCCGCCCGACCGCGTCACGGTCCAATCCGGACAGAGTGCGGCCGGCCTCCGCCTCCCGGCTGATTCGGAATGGCATTGCCACCAAAACCCGCTACAATAGCCCCACGCGGGCAGCGCACCTTCCCTCGGGGTGACTTCATGAATTACCGTTATCGATACGCTACCAGCTCCATCTCCTTCGGAGGTCCACTGACACCCACGGTAAAGCGCATCATCATCGCCTGCGTGGTGGTGTTCGTGATGCAGATCCTTTCGGGGGGCCTCAGCGGACCGATCACGGCCCTGTTCAGCCTCACTCCGTCCCTGGTGCTCGGCAGGTTCTACCTCTGGCAGTTGTTTACCTACATCTTCCTGCACGGCGGCGTCTTTCACCTTCTGATCAATATGCTGATCCTGTTCATGTTCGGTTGCGAACTGGAGCGTTACTGGGGAAGGCGCCAGTTCTGGCGATACTTCCTGGTGACCGGGATCGGCGCCGGCCTCTGCATCACGGTGGTCAACTTCTTTTCCTATCAGGGATCGACCTTGGGGGCTTCGGGAGCCATCTACGGCGTCCTGCTGGCTTACGGAATGAGCTTTCCCGACCGCATCATCCACGTGATGCTGTTCTTCCCGCTTCCGGCCAGATACGCGGTGATGGTCTTCGGAGGCATCGCCTTTCTTTCAAGCCTGTCCGGAAGCGACACCGGAATATCCCATGCGGCTCACCTGGGCGGCATGCTGGTCGGCTACCTCTATCTGAAGAGAGGACCCTATCGCGGCCGTCCGGGAACAAGCTGGTATCAACCGATCAAGGACGCTTACCTGGAGTACCGTTTTCGGCGGGCCCGGCAAAAATTCGAGGTCTACCTCAACCGGAAAGAGCGCGAACGCCGCGACAACGACACCATCCATTAACCGCCCTTCCCCGGGAAAGCTCTCTCCAACCTCTGCACGCGCAATCGTTTGGGCAAGCGCCAATCACCTGCCGGCGACAGTCCGTCGTTCTCGATCCATCCGGCTTCGGGCAGGAAGTTCAACCGTAGATGAACGATTCCCGGCGCGGACAAACTTCCGGAGCTATCGATCAGAACCCGGCCCGATCCGTCTCCGGAACGAAATAGGTGGTGCGGGTCCTCACCCGAAGGCCGGGATCTTTCACCTCCACCCGGACCCGCCGCATTCCACCCTGGCCGTCGGGGCTGTTGGAGTAGTAGGCCAGACTGAAGGTGTGCCTCAATTCATGGGCAACCTTGGAATACTCTCCTTTCAGGTCCGACAGGTCGGCCACCAGAAACATCTTTCCCCCGGTTTCGCTGGAGAGCTGGCTCAATCGCTCGGTTTGAATCTGGTAGACCTCCTCCAGCACCGAGAGGCTCAGCCGAGCATTTTCCACGTAGGGATCTTCCTCCTTGTCCTGGCTTTCCCGGATATAGCGTTCCAGGATCTCCTTCTGTCGATCCTTGTTCAGGATGGTGATGGGATAGAAGACCGCATCGTCCTGGGCCAAACGCCTGCGCAATTCCTCGAAAGACACCCGGCTGGAGTTTTCCATCCCGTCGCTCAGCACCACGATGGCCTTGCGGCCGCTGCGAGTCCGTTGCAGGCTCTTGAGGGCCATGGCCACTCCGTCGTAGACCCGGGAGCCACCGTAGGGATAGGTGGACAACCGCTTGATGGCTCTTCGAAGCAGCTTGCGCCTATTGGTGAACTTCTGAACCTCCTGGGTGAAAAAGTGGGTTTCGGTGACCGAAATCTGGTCGTCGGGACGCAGTTCCTTGGTGAAGTTACGGGCGGCATCCTTGATCAGCCTGAGGTTGTTTCGGGTGCTGATGCTGGTGTCGACCAGCAGCACCAACTTGAAGGGAGCCTCCACCGGGAAAAACGTGGAGATGTCCTGGCGGACCCCGTTCTCGAAGACCGTAAAATCGTCTCGCGTCAGCGTGGTGACATTGTCTCCGTTTTCGTTTACCACGGTGACGTTCAACACCACCAGGTCCACATCCACTTCCAGGCGGAAAGATCCGTCTTCGTCCTGCGGACTTCCCGGAGGAGGGCCGTGTCCGGCCAACGGTAATGGCGACACCGGCGCCAACCCGAGCAGGATCACCATGGCGGTGCAAGCACAACGGGTGTACATGGCACTGGATTTTAGCACGGGTGTCGCTCCGGCAACGCTTGCCTTCGCGGCTAAATGGAATGCCCGGCCAGCGTCCGAAGGATGATTACTTCAAGGATCGGACCCCGGAACCACCCCGGCAATAAAGAGCTCCGGCCGGAAGAATTCCCGCGCCACCGCGGCGACTTCCTTGGGCTTCACTCTCCGGATCCGCTTCAGGGTGTTGGCGACGTCATAGACGGACTGCCCGAAAATGGCTCTCTCAGCCAGTTCCAGGACATGCCGGCGCCGGTGCTGGCCGGTAATCTGGTAGCTTCGGATGAATGCTCTCCTGGCCTGATCGATGGACTCTTCCGGGAGCAATCCCTCTCCCAGCGCGGTCAGTTGGGCCCGCACCGCCTCCAGGACCTGGTTGCCGGCAGTGGGCGCAGCCGCCAGGCGGGCGTAGAAATATCCCCCCCACTTCAATCGGCGCAGGGAGCTCCGGACCTCGATTGCCATACTCTGTGGTTGTTTCAGAGCCAGGGACAGGCTGCCGCCGATGCCGGAAGTCAAGTGCTGCAGCACCGTAAAGGCCGCCATTCTCGGGTCGGAGGCCTGCGGCCCCAGAAATCCGGCCTGGGCCAGCCAGGGACGCCCCTCCCTGACCCTTCCTTCGAGGGCCCGGGACCCGGTCAACCGTTGCTGATGGCCAATGTCCTCGTATTCGAGGCGTGAGATTCCGGATCGCCTCCACTTGCCGGCAAACCTGGCGGCAGAGGCGCTCCCCTCCACGTCTCCGACAATGATCACAACCGGCTGAGCCCCCTGCACGAATCGCCGGTGCCACTCCACCAGGTCGTGACGAGTGAGCGTCTGAAGGGCTGTCCGCTCTCCATAGGGATCCCTGCCGTAGGGATGGACGCCGTAGGCGGCCCGCAAAAACAATTGCTCCGCCTGGCGGCGTGGATCGTCCGACTGCCTTGCGGTGCGCCAACGCAGGGCCTGCTTCTGAGCCGTAATGGCCTCTTCTTCAAAGGTCGGCCGTTGCAGAGTTTCCGCCAGAATATCCACGCAGGCGGCGAAATTGTCGGAGAGCCCATGGAGCACAAAGCCAAAGTAGTCAGGCTCCACCACGGCATTCACCTCCACTCCCAGCCGCTCCAGGAGGGCGGCCGGATGGGTGGGTTGCAGGGCCGTCCCGGCCCCGATTGCGGTAGCGGCCATCAGACCGGTAATTCCCTGTTTGTCGGGAGGCTCCGAGGCCTGGCCACCCGGAAAGAAGATTCCCATGGAGGCCAGGGGCAGCCAGCGCCCTTCCTGGACCCAAACGTCGGGCCCTCTCAGAATGGAGAACTTTCTCAGGGGCGGCACCAGTCCCGCCGTGCTGATTTCCCCGGGGGCCTTCCGACTCGGCGGCCGGCCTTCTGCCTGCTCCTTCTCCTCCGGCAGGGGCACCTCGATCCAGTCGTCGCCCTTGATCTCACCCACGGCGCGAGGCAGGGCCATCCTCAGGAACTCGCGGTAACTGTCGGAGTTGAACTGTCTTGCCTCCTCCGAGGCGGGCTGGTACTCCAGAAGCGTGCACCGTTCCAGATCGAGATAGCGACGGGCGGCGGCAACCACTTCCTCCAGGGTCACCGATTCGATTCCATGAAGGGTTTCCTCCCATCTCTTGAAATCCGCAAGGTGCTCATGACGGGCGATCTGAATCGCCAGGCCCGCCAGCCCCTCCTGGGCCTGCAGAAACTCCACCGTGAGCAGCGCCCGGGCTCGCTGCAGGTCCGATTCAGCCAGGGCACCCTGCCTGATCCGCTCGATCGCGGCCAGAGCGGTCACCGCCGACCGGTCCAACCCCAGAACGCCCGCGCCAAGACTGAGAATGAGATAGCCGGTCTGTCCCGGAACCATGGTGTTGGAGTCGACCCCATGAACCGGCGATCTGGCCAACTCCAGGCGGCGATTCAGCACAGAGGTTC
Source organism: Acidobacteriota bacterium (assembly GCA_022826755.1). Classification (GTDB taxonomy): domain Bacteria; phylum Acidobacteriota; class Terriglobia; order Versatilivoradales; family Versatilivoraceae; genus Versatilivorator. The sequence goes on from JAJDUG010000064.1 coordinate 112,792, forward strand.
TGCCCGAGGTCAGAACGGCTTGCAGGACCTTGCAGGCGTACCACTCCCGGGTGAAAGCGGTCGGCAGGGGAAAGCCGATCTGGATCCCGGCTTGATGCAGGTCCCGACGGCGGTAGGCGTAGCTGAAGCCGTCGCTTTCGGGGGGGAGAGCGCCGGGTGGATCGGGCGCGGGACCCTTGGGAAGCGGGCGGTAGCGCTTGATGATTTCCCGCAGGAGCGCCCGCCGGTTGAAATCTCCGGTGATGGTGAGCAGGACGTTGCCGGGAACGAACCAACGGCTGTGAAAACTGCCGAATCGAGCGCCGTCGATGCCGGGCAGACCGCCGGGGGAACCACTCCCCTCTTGGGGGCCCCGTTCCCGTCGCAACGCCAAGTCAAATAGCCGGCGACCGAACTCCCTCTGCGGAGAGACCTGTTTGAATCGGCGCCGTTGACGGACTGCTGGGTTGAGATTCCGTATCCTCTCGGGCGGGAAATCCCATTTCTCGAGGGCGGTGACTTGAAGGTCCAATCCCCTCCGATAGGCGTCTCGCGGAAGCACGGTGGAAAACCAGGCGTGGTCTTCACCCACCCCGGTGTCCAACACCGCTCCGATTCTCCTGGCTTCCCCGGCAACGGTTCCCTCTCCACCTCTTGGCGGAGAGTGAAGCAGCAGGGGAGACCAGAAATCCCAGAATCCTCGAGCCGATGCGTCCTGGTGAAGGCGGCCGGCCTTGACGTAGGTCACCATGGCCACCAGCGGCGTGTTGCTCCTCTCGAAAAGGAGCACCGTCAACCCGTTCTTGAACACGACCCTGGTGAAGGGCCCGACATCCTCCCGAGACAGATAGGGCCCGACGATTCTCAGCGGTGGGGAGTCGGCCGCGTCGCCTTGCGAGGCCAGGCAAGAGTGGGCGGGGTCCACCAGGCCGCCGGCGCCCAACAGTCCCAGCCAACCGCAGAGGAGCGCCGCTCGCCAAGTGAACCGTGTGGTAACCATGCTCAGGAAAGCCCGACTCCGTTGGGAAGGCGCCTGCCCTGCAGACCGGCTCGAATGTTGTCCACGGTCATCTGTGCCATGCGGAGGCGGGTCCGGGATCCGGCTGAACCCAGGTGAGGAGTGATCACCAGGTTGGACAGGCGCAACAGCGGGTGGTCACGCGGCAAGGGCTCAGGCTCGGTGACGTCGATGGCGGCGCCGGCGATCTTCTTGCCGGCCAGGACCCGATAGAGGGCCGCGTGATCCACCACGCCTCCCCGGGCCACGTTGATGAGAACGCTGTCCGGACGCATCCAGGCGAGCTGCTCCTCTCCGATCAGGTGCCTGGTTTCCGGTGTCATGGGAACATTGAGCGTCACGAAATGGGCCTGTTCCAGCAGTTCCCTCAAACCGGCAAACTCCACTCCCAGCTCGCTTTCCGCCTCCGGCTTTCGGTGCCGGGAGTGATAGAGAATCCGCATGTCGAATCCGCGAGCCCGGCGGGCCACCTCTCGCCCGATGTGGCCCAGGCCGACAATGCCAAGCGTGCTGCCGTGGACCTCTCTCCCCAGGAAGAGGGAGGGGTCGTAGTACAGGAAGTCGGGGCCACGCGCGTAGCGGTCGCCGGCAACCACGTTGCGGGCGCTAGCCAGCAGCAGGGCCATGGTCATGTCGGCGGTGGCTCCTTCCACCGCTCCGGGCGTATTCCCCACCGGGATGCCTCGCGCCGCCGCGGCTGCGAGATCCACATGGTCGATGCCGACACCGAAGTTGCTGATCACCTTGAGATTGGGCAAGCGGTCCATGAAGGGCCCGTCAATGATGGGATGACCGTAAAGAAAAAGTCCCTCGACTTCCTGCAGGGCTTCTTTCGATCCCTCCTCCAGAAGGCTCCAGGGTCCCGAGCGGCAGTCCGGAGCCAACAACTCTTCGATAAAGGAGGCCAGAGGCACGTCTACCAGAATCAACGATCGGGGCATCGGCAGTTACCGCAAAGATGCAAGAGGTGGAACGGCTGGGTTGCGGATCCCGGCACCCTGGAAACGGGAACAGGGTTTGGGCCGTCGCCGCGACGCTTCGAGCGGAGAACCGCGGAGGGCCGGCGGTCCCGGCTCGGAGGTCCCGGGGGTTCAGGTGTCATCCGGCCTGAGCTTGCCGGCCGTCAGCACGCCTTCCGGTTTGTGCTTGACCAGGCCGTAAGCCTTCATCCCCAGTCCGGAGAACGCATATCCGGCGGCCAAAAGGAGCAGGACGACCTGCGAGTAGAAGTAAATCAGCGCTACCAGCATGGCCAGGAGCACGAAATTGACGAATCGCTGTCGGCTCCTGAGATCGACATGCTTGAAACTGGGGTATTTCAGAGTGCTGACCATCAGGAAGCCCAGGAATCCGACCAGCACGTTCCAGAGTATTCCCGCAATCCAGTGATCCGGAGGCGCCGGCGAAAAATGCACCGTGGCGGCGATCATGGCCGCGCCCGCGGGAATCGGCATGCCGACAAAGGGCTTTTCCGAACCGCTTCCCGAGGGCGCAGGCATCGCGCTCTGAATGTTGTAGCGCGCCAGCCGCATGGCGCCGCACACCAGGAAACCGAAGCAGACGATCCAACCGAGTTGTTGCAGGTGAAGAGAATAAGGGGACTCCGCGGGAATGGCCCGGGCTCCCCAGAGGTAGGCCAGTATTGCCGGAGCCAGGCCGAAAGTGACCACATCGGCCAGGGAATCGATCTGCACGCCGAATTCGCTGCAGGAGTTGGTCATGCGCGCAATCCTGCCGTCCAGTCCATCGAAGACCACCGCAAAGCCGATTGCAATGGCAGCCAGGTTGAACTCACCCTTGAGGGCATTGGTGACCGCGAAAAATCCGCAGAAGATGGTCCCGATGGTGAACAGGGTGGGCAGGACGTAAATACCCCGTCGAAACCGCCGCTTTTTCGAATTATTGCTCACTGCTCACCACCCTTCCGATGACGGTGCTGCCTCCCCGCACCCGGTCTCCCCGGCTCAATTCCAGGGTCACGTTGTCGGGAACAAAAACATCTACTCTGGAACCGAAGCGAATCAGGCCGATGCGCTCACCGGACTCGACTTCGTCTCCCGGCTTCTTCCAGCAGACGATGCGCCGCGCCAATATCCCTGCGATCTGGCTGAAGCGAACGGTCAAGGAGCCATTGGCGACCGTCAACATGTTTCGCTCGTTTTCCACCGAGGCCCGCCGGTCGAAGGCCATTCTGAACTTTCCCGGTCGATAGCGGACTTCCCGGATGGTGCCCCCGATCGGCGAGCGATTGATGTGAACGTCCAAGAGCGAGAGGAAAATGGACACCCTGGTCGTTCCGTCGGGCTGCTTCGCCAGTTCCAGGACCTTCCCGTCCGCCGGGGCCAGAACCAGACCCTCTTCTCCCGGGACGTTCCGGTGGGGGTCGCGGAAAAACAGCCCAACCAGAAGAGCGATCCCCAGACAGACCGACCCGAGCAGCATCAAGCCCGCGATCCACAGCAGTCCGGTGATCACCAGCAGGGGGACCAGGAAAAAAAAGGCGTCGGCGGCGATCTTCATGGCGGAAACCTTGGCCCCCCGGGTGGGCTGGCCGCCGGCATTATATATCAGGTGCCGGCCGGAAGCCGCCTTATGCCATGATCTCGAGGGCTACGGAGCCGCTTCTCCCCGGGCTGATGTTCCGTTTGCCGGCGAAATTGAAAAAGGGAACCGCGCGGTTCCCTTGTCGATCCGGACAACCATCCTGCAGGGTCCGACCACTCCTCGGCGGACCTCAGCCAGGTCCGCCCGGACCATCAGTCCTGCTGCTGCCTCTGGGCTTGAATCATCTGCTGCATTCGGTCCTTGGCCCGCAGCTTCAACTTCTTCAAAGTCACTTCCTCGAGTTTTTCCTGCTCGGAAAGAAAACTCCTGTTCAGCAAATGGGACAGTTTTTCGTCATAGGCGCTGTGTTCTCTGGCAAGTTTTCTGAACTCGTCGCTGGACTGCAAGAGGTGCTCTCTGATATCCAAGGCGCTTGACACCGTTCCTTGTCCTCCTTGAGTTTCGCTAATCCCGGTTGCCGATCCGCACTCGTTGCCCAAAGCTATCACAGCGCCAAAGACCAACTCAAGGAGCAATCGGGGCGGCCGGGGACGGGCCGGTTTCCTGTCTCGGATTCACTGGTGTCCTGTCAGAGCTTCAAGTAATCCTTCAGTTTTCTGGTGTTGGAACGACTGACCGGCACTTCCGTCTCGGCCCGGTCGGCCATCTTGAGCTGCAGGGTCCGGTTGAACCAGGGAACCACCTCCTTGATCCTGTTGATATTCACCAGGAATGACCGATGGACACGCCAGAAGACCTGCGGGTCCAGATTGGCCTGCAGCTCCTCCAGAGTTCGATAGTGGGTCTCTCCATTGAGATCCCCGGTGGACACCTGCACGGAGCCATCGGAAACGCTGGCAAAGACAATGTCGTCAACGTCGATCATCAGGTGGCGTCTCCTGTCCGTGACCAGAAGCTTCGACTTCCTGGGTTTGGCGGGAATGAACTGGTTGAGCAGGTTCTTGATCCGGTCGTCGACCGGAACATTGGACTCCAGTTGCTTCCTTGCCCTCTGGATGGCCTTTTCCAGCCTTGATTTCTCAACCGGCTTGAGGATGTAGTCCACCGCGTTGACCTCAAAGGCCCTGACCGCGTACTGGTCGTAAGCCGTGACGAATATGACTTGGGGCAGCACCTCTTCCCTGACCAACTGGCGCACCACCTGAAACCCGTTGAGTCCGGGCATCTGGATGTCGAGAAACATCAGATCCGGCTCCAATTCCTTGACCAGGCGAATGGCTTCCACCCCGTTGCGGCCCTGGCCCACCACCCCGACGCCGGGAACCGAATCCAGCAGGAAGTGAAGCTCCTCCAGGGCCAACTCCTCATCGTCAACCAGGATACAGGAAATAGGCATCTCGGGATGTTCTCTCCCCGGGACCACTCAGGCGCCGGCCGCCCCGATTTCGCGGGACTGCTGCAGCGGGATTTCAATATGGGTGAAGGTGCCTTCCCCGGGGCGGCTGTTCACCGTGAATGCGAAATCGGTTTGATAAGCCACCTTCAACCGCTCCAGGACGTTGCTGATACCGATGCCGGCATGGTAGATCGAAGACAGCTTGTCGTTGGAAATTCCAAGCCCGTCGTCAGCAACCTCAATACACAGACGTTCCTCCTGAAGCGCCGAGCAAATCCTGATTCGGCCCCCTTCGATCTTGGGCGAAATACCGTGCTTGATCGAGTTCTCGATAATCGGCTGCAGGATCATGCTGGGAATCATGCAGGACAGCGTCCGATCGTCGATTTCCTTTTCGACCCGCAGCTTGTCTTTCCCGAAGCGACTCACTTCGATGTCCAGGTAGTTGTCGATAAACTCCACTTCCTCCCGCAGAGGAATGAAATTCTCGTGTCCCTGCAACAGCTTGCGAAGGATGTGCGAAAGCTTCAGGACAGTGGCTCTCGCCTTGGCGGGATTGGAACGGATCAGCGATGCGATGGAGTTCAGGGTGTTGAAGAGGAAGTGAGGATTAATCTGATTGGCCAGGGCGTCCAGGCGTGACCTCACCACCAGCACTTCCTGCTCGGCAAGCTTGATCTCCAGGCGGGTGTTGTTCCAGATCTTGAGGGTGACTCCAATGCAACTCAGCGATGCCACCACGATCAGGGCAAACACGATCAGGCTGTCGGTGGGCAGATAAAACAGTCGCGACGAGGTCAATGCCTGTCCCAGCAACTGCCGCAGGGTTTCCACGCCGACGCAACTGAAAAAGAAGATGAGTTGCCAGCCACTCTTGCTGAATAGCTGCCTGGAGAAGAAGGAAAGAACCAGGTTGATGAAAACGAAGGGAGAGAAATTCCAAATCTCCTCTTTCCTGGGCGAAAGGTTGCGCAGCAGCCCGCTCAACAGCCCCAGGGTCGGGTAGATCGCCAAGGCCGCCCACTCCTGCTGCTGCAGCAGCGCCACCATCCCCACGCAGCCGCCGACAATGGCGCCGACGACGGTGCCGCCCAGAAGACCGGCAATGAAAGTGCCCTCCAGACTGAGATCGAAGGCAGCGAAAGGATTGATGGCCCCACTGCCCACCCCGGCCGCACGAATGACCACTCCGATACAGAGCGGCAGACCCCAAAACCGGATGAGGGTGAGTTTCTCCGCGGCTTCCCTCTCCTCGGCAAAGAGCGTCTTGCGAAAGGTTTGAGAACGAGTCAGCAGGGAGGCCAGGGAGGCGATAATCCCCAACTTGACCAGGAGAGCAATCAGTATCTCCCGGTTGGCGGCAAAGATTTCCACTGCCTGTCGTCCCTCGGCGGCTATCCGGGCCGGCATGATCCGGCGCCATGATCGCTTCCCCGGTGATACCCGCGGGCAAGCATCATCGGTTGATTACTGTAACACCCGACTTCGGAGAATTCCAGACAGGGAGCCTGGCAGAACGTCCTTCAAAAAACTCACCGCCGACTCCCCCTCAAGGAGGGAGTGAGTGGGGCATTGTGGAAGGCCGTGCGTTCGCGTCCCCAATCTGCTGCTTGGAAAGACTCTGTCGGGAAAAGGCTTCAATCCCGGTACGAGAATCGATATTCTGCGCACCGGTGCGCATTCCCGCGCCACTTGGACCACGGTGCTCCCATGCTTTACCTGACCGAAGCCGACGTCGAGCAGCTTCTCACCATGCCGATTGCCCTGGAGGCGGTCGAAGCCGCATTCCAACACCTGGGAAGGGGAACGGCCGAGAATATTCCCAGGCGCCGGCTGCGCCTTCCTCAGGGTTCCCTGCACCTGATGGCGGGTTCCCTGCCCGAGCCGGGCTACATGGGTTACAAAGCCTATACCGTCTTTCGAGGAAGGCTACAGTTCCATTTCTGGCTTTACGAAACCGAGACCGGCGCCTTGATTTGCATGATGGAAGCCAACCTTCTGGGACAAATGCGCACCGGGGCCGCCAGCGGTGTGGCCACCCGCTGGATGGCTCCCCAGGACGCGCAAACCGCCGGAATCCTGGGAGCGGGATGGCAGGCCCGCAGCCAACTGGAGGCCGTTTGCCAGGTACGTCCCGTTCGCAGGGTCCTGGCCTTCTGCCGCACCGCGGCGCGCCTGGAACGGTTTTGCGAAGCCATGCAGGCGCGACTGGGGATTCCCTGTCTGCCTGCGCGCTCGTCCCAAGCCGTGGTGGATCAGAGCGACATCCTGATTACCATCACCAACTCCTCCCGTCCGGTCTTCGAGGGTGGAAGGATTCGACCGGGAACCCACATCAATGCGGCCGGAGGCAATTCGCTGGCCCGGCGGGAACTGGATGAAGCCTGCCTGAGGCGTTGCGGCACCATCGTGGTCGACTCCAGGGATCAGGCCAGGCTGGAATGCGGTGAATTCCTGCGGCCCATCGAAAAGGGACTCCTGCGCTGGGAACAGGTCGGCGAGTTGGGGGAAGTGGTGACCGGACGACGGCCTCCCAGGAACAGCTCCGAAGAAATCACTCTGTTCAAATCCCTCGGTCTGGCCATCGAGGATGTGGCCGTAGCCGCAAGGGTGTACCGCTTGGCTTTGGAAGGGGGAAAGGGCCGTCTCTTCCCCTCCGGTGCCACACCCGGGGGGGAGTGATACATGAGGCTTGCAAACGGCGCCCTGCCCGATTCCTGGGCGTGATGTAAATCATGTTCCCGGTTTGTTGGGTGGATGATGGCCCACCCGGGAACGCGGGCGTCCCGCCCGCACATTAGCCCGGCACAGCCTTGGCCGACTGCGCCGCTGGGATGGAAAGGTAACGGGGCCTTGCCTTTCATTCGGACTGGCCATCGCCGTTCACGCCGAAAGGCTGGCTGCCAGCCCACACGGTCGCAGCAACGCTCCGCGACCTCCACCACGAAATACGGTTGGGGGCGGGACGCCCGCGTTCCCGGGGGCACTCCCCTCAAGGGGGAGTGATTCTTGAGTTTCTTGAACGACGTTTTGCGGAATCGGGGAGGCGGCGCCGGGAGACAATCATTAGCCTCCCCCGCGCGTCCGATTGTCAATCCGTCTCAGGCGACTGTATAATGGCGGGCATCTGCCAGGACGACAGGCAACCTTACCGACCTCCGGGAGCCCAAAGGAGAACGCAATGAAGAAGCTATTGCCGGGAGCCTTGATGCTCATCCTATCCACGCCGATCCTCCATGCTCAGGTTAACCCGCGCGGGGAGACAACCCTGGAACTGGATGGCGGCACGGTCACCGTTGAATACGGACGACCCTCGCTCAAGGGACGAGACATCAAGACAATGATCTATCCCGGCGAGACCTGGCGCCTGGGAGCGGACGGGGACACCACCCTGACCACCGAGGTGGGACTGAAATTCGGTGAGAAATCCCTGGCCCGGGGAACCTACATTCTGAGAGCCAAGTTCCTCGGGGATGGGAAATGGCAGCTGCAGATCAGCGGCACCGACTACTCCAAAGTGGCCGAGGTTCCCCTGAAGCTGGAAGAAACTTCCTCCGAGGTGGACCGCCTGTCCCTCCGGCTCGAAGGCGAGCAGAAGGCGGGCACCTTCAAGGTGATGTGGGGCAAATTGAGTCTCGCCGCGGGATTTACCGCTCCCTGAATGTCGAGGCCGATCGAAGCGGTGCGTTGCTGACCCGACGATCCCGCTGCCTGAACGCCATAGCTGCGGGTTCCGGTCGAGATGATCGAGAGCGCTTCCGGGGAAACGGGCGCACCAGCCCTCCGGCGGTGCGGGTCCGGAGCAGCTTCCTGTTTCAACCATGGATAACAACCCATCTTCCGCCCAGGGCTGGCTCGAACGAACCTTCCTGCTGAGCCGCCGCCGGACCTCTCTGGCGGTGGAGGCTCGGGCCGGCCTTTCCACCTTCCTGGTGATGGCCTACATCATCTTCGTCAATCCCACGATTCTGGGCGACATCCCCGATTCGACCGGAGCCATCCTCCCCTCGGGAGCCGTTTTGAGCATCACCTGCCTGGCTGCCGGGGTGCTCTCGATACTCATGGGCCTGCTCAGCAACTACCCCTTCGCCCTGGCTCCCGGAATGGGCTTGAACGCCGTGGTATCCCTCCACCTGGTCGGCCAGTTGCAACTCACCTGGGTCCAGGCCATGACGGTGGTCCTCTTGCAGGGGCTCATCATTCTGGTTCTGGTGCTGACCCGGTTCAGGGAAGCCATGATGGATGCCATCCCTACACCGCTCAAGAAATCTATTGGAGCGGGAATCGGGCTGTTTCTGGCGATCATCGGTTTCAGCAACGCCGGCCTGGTCGCCCGAGGAGAGGGCGGCGCTTTTTCCCTGGGGAATCCCGGCGATTTGGGGGTGGTGACGTTTCTCTTCGGCTTCTTGCTGACCCTGTGGCTGATGTCCCGCGGAGTGCGGGCGGCCCTGCTATGGGGAATCCTGTCCGCCACGCTGGTGGCCACCCTTCTGAACTTCGGGTTCGGCAACCAGCAGGCATTCGGCGGAGCAGCCACGGTGCCCTCCAGCCTGGTGGGTCTTCCTCAGGGCCTGACCGGCCCCGAGGCGATCTTCGGCCGCTGGGACTGGAGTTTCTTCCCGCGCCTCGGGCTGCTGTCCGCGTTCCTGGCCGTCTTCTCCCTGATGCTCACCGATTTTTTCGATACCATGGGGACTGTGGTGGGGCTGGGGGAAGAGGGCGGTTTCCTCCAAAAGGACGGAAGACTTCCCGGGATCCACCGGGTGTTGCTGGTGGATTCCCTGGGCGCCGTTGCGGGCGGGCTGTCCAACTGCAGCAGCAATACCACCTATATCGAGAGTGCGGCCGGGATCGCTGAAGGAGGACGCACCGGCTTGACCTCGGTGGTGGTGGGCCTGCTCTTCCTGCTGGGCATGTTTTTCAGCCCCCTGGCGGGGATCGTTCCCAAGCAGGCCACGGCGCCCTCGTTGATCCTGGTGGGATTCCTGATGATGGGGGTTCTGCAGGACATCTCCTGGCGCCGTATCGGCGAAGGCGTTCCGGCCTTCCTCACCCTGCTGCTCATGCCCTTTACCTTCTCCATCAGCAACGGCATCGGGGCCGGAATCATCAGCTACACCTTTCTGAAACTGGCGGCCGGCAAGCACCGGGAACTCCACGCGCTGATGGTCGGGGCCGCCGTCGCCTTCGGGGTTTACTTCGTCCTGTCGGTCTGACTCGAACCGGAATACTCAACGACCCATGAAGCCACTGCTCACGCTGGTCCTGCTGGGGCTGGCCCTGCCCATTCACGCGGGCGGCGCACCGGTGGAGCCGGAAACGCTTTTGGAGAATCTGGCTCGGAGTACCGGCTGCCGGCCCCTGGCACCCTTGACCCGACACACCCTTGCCGATGCGGCCGCATTCGAACCCGGGGAAGCCCGGATCCTGACGGAGTACGGATTCCACGACCTGAGCCGGCAGAAGCTTGGCTGCCGCGGCCGTTCCCTTGAAATTCAGATCTATCGCATGGTGGACACCCCGGCCGCCTATGGGCTCTTCACCCTTTACAGGAAGTCCGATTCCCGGGTTCCGGAGGGCTTCCCCAGGCTGGCCGAGGAGAGCGATCGATGGGTGGCCTTCGCACAAAGCCGGTTCTACGTCAGGATCCGGCGGCCTGCCCTTCCCGGCGGGCGTGCCGCGGCCCTCGAGGCTGGCCGGTTCCTGGCCCAGGCGCTGCCTGCCGACTGGGCGCTTCCCTCGCTTGTGGACTATCTCCCTCGGGAACATCGGGTTCCCGGCAGCGAGGTGTTTTTCATGGGGCATCGGGCCTTGAGCCTCAGGCTCCCGATGGGACGGGAAGACCTGTTCGGCCTGGCCCATGGGGCGGAAGCCCTGCTGGCGGACTACCGGCCCCACAACGGGTCGGCCAGGATCCTGCTGATGAGCTACCCCACCCAGCAGTTGGCCGGCAAGTATCTCCAAAGCGGCTACCGGGAGTTGATGCGGCTACACCCCGACTGGCAGGTCTTCTACAAGCGGGAAGGCCCCCTGGTGGTGATGGTTCTGGATTCGAGCGACCCGGAGATCGCCTCGTCCTTCCTGGACAAGATCTCCTACGTCTCCTCGGTGAGCTGGGACCCCAAGGCGGAGCCCCTGTCGGTGGGACGGATGATGCTGAGCGTATTCCTCTACGTGGGAGCGGTGATTGCGATCACGATGGTGGCGGGGCTGGGGTTCGGGCTGCTGCGACTGCTGATCAGTTGGCTCTTTCCGGGGAAGATCTTCGACCGCGAGGAAACCTACGAGGTCATTCGCCTGAATTTGCCCCCACCCCGATGACGTCGGTCCTGGCGCAGTCAATGGCGGGAAGGCAAGGCTAAACCTTGATGATCTCGACCAACTCCTTGACGGCGGCCGCCGATTTCTTCAAAGCCGCATCTTCCTCCGGCCGGAGATCGATCTGGACGATCTCCTCGATTCCGTTGCGGCCGAGCTTCACCGGCACGCCCACGAAGAGCCCGTTCACCCCATATTCTCCTTCCAGAAAGGCGGCGCAGGGGAGGATCTTGCGCTTGTCCTTGAAGATGGCCTCGACCATCTCCGTCACCGCGGCCGAGGGGGCATAGTAGGCGCTCCCGGTCTTGAGCAGGCCCACGATTTCCGCCCCTCCGTTGGCGGTTCGCTCGACCAGGGCATCGATTCTTTCCTGCGACAGGAGCTCGGTTATGGGGATTCCGGCCACAGTCGAGTAGCGCGGCATCGGCACCATGGTGTCGCCATGTCCGCCCAGCACAAAGGCGTGGACATTCTCCACCGATACCGACAGTTCCTGGGCGATGAAGGTCCTGAACCGCGCCGAATCCAGAATGCCGGCCATGCCGATCACCCGGTTCCTGGGAAAGCCGGAGACCCGGTAGGCTGTCTGCACCATGGCATCCAGCGGATTGCTGACCACGATCAGGATGCATTGAGGGGAGTACTTGACGACCTGTTCAGTGACCCCCTTGACGATTTCATAGTTCTTCATCAGGAGGTCGTCCCGGCTCATTCCCGGTTTTCGGGGCAAGCCGGCGGTGATGACGACGATGTCCGAGCCCGCCGAGTCGCTGTAGTCGTTGGTCCCCGCCAGGTGCGAGTCGAATCCTTCCACGGGTCCCGATTGCAGGAGATCCAGAGCCTTCCCCTGCGGCACGCCCTCGATGATGTCGATCAGCACCACATCCGCCAATTCCTTGTCTACGATCCAATGAGCGGCGGTGGCGCCGACATTCCCCGAACCCACGATCGTCACTTTTCTTCGCATCGACATCGCTCCTCTCGATTCCGCGGCCGGTCCCCGTCCGGGGTTTCACAGTTCCCTGCCCGGCTGCTGCCCAGGGCCCCCGAATGAACGTTCAACGGTAAGGGGCTACCCCATGTTTTGGATGATGGCGTCGGCAAACTCGCTGGTCCTGCACTTGGTGGCCCCGCTCATGAGCCGTTCCAGGTCATAGGTGACCTTCTTCTGCTGGATGGTGCGCCCGAAGGCGTCCTCGATCAGCTTCGAAACCTCCGTCCACCCCAGGTGCTCGAACATCATGGAACCCGACAGGATGACCGACCCGGGATTGATGACGTCCCGGTCGGCATATTTGGGAGCCGTCCCGTGGGTAGCTTCGAAGACTCCGTATTCGTCGCCGATGTTGGCCCCGGGAGCAATCCCCAGTCCTCCGACCTGAGCGGCGCAGGCGTCCGACAGGTAGTCGCCGTTGAGGTTGGGGGTAGCCAGAACATCATACTCGGCCGAGCGGGTGAGCACCTGCTGGAACATGGAGTCGGCGATGCGATCGTTGACCATGATCTTTCCCTCGGGAACCCTTCCCCCATGCTTGCTCCAGACCTCGTCTTCGGCAATGGTTTCCTCCGGAAACTCCTCCTGGGCCAATTGGTAACCCCAGTCCCGAAAGGCTCCTTCGGTAAACTTCATGATGTTGCCCTTGTGCACCAGGGTCACCACCCTGCGGCCATGCCTGATGGCATAGCCAATGGCGCGGCGAACCAGGTTGCGGGTCCCCGTAATGGAGATGGGTTTGACTCCGATGCCCGAATCGGCCTTGATTTTCTTACCGAGGTGCTCGTCCAGAAACTGGATGAACCTGGCCGCTTCCGGGCTGCCCTGCTGCCACTCGATGCCGGCATAGACATCTTCGGTATTCTCCCGGAAGATCACCACATTCATCTTCTCGGGCGCCCTGACCGGGGACGGCACCCCGGCAAAGTACTTCACCGGACGAACGCAGGCGTAAAGATTCAGCACCTGGCGAAGGGTGACGTTCAAGCTTCGAATGCCACCGCCAACGGGGGTGGTCAGCGGCCCCTTGATGGCCACCCGAAACGTTCTGATCGCGTCCAGGGTATCGTTGGGCAGCCACTGCCCGAACTTGCGGTAGGCCTTTTCCCCGGCGAAGATCTCATACCAGCAGACTTTCCGCTCTCCGCCACAGGCCTTGTCCACGGCCTCATCGAAGACCCGCACAGCGGCTTTCCAGATGTCGCGGCCGGTCCCATCGCCCTCGATGAAGGGGATGATGGGATGGGGGGGAACTATCAGTTTTCCCTGGACCAGCTCGATTTTCGATCCCTCTTTAGGGATGTCCACCCCGTTAAAGGACATGGGCGACTACCTCATTTCAAGTGATTAGTGGAGAGTGGTCAGTGGATAGTTTCGGGAACAAGCCGGCACCTCGCGACACGGACGAGCTCGTATCGGCAATGGAGCCTCCAGCGGAAATCTATCAACGCGGTGAGGTGAGAGTGGTTGGTGGATAGCCCCTATCCGCCAGGAGGCTCTTTGGCAAAACAGGCCGCTTTGTACCATTTTTCACAAAAGACTGTCAAGGCAGCTTGGCGAAGGCGTCCCGGCGGGGTGCGCGCCAAGAAACGGACGTGATCGAATTACGACTCCCTAAAGACGAACCACGAATGAACACGAATTTACACGAATACAGGTGGACTCGCTCCAACGACAAGCGGCACCAAAACGCTTCTGCAACGTTGCTACCTGGCTATGACATCGTTTCCTTGGTGGATAGCCCCTCGATATCGATTGTCACCCCTGCCAATCGACACCTCATCAATCAGTTTATTGGTGTTCATTCGTGTCCATTCGTGGTTCGCCGTTTTCCTTTACGGAGTGCTCTTAGCCGTCCTTCCTGCTCTTGGTGGATGTCATTGCTGGATAACCCCCTCGAGTGGTTTCAGGCAAGCCGGACCCCCGCCCCCCAGGACGGGAGGGATCATTCGAGGGTGAAACAAGGGTTGTTTTGCAACAAGTTGCCGGTTCCGGGAGCAGGCAAGCGCCCTGTGACGTGGTTGCACTCTATTTTTTATGAACATGGATGCACAGGATTAACAGGACGAGAAGTTCCTGCGCCGGAAGCCGGCTGGGGCGCTGATCCGGTGCGGGCCTGCGGATGCCCGGGATTGCAAGCCAGCCGTTTCCGGAAAAAAATCCTAATTATCCTGAGCCTTTTGCAAAATTCCGAACCGAGCATGACATTGGGGTGGCAAAAGTAAAGTTTTGCTGATGACCACCCGACAACATCATCGTTTTGAAGGCAGATCCCTGAATCTGACGGCCAAGTCGCCGGCAGTCGGCGGACGCGGGCACAGGCAACCCTTTCCCTGCCCTGGGGCGGGTGCTGATCCTGCCCAATCAGGGGTCGGCGGCGGCGCTCAAAGCGTCAGGCGCATCAACTGCTCCACTGTCAGCGCCAGAATGCCAAACATCAGGTGGCAAAAGACCTTGCCATGGCCGCGAACCCTCACGTGGCGCCCGCCAAACTCGTCCTTGAGCCGGCCGTTGACCCGCTC